>DAICXL010000012.1:4465-35617 GCA_027312185.1 Caulobacterales bacterium | reverse complement strand
GGACATGCCGGAGCTCGCCGAGCTGTCGAAACAGGTTCTGGTCGACGAGACCCCTGAAGGCCTACGCATCCAGCTGATCGACCAGGAAGGCCGCTCGATGTTCGAGAACGGCTCGTCGCGGCCCAACGGCCGGGCGCGCCTGCTGCTGCGCGCCGTGGCCAAGGTGATCAACCAGTTGCACAACCGGGTCACCGTATCGGGCCACACCTCGGCCAACGTCGGCGGCGGGGTCGGCGACGACTGGGCCCTGTCGTCCGCCCGCGCCAACGCCTCGCGCAGCGTGCTGCAGGACGCGGGCGTCGATCCCGACCGCGTCTACCAGGTCGCGGGCAAGGCCAATTCCGATCCGCTGTTCCCGGACGATCCCACCCTGCCGGGCAACCGCCGCATCGCCATCGTTCTGTTGCGTGAAAAGCCGGTCCTGCCCCCGGACCATATGCCATGACGCGTCGCCGCGACTGAATCGCTTGCGGCCTTGGGCTGGGTAAGTGCTAATCCCATCCAGGGCTTGGACTTGAAGGGAACCCGATAGCTCTGTGACCCAGCACTTCGCGACGCGCCAGCTACGGTTCTTCCTGACGGCGCCGTCCCCCTGCCCCTATCTGCCTGGACGCGACGAGCGGAAGGTGTTCGCGCACCTGCCGCTGACCGAAGGCGCGTCGGTCAACGACGCCCTGACCCAGGTCGGCTTCCGCCGGTCGCAGAACATCGCCTACCGCCCGGCCTGCGAGAACTGCGAGGGCTGCGTGTCCGCCCGCATCCCCGCCGCAGCCTATCCCTTCTCGCGCTCCGAGCGGCGGGTGCTCGACCGCAACGCCGACCTGGAACGCTATCTGGTCGAGGCTGAGGCCACGCTGGAGCAGTTCGACCTCCTGCGCCGCTACCTCTCGGCCCGCCACGCCGAGGGCGGCATGGCCGACATGACCTGGCACGACTATGTCGCCATGGTCGAGGACACGGCCGTCCGAACCCACCTGATCGAGTATCGCACCGCCAGCCAGGACGACGGCCCGGGCGAGCTGGTCGCCTGCGCCCTGGTCGACGTGCTCGCCGACGGCCTGTCGCTGGTCTACAGCTTCTATGACCCGACGATCGCCCGGAAGAGCCCCGGCTCGTTCATCATCCTGGACCATGTGGTGCAGGCCGAGGCGGCGGGCCTGCCCTACGTCTACCTCGGCTACTGGGTGCTCGGCAGCGAGAAGATGGCCTACAAGGCCCGCTTCAATCCGCTGGAGGTGCTCAAGCCCGGCGGCTGGCGCCTGCTGGCGGCCAGCGAGCGCTAGCTCACGCCCAGCGGGGCGGTCCGCCGCCCTGGGCCCAGTCGCGCGTCGCCGCGACCTCGGCCCCCAGACTGGCATGCAGGCTGTCGAGTTCGGCCCCGTAGCGGTGGGCGACCCGCTTCAGCATGGCGGTGAGGGCGCCGGAGGCCATCTGTCGGATGTCCAGCGCGATGTCGGGCGCGCCGAGCAACTGGTCCTCCAGGGACGACAGGGTCAGGCCGCACATGGACCAGCGGCTGTACTGCCGCTCGGCCACCGGGCGCAGCAGGCGCACAGTCGGCGCGGCGTGGCGCACGTCGGCCTCTATCCGAGCGTAGCAGGCGCGCACCGCGTTCTCCTCACCCTCGAGCATCTGCACGAACCACGCGCCATTGGAGATCAGCAGGCCGGTGATCCGGTCCGCCCCGTTGCGGCGATGCGAGACGAGGAGGATTTCGTGCATCGTCGCCTCGAGGGTCAGGGCGGCGACGGGCGAGACGTCGCTGACGTAGACGAGCTGGAAGATCGGTGCAGGGACAGAATCGGTCATCCGCCAAGACTTACAGCAACGGCAAAGCTTCGATCAGCTTGTTCGCGTCAGGGATGTGAAGCGGGCGACCAGCAGGCCGGCGGACATGAAGCTGGCCACGATCACCGCCCACAGGATGCCGGACAGGCCCCAGCCGACAGGAACGGCCAGGACATAGCCCAGGGGCAGCATCACCACCGCATAGCTGGCGATCTGGACCCAGGTGGGCAGCCAGACGTCGGCGCAGGCCCGCAGCATCTGGGCGGCGACCACCTGCAGCCCGTCGGCGACGAAGAACAGGCAGCCGAGGACCAGGGCCGCGGCGGTGAGGGCCGTCAGGGCCGGGTCGGTGGTGTAGAGGCCGGCGATGGGGCCGGCGAAGGCGAACACGGCCGCCGAGACCACCACCAGCAGGCCGACGGTGACGCAAAAGCCCAGGGCGCCGGCGCGGGCCACCCCGGCGTGGTCGCCGGCGCCATAGGCCCTGGCCACCAGCACCCCGGCGGCGGTCGACAGGCCCAGCGGGGCCATGAAGATGATGGCGGTGACGTTGAGGGTGATGGCCCAGCCGGCCACGGCCAGCCCGCCGACCCAGCCGGCGACGATGTTCATGCCCGAGAAGGCGGCGGTCTCCACGAAGAAGGCCGCCCCGGTGGCGTAGCCGATGCGCCGCTGCTCGGCCTCCGCGGCCCTGTCGCGCGCCGGTCGGGTGAAGACGCCGAGCGCCCTGGCCTGCGGCAGGCCGGCGACGAGGGCGGCGGCGACCAGCACGAGGCTGAGCCGTGCTCCGAAGGTGGCCCAGCCGGCGCCGAGCGCGCCGAAGGCAGGCAGGCCGAACCCGCCCGGCACCAGCAGGAGCAGCAGGCCCAGGTTCACGACATTGGCGAACCACATGGCGGCCATGGCCAGGACCGGCCGGCGCAGGGCCTCCAGCCACGACGAGAGCACCACCCCGAGCAGGGAGAAGGGCAGCGACAGGCAGAAGATCCGCAGCACCCGGCCGGCGCCGGCCGCGAGGTCCGGCTCGATGCCGGTCAGGCGCAGGAAGGCCGGGCCGAACGCATAGACGGCGGCGCTGGACGCCAGCCCGACCCATAAGGCGTAGACCAGGCCCCGCCGCAGCACCGCGCCGGCGGGATGGCCGCGGGCGGTCATCACCTGCACCCCGGAGAGCAGGCCCATCCCCGTGGTCAGCACCACCGCGGTCACCGCCCAGCCCAGGGCCATGTAGCCGAGCTCGACGGTGGAATAGCGGCCCACGACCACGGTGTCGGACAGGCCCATGGCCATGACCCCCAGCCGGGTGGCGATCACCGGCCCCGCCAGGCGCAGCAGTTCGAACAGGTCGCGGCGGACGGGGGTCATGGGCCCCTGTTATAGGGCGCCGCGCCAAGATCTTCCCCCGCGCTCTTCCGCGAGAGGGGAAGTACTCGGCGAAGCCGGAGGATGGGGGCTGCAGGGCGCGAGGCGTGAAGCTGGCCCTGGCGGCGCCCTGCAGCCCCCTCCACCAAACTTCGTTTGGTCCCCCTCCCCCGGCCACAAGAGGCCTGGGGAGGATCTGAACAGAGGCAATGTCGGGACTGGGCCCGAAAACGACGCTTTCAGGCTTGGAGCGGGACGCCGCTAAGCTCAGGCTGCAGCCATGATCCGCACCGCGCCGTTCGGCCAGCGCTACGCCTTCGTCGTCCTCGCCATCGCCTTCGTCTGCCTGATGGCGACGGCGGCGCTGCGGTCGGCGCCGGGCGTGCTGATGATCCCGTGGCAGAAGGCGTTCGGCTGGGACCGGGGGACGATCTCGGCGGCGGTGGCCATCGGCCTGTTCCTCTACGGCATGGTCGGTCCTTTCGCCGCGGCGGCGATGCAGAACTTCGGCCTGCGCCGCACCATGGCCGCGGCGCTCGGCCTGATGGCCCTGGCCACGGGTCTCAGCCTGTTCATGACTGAGCCGTGGCAGCTGGTGGTCACCTGGGGCGTGATGTCGGGCCTGGCCACCGGGGGCGTGGCCATGGTCTTCGCCGCCACCCTGGTCAACCGCTGGTTCGTGGCTCACCGCGGCCTGATGACCGGGATCCTCACCGCCTCGGCGGCGGCCGGCTCGCTTGTCTTCCTGCCGCCCATGGCCGCCGTGGCGTCCAGCGACGGCTGGCGGCCGGTGGTGCTGTGGCTGGCCGTCGGCATGGGGGCGCTGGTTCCCCTGGTGCTGCTGTTCCTGCCCGAGCGCCCGGCCAACGCCGGGATCGAGGCCTGGGGCGCGATCCCCGGCGACCCGCCGCCGGCCGAGCACCGCCGGGGCGACCCGATCTCGACCGCCTTCGCGGTCCTCGGCCGGGTGGCGAAGCATCGCGACTTCTGGCTGCTGTCCAGCACCTTCTTCGTCTGCGGCCTGACCACCAGCGGCCTGGTGGCCACGCACATGATCGCCCTGTGCTCCGACCACGGCATGGCGGCGGTGGCGGCCGGCGGGCTGATGGCGATGATGGGCGCCTTCAACATGGTCGGCACGACCGCCTCGGGCTGGGCCACCGACCGCTTCGACGCCCGCATCCTGCTGTTCGCCTATTACGGCCTGCGCGGGCTGTCGCTGATCTACCTGCCCTACGCCGACTTCACCCTCTACGGCCTGTCGCTGTTCGCGGTGTTCTACGGCCTCGACTGGATCGCCACCGTGCCGCCGACGATCAAGCTGGCCAACGCCGCCTTCGGCGAGGAGGACGGCCCCATCGCCTTCGGCTGGATCTTCGCCGGCCACCAGGTCGGGTCAGCCATCGCCGCCCTGATGGCCGGGGTGCTGCGGACCATGACCGGGACCTATCTCGAGGCCTTCGTCCTGGCCGGCGCGGCGGCCCTGATCGCGGCCGGGGCGGCCCTGTTCATCGGGCGCGGGCCTACTCGCCTGCCCTTCTCCCCTCCGGGGGAGAAGGTGGCGGCGTAAGCCGACGGATGAGGGGGCGCGTCAGGATGAGGTGCGTCGTCCAGGTAGCCGCCCTACTGCTCGCGGCGGCTGCTTTGTCGGCCCAGGTTGGGGTCGAGACGACGGGCGCGCCGTTCGTCAAGATCCTGGCGGCTGGCGCGGCGCTCGCATTTTCGATCGCGGGCCTGTTGTGCTTCTTAGGCATCCGTGCGGGCCAGCTGACACTTCCAGGTGAGCCGCCGTCCTGGTGGGGGCGAAATGCCAACGTCGAAAAATTGGACGAAGCCTGCGCCGAATACTGGGTGGCGGGCCAGCTCGAGGACGCCATCGTCAGCAGGCTATGACTAGGCGCCGGGCGTATTGGCTCAATGCAGGATTACTGGCCGGATTCGGTGGCGCCCATGCTGATGGCGTCAGCCGCGATCCTGTCCGCAATTCCGCCTGGCATCGGCGCTTAACGGCTCTGCCCGAGGTCCCGCCGGTCGCAAGCCTCGATCGTCCGGCGGTCCTGCGGGTCGCCGTTCTCGCAGACATGATTGTCGTCCCCCGCGTAGGGGCTGCGCAGCGCTGACGGCGTCGCCGGCGCGGGTTCCGCAGTCGGCCTGGGCGCGACACGCGTGGGCGGCGCCTGATTGGCGGCCACCGCCACCGGAGCGGCCATGGCCGGCGAGCTCACCGCAGTCGGGACGGTCGTGTCGGCCGGCGCGGCGGCTTGGGTCGCCACCGCCTCGTACCGCTTGGCCCACTCGTCGAAGTCCGAATAGCCGATCGCTTCGATGATCGGGTTGGCCCCGACCAGGGCGTAGACCATGCCGCTTCCGTCGGCGGCCGGCTGGACCGTGTAGGTTCCTTCGAACGACGTCTGGCTGTCGGCCCCAAGCGATCGGATCGCCCCAACCGGGAAGGTCAGGCGGATCAGGCTCGAGCAGCTGGTCTTGCCCGTGGCCTCGTCGATGGTGTCGACGACAGGCCGCTCCAGCTTCAGCGTGGACAGCTCGGACACCCGCGACATCGCCAGCTTGGACGGGCCGCTGGCCAGGTCACGGGCCTTGTCGAAGATGATCTTCTTCAGGGTCGCAGCGCTCTCCTCCGAGGCGCACACCGCCGCGGGCCCTGTCGCGACCGCCTTCGTCTTTCCCGCGGGCCCCTCGCCCTGGCTGCAGGCCGCCAGACCGACCAGCGCGACAGCGCAGGCGCTCATACCCCTCATCGAATCCCCCAAGCCGCCGGCGCGCCCCCCGCGCCGCTCCACCGGAAGATGAGCAGGTTTCTACGCTCGCGGCGAATCCGTTAGCGCCTCCGTCCCCGTCCGCGTTTGGCGGAGCGAGGCAGCTGGCAAAATCAAACAACTCTTCCGGGCATCTGGACTCCGCGCAACGCGAAGTACACTCTCGTTAATCAAATGGGGCGGGGGTCCACGATGAAAGCGGTAAAGATAGCGGCGGTGTGCGCGCTTGCGCTCACCTCAACCGGGTGCGCGACAACCAGCTTCGCGCCGCCAGTAGTCAATCTTAAGAACAGCACGACGTTCACGCCCCAGACCGCCTCAGGTAAAACGACGGCGGTCGCCATTAATTCTTGTTTAGCGCAGATTGAACCCACGAACACGGGCATCGGCGAGAACGTCGAAGGCGCTCGCAATCTGATCGACAACTTCATCTATGTGTACCGGTGTCAGGCACACTCGGTCGCTAACGGGCGGCAGCGGTTCGAGGTGCCGGCCATTCTGGTCGCGGCAGGTACGGTGACCGCGCTAGCTCTTGGCGCGGGACCTGACGTGGCAATCATCGGCGGCGCGACCGGTGCAACCCTAGCGAATACGAAGGGCTATTTCGATCCACAGCGAAAGGCGGAGATCTACGATCATGCCCTCGACGCTCTGCTCTGCATCAAGACAGAAGCCGTTGGGATCACCGCCTTCGAGGCGACTGCAAATAACCTGAAATCGACTTTGCTCAATCAAAGCCCTCCGCCGATCACCGTGAGCGTGGACAAGCAATACTTTGACATGGTCTCGGCGGCGCTCTTCTCCGTCGAAAGGATTTTGGCTCAGAGGTTGAACACCACCGGGTCGTTCGATCCGGCAGGGGCCGTCGCCGAGATCAAAGCGATCCAGGCGGAAATTGAAGCTGCCGAGGAGGCCAAAAAGCCTAAGCCGCCGCCTGCTGAGACTCCGCCCGATGATGCCAACACCGAGCAGCAGAGCGAGTCGACCGAGAGTGATACCGGGGACAAGCCAGAGCAGACCGAAGAGCAGAAGCAGGCGCAGGCCGCGGCCGCGCGTCTCGACGAAAAGGCAATGAAGCTTCTCGCCTTCATCGCCGAAACTCAATCCTCTGCTCGCGAGGTCGAGCTTGAGCTGAACCTGATCCGTCCGAAGTTGCAGGAGTGCGTGGTGCGCGCGAAGCTCTGACGCCGGGTTGACGCCTCAGGGCCGCCGCCCTCGCCCCCCTCGACGACACCGGCGGCGCGTAACCTGTCGCCGAGGTCCCGGCCGCGGACGGTGCAACTGGCCACCACCCGGTCGTAGCTCTTTCGCCCGGCCAGGCAGACCAGGTATTCGCCCCGCACCAGGCGCTCGAGCGTGGCTTTGGCCGCGGCGCCGCCGGCCGCGTGCAGCTCCGGCGCGTAGAAGTCGGCTAGGCGCACCTCGACCCAGGTCTGCGGATCTGGCGACGTCCCCATACACAGGCCGTCACCGTCGACCACGTATCGCACCGGACCCGAGACCACCGTGCCCCTAGCCGGCAGTGAGCCTTCACACGGGACCGCCTTGGCGGCAGAGGTGTAGAGCGCCCCCAGGATGAACGCCGCCACAGGTGCGCCGTGCCGCGCCCAACTTGACGATTTCACTTATTTCCCCCATTTGTCCTACAGTTAATGTTTAGCGGGGACGAACTTATGGCTCGTGACACCCTCGGGGCGTTCGAGGTTGAGATTGTCGAGGCGATGATCAGCAAGCCCGACGACGCTTACAGCGTGACGATCGCCGAGGCTCTGGAGAAGCGCACTGGTCGGTTGCCAGCCTTGGGCGCCGTCTATACCGCTCTCGAGCGGCTGGAACGCAAGGGCTACGTCACGTCACGGTGGGGCGAGCCGACCCAGATCCGCGGCGGTCGGCGCAAACGGCTCTACTTCCTGAGTGCGGAAGGGAGCGGCGCATATCAGCGGACCATGGAGCGCCATTCTGCCGTCACCAACGGCCGATTGGCATCACGGGTGGCATGAAGATGGCCAGCAGTTCGCATTCGTGGACGAAGTCAGAGATCAGCATCTGGCTTGCGGACCAGATCGCCGCCCACCCATCCGATGACATCGAAACGATCAAGGCCCGCGTTCTAAAGCAACTCAGGAACGCTGAAATCGAGATGGTTGGTACTGACAACCTCCCCATCTCGCCTTCGGAATTTCATGAGATTACAAGCCGCGTCCATGGAGATGTCGAGTCGCTAAGGCAGCAACTACGAATAAGTCCTGAGGAAGACCAAGTCTCTATTAATGCGGTGGTTTCCGATCTCGCGTATGGCGCACTCCGCCAGGCGATCAAAAGTGGGATGATTGTTTATCGGCCTATGCCCGCGCAAGCGAAGCCACCGCAGACAGCAATGGCCATCCTCGCTTTTTGCAGCAACCCCGACCGACGGGACGAACTGTTGGGCGACGCCGAGCATCGCTTTCAACTCGATTTAGACCGGTTCGGTCCACGCTTTGCTCGCTTGTATCTTTATAGATTGATCATCGGCAGGGTCTTAGCGCGAGGCGGCGCCCTCATCGAATGGGTGGCGGGAATCGTGAGCAAAGCCAATACGCCCAAGTAAAGCGAGATTACGAAGGCAGAGCCGCGAGGCGGCCGGCTTCGCCAATAACGCGCCCCACCCGCCGCCGCCACCCACGCTCCTCCCCGAAGAGCCCAGCCACGCTTCAGTCACGCCGCCGGCGGCTGGCGCCGCGCGGCCTCACCGCCGGCCCAGCAGGGCTCCGCCCGATCGTTCAAGCTGGCGGTGATCTTCGCGCAATCTGTGCGCCGGCAAGCGCACGCCATTCATAATCCTCCTTGGAGAAGTTTCAGCTTCGCGATTGTCGGCGTCAGCTGGAGTCGCGAAGATCCGGGGCCGCGGCCGGTCCCTTCAGTCCGTCTCGAAGCAGGCGCATCTCCAGTTCGGAGCGCGGCCGTCCGCGCCGCTGCACGGACGCCGCCTCGGCGTCGGCCCTGTGCTTCTTCAGCCGCGCCGCCTCCGCCCGCCGCTTGCGCACCAGCTCCACGCCGGCCCGGGCCAGCCGCCGATCCGGCAGATCTCCAACCTGTACCGGGCGAGCGTGACGCTGGGCGGTCCCTTCTGAACCGCCCCCTCATCCGGCCCTGACGGGCCACCTTCTCCCCCGGAGGGGAGAAGGGCGGCCTACTTGGGCCAGAACCGCTTGTTGGCCGGGAAGCCCTTGGGCGCGAGGCGCCCCGCCCCCGACCGCCGGCCGACCCATTCGCGCCACTGCGCCCAGTCGAAGCGGCGGCCGGCCTTGTCGATC
Organism: Caulobacterales bacterium; assembly: GCA_027312185.1. Classification (GTDB taxonomy): domain Bacteria; phylum Pseudomonadota; class Alphaproteobacteria; order Caulobacterales; family Caulobacteraceae; genus NCED01. The sequence continues at coordinate 26,394 of DAICXL010000012.1, read as the reverse complement.
CAGTAGGCGCCGTCCGAGCCGGTGAACACCAGGGCGTCGCGCAGCCCGCCTTCGCGGTAGCTCTGCAGCTTGACGCCCTTGCCGCGGCCCATCTCGGGCAGTTCGGTGAGGGGGAAGATCAGGATCTTGCCGTTGTCGCCCATGACGGCCAGCTGGTCGCCCTCGGCCTCCAGGCAGATCACCGCCTCGCCGTCATCGACGTTCATCACCTGCTTGCCGGCCTTGCGGTTGGCGAGGGCGTCGTCCTCGGGCAGCAGGAAGCCGTAGCCGCCGGACGAGGCCACCACCCGCTTTCGGCCCGCCTTGTGCGGGAACATGGCGACGATCTTCACCTTGTCGTCGACCTCCAGCATCAGGCGCAGGGGCTCGCCCTGCCCCCGCGCCGACGGCAGCTTGTCGCAGCCGAGGGTGAAGAAGCGGCCGTCCGAGGCGAAGATCAGCAGCTTGTCGGTGGTCTCGGCGGGCACCAGCTGGTCGAGCTTGTCGCCCTCCTTGAACTTCAGCTCCGACGGGTCCTCGATCCGGCCCCTGGCGGCGCGGATCCAGCCGCGTTCCGACAGGATGACGGTGATCGGCTCGCGCGGGATCATCGCCTCCATGGCGCTGTCCAGGTCGACGGCGGCGGCCTCGGCGAAGGTGGAGCGGCGCAGGGCCAGGGCCGGGTCCTTGGCCAGGAGGGCGCGCACGTCCTTGAGGCCGACGGTGACCAGCTTCCACTGCAGCTTGTCCGACGCCAGCATGGCGGTCAGGCCGTCGCGCTCCTCCGTCAGGGCCGTGTGCTCGCGGCGGATCTCCATCTCCTCCAGCTTGGCGAGCTGGCGCAGGCGGGTGTTGAGGATGGCCTCGGCCTGGATCTCGGACAGCTCGAAGCGCTCGATGAGCTTGAGTTTGGGCTCGTCCTCGAAGCGGACGATGCGGATCACCTCGTCGAGGTCGAGGTAGACGATCAGCAGGCCTTCGAGGATGTGCAGCCGGGCCTCGATCTTGCCCAGCCGGTGGGTCCCGCGCCGCACCACCACCTCGCGGCGGAAGTCGAGGAAGGCCTGGAGGATGGGTTTGAGCCCCATCACCCGCGGCGTGCCGGTGGCGTCGAGCACGTTCATATTGACCGGGAAGCGCACCTCCAGGTCGCAGAGCCGGTACAGGCTCTCCATCAGCACCTCGGGCTCGACGGTGCGCGACTTGGGCTCCAGCACCAGCCGGATGTCCTCGGCGCTCTCGTCGCGCACATCGGCCAGCAGCGGGGCCTTCTTGTTCTCGATCAGCTCGGCCAGCTGCTCGACCAGCTGGGACTTCTTCACCTGGTACGGCATCTGGGTGACCACGATGCGGTAGGTCCCCCGCCCGGTGTCCTCCTTCTCCCAGCGGCAGCGCACCCGCACCCCGCCGCGGCCGGTCTCATAGGCCTCCAGCAGGGATTCCGGCCGCTCGACGATCACCCCGCCGGTGGGGAAATCGGGGCCGGGCACGAGGGCGACGAGGTCGGCGGTGGTGCTGTCGGGCTTGGACAGCAAGAGCTGGCAGGCGTCGATCAGCTCCAGCACATTGTGCGGCGCGACCGAGGTGGCCATGCCGACGGCGATGCCCGAGGACCCGTTGGCCAGGAGGTTCGGGAAGGCGGCGGGCAGCACCACCGGCTCCTCGTCCTGCCCGTCATAGGTGGGGCGGAAGTCGACGGCGTTCTCGTCGATGCCGTCGACCAGCAGCTGCGCCGCCGCGGTCAGCTTGCACTCGGTGTAGCGCATGGCCGCGGCGTTATCGCCGTCGATATTGCCGAAGTTGCCCTGGCCGTCGACGAGCGGATAGCGCTGGGCGAAGTCCTGCGACAGGCGCACCAGGGCCTCGTAGATCGAGGCGTCGCCGTGCGGGTGATAGCCGCCCATCACCTCGCCGACGACCTTGGCGCACTTGCGCGCCGCCGCCTGCGGGTTCAGCCGCATCTGGTGCATGGCGTAGAGGATGCGCCGGTGCACCGGCTTGAAGCCGTCGCGCACGTCGGGCAGGGCCCGGTTGGTGATGGTCGACAGGGCGTAGGCGAGGTAGCGCCGCGACAGGGCCTCCGACAGGGGCTCGTCAACGATGCGCCCGCCGTCCTCGGGACCGGACGGCGGGGGGATGATCGGCTTGGTCATGGCCCTGTCTAACAGAGTCGGCCAGGGCCGCGCGAGGCGGGCGGCGCCCGGTCAGTTCAGATAGATCGGGTTGCCCAGGAGCCACAACGCCCCATCCGGGCCCCGCACATCGACGCGGATCCAACCGCGGGCGCCGTCGCTGGTCCAGGTCAGGCGGCGGGTCTCGTCCGCGCCCAGCGCCGGCTCGCCGTCCACCCTCAACAGCCGCGCCGCAGGCCCGGAGACGGCGATGCGTCCCCCGCCGGCGGCGGCGACACGGATGTCGAGACGCACAGCGGCCCCCGCCGGGGCGGCGAGGCCCCCGCCCATGACCGCCTTGGCCGCTCCACTGGTGGCGGCGACGTCGAGGATGCGGTCGCGGGTCCCCGCGATGTCGACGAAGACCCGCCCCGAGCGGACGCCGGCCAGGATCGCGGCCTGCGAAAGCGCGTCGGCATAGACCACGGTGGTGGGGACGCCCACGGCCCCGGCCGCGGCCGGATCGCGGGCGGCGTCGTGGTTGTCGGAGCTGCCCAGGCCGGTGACATGCAGGCCCTGGTTGAGGCGCGCCTCCCAGAACGGGATGCCCGACAGGGGTCCCTCGGCCCCACCCAGCTGCAGGGAACCGCCGTTGACCGCCTCGATGGCCGGGATGCGGGCGTAGTCGGTCTGCGCCGTCCAGCCGCAGCCCATGCACAGCTCGCCCGACGGCTGTCCCGGATGGTTAAGCGAGATCAGGCCGCCGGCCTGCTCCACCTCGTCGAGGATGTGGTTCAGGTCCGGCGCCCGGGGGCTTCCCAGCTGGAAGTCGAGGGGCGAGACCACGCCCCACACGTTGGCGTGGCCCTTGAAGGTGGTGATCTCGCGGCCGGGGATCAGCAGCAGGTCGTCGTAATAGGGCTGCAACTCAAACAGGTCCTGGTGGTGGGATGTGGCGTTGTGCTCGGTCACCGCCACGAAATCGAGGCCGCGCGCGGCGGCGGCGTCCAGGGTCTTGAACAGGGGGCACGGAACCCGCACGCCCTTGCGCGAGGGGCACGAGCCGTCCGAGTGGCCGCTGTGCAGGTGCATGTCGCCCCGGTACCAGCCGGGCCCGGCCCTGAGCGGCGCGGCCGCGAAGCCCGTGAAGCCCCGGCCACCGTCGAAGGTGATGCGGGCGGTATATTCGGCGCGGGCGTCCGGCCTCATGTTGGGGACGCCCAGGATCAGCCGCCACTGGCCGGCCGGCAGGGGGCCTGGCAGGTAGGACGGGGTGGCGTAGGTCTCGGCCACGGTGAAGCGGGCCTTGTTGCCGCCGCTCCAGCCGCGGAACCGCTCAGGATCGCGCAGGCCCAGGTCGATCACCGACCGCTGGTCGCGGCCGGTGTATTCGAATTCGACGGTGACCGCCGTCACCCCCGCGGGCACGGCGAAAGGGACCTCGCGATAGGTCTCGTGATCGGCCCCGGTCATGACGCCGGAAACGGTGAGGTCCGGCGCCGCCCGGGCGGCGGCGGGGGTCAGGAAGGCGGCGACCGCGATCGCCGCCCCCCCGATCAGTCCCCTGAGCGCGCGGATCACCAGCGGTACAGCAGCGAGGCGCGGAAGGCGCGGCCAAGCTCGGGCCGGGCCAGATAGTAGCGCGCGCCCGCCTCACCCGAGATGAACTGGCCGGCGCGGGGATTGCCCTCGGTCAGGCCGATCTCGTTGGTCAGGTTGGTGACATTGCCGAACAGCGACAGCCGCTCGCTGAAGTCGTACCGCACCTGCATGTTGACCAGGTAGTAGGACGGGATGGTCAGGGTGTTGGCGATGTCGGAGTAGCGCTTGCCGTAATACTGCAGCTCGCCCTGCACGCGCAGCTTGCCGTCGAGCAAGGTGACGCCCGGCACGATCCGGCCGCTGATCTTGGGCGTGCGGATCTGCTGGTTGCCGCTGAAGTCGCGCTGGCGCAGGCAGTCGGCCCCGGCCGTGGGCGTGTCGGTCGTCGCGGGGCAGGCGCCCGCCACCTTGGCCACCCGCTCGTTGAAGATGAAGTCGCCGAGCGTGGGGTTCTGCAGGGTCCCGGTGACGGTCAGGTCGAACCACGACACCGGGCGCACCATGCCCTCCACCTCGATCCCGTAGGCCTTGGTCGAGGCGAACTCGGTGCGGCTGACGAAGGCGTTGGTCGCCTGGTCGAACCGGGTCTCGGTGAAGCCCTGGCTGTCGAAGCCGGTGTAGAAGCCCGTCGCGTAGAGGGAGAACAGGCGGCGCTGGAACTTCACCCCGCCCTCGGCCAGGTCGATGCCCTGCAGGCGGGCGTCGACGCGGGTCGGGCTGGTGATCAGATCGCCCAGGGACGGCAGGCGGAAGGCCTTGGTGTAGCGGGCGAAGACGCCGAAGTCGGGCTGGAGCTGGTAGTTGACGCCGGCGGTGGCGCCCCAGTCGTCGTACTCGCGGTCGAGCAGGTCATAGACCCCCGTGCCGACGATGGCGCTGTCGTCCGCGGCGGTGGCCGACTGGTTCAGGTTGACCGTCGCGCTGCGCTCGTTGCGGCCCGTGAACTCGATCCGCTCCCAGCGGAAGCCGAGATCGATGCGCAGCTTGGAGCCCAGGCGCCATTCGTCGGAGGCGTAGAGGGCCACGGTCTTGGACTTGCCCTCGGCGTTGTTGAACTGGGTGCCATAGCGGGAGAAGCCGTTCTCGGTGAAGGTCGCCACCGTCTGGCCGGCGGCGTTGACGGCGGTCAGGCTGAGCAGCCGCGCCTGGTCCTGCACGTCGATCAGGACCGCCGCGCCCTGCTGGCGGAAGCGCTCCTCGACGTCGGCGTAGTAGAAGCCGATCGCCACGTCGTGCGACTGGCCGCCGAAGTCGAAGCGGCGCTGCAGGCGGGTGTCGTTGATCCACTCGCTGAGCTTGATGTCCTGCTGGCGGACGAAGGCGTCCATCACCAGGCCGTTGCCGTTCTGGCCGGCGGTGTCGAAGGGCTGCAGGCCGTTGGCGTAGACCAGCCGGCCGGTCACGGGCCCCAGCGCGGCGGGCACGCTGGCGACGGCCTGGGCGATGCGCGCCGTGGCGGTGAGCGGGGTGTTGGGGAACAGGCCGGCGCGGACCAGGGTGGCGTCCTTGTAGCGCAGCTTCTCGATCAGCTCGAAGCCGGCGCCGAGCTCGTAGCGGCCGTCCAGGGTGTACTGGGTCAGCTTCAGGTCGGCGCCGCGGCTGAGGTCGAAGGGGAACGGCCCGCTGTTGGTGCGCAGGGTCAGGTTCCGCGTCTCCGGCCCGGCGAAGGTTCCGTAGAGGGCGTCGAAGCCCGGGACCTCAGCGGTGTCGCCCTTGGAGTCGAAGGTGAGCGGCACGGGCAGGTAGAAGATGGTGTTGTCGTCGATGTGCTTGATGTTGAAGTCGATCGAGCCCCGGTCGCCCAGGTCCTTGCCGATCGAGAAGCGGAACTGGCCGCCGTCGTCGGCGGTAAAGCCCGGGTCGCGGACGCCCTGGCTGTTGCGGTAGAAGCCGCCGAGGCCGAGCCGGACCCCGTCGACCACGGCGCCCATCCACAGGTCGGCCCGGCCGTAGCCGTAGTCGCCGACCTCGACCTTGGCGACGCCTTCGAAGGCCTGGGTCGGCTTGCGGGTGATGAAGTTGATCACCCCGCCCGGCGCATAGGACGCGAAGATCGACGAGGGGCCGCCGCGCACCACCTCGACGCGCTCGACGCCCTCGTCGTAGCGGAAGGAAAAGTCGCTGTTCAGGAAGCCCAGGCCGCCGTCGTGCTGCACCGGCAGGCCGTCCTCCTGCAGGCTGAGGGCGGCGGTGCCCTCGATCGGGATGCCGCGGGCGCGGATGTTGGCGCCGCCGACGCCGCCGGAGGCCTCGACCCAGAAGCCGGGGACGTTCTTCAGCACCTCGGCCACGCTGGGGGGCGACTGCAGCCGCAGGGTCGCTTGCGGCACGGTGGTGATGGCGTAGCTCGCCTCGACCCGGCGCTGCTCGGTGGCGCCGGCGCGCGCGGTGACGATCACCTCCTCGACCTGGCCCTCCTGGGCCAGGGCCGGCATGGCGGCGACGAGCGAACAGACGGCGGCGGCGGAAAAGAGCGCGAATTTCATTGAAGGTCCCCTTTGTTGGGGAGCCAACTACCGGCGCCGATTATCGTGTGTGCGACGCAGCGATGTCAGTTCGGCGGCTACAGCGCCGGGCCTCGACCGGCCTGCACCGACTGTGGCGGCTAGGCCGCGGCGCTCGTCAGCGCCCCGTTGAGGGCGATCAGCAGCTCCGCCCCCGAGAACGGCTTCGACAGGGTGGAGCGGGCGCCCACGGCCTTGGCCAGCTGCAGGGCGTAGTCGGCGGTGATCACCGCGCCGCCCGCCGTCATGGCGATGACCGGCCGGTGGGGCCAGTGGCGCTGCATCTCCAGGATGGCCTCGATCCCCTCCATCTCGGGCAGGATCACCTCCAGCAGTACGAGGTCAATGTCGGCGGCGGCCAGGACGCGCAGGGCCGCGCGGGCGCTGGTGGCCATCTCGACCTTGTAGCCGGCGGCGCTCAGGGTCCGTTCGGTGGCGGAAAGATGGGCGGTGTCATTGTCGACGACGAGGACGGTCGGCATGGGCTCCGACTCCGGGACGGGGGCTGACGGGGTTAACCCGGCCGGCCGCATTCGGCGGCGGCGGGCGCTCTGGAGCGGCGCCTTATCCGGGAGGGGCGCTGATAGCCGTCCTGGCTCATTGAGGGGAATTCGGATTAACTCTGTGGGGCCATAGCCTGGGGCTATAGCGGGGGGCCATCGCCGTGGACGTTCGCAACATGCGCCAGCTGCTGGCGGTGCGCCGGTACGGCAGCTTCGCCAAGGCGGCCGAGGCCATGGGCATGTCCCAGCCCAGCCTGTCGTCGGCGATCCGGCGGCTGGAGGACCGGCTCAAGGTCCAGCTGGTCGACCGCACCCCCGCCGGCTCGCAGCTCACCCCCATCGGAGAACTGATCGCCGACCGGTCCGGCGAGGTGGTGGCCGAGATCGAGCAGATCGTCCGCGACGCCGAACTGGTCGCCGGCGGCGAGGCGGGCATGGTGCGGCTGGGGGTCAGTTCGTCGCTGCGCCAGACCTTCCTGCCCCGCTTCGTGCGCACCCTGGCGCGCCAGCACCCGGCGCTCAGCCTGCACATCGAGGTGCTGGACCGCGACCGCCTGGTGCCCCTGGTCCGCGCCCGCAGCCTCGACCTCGTCATCGCCGTGGTGGGCGAGGACGTGGCCGGCGACGACCTGATCGCCACCGAGGTCCTGACCGCCGAGACCGTGGCCGTGGCCCACCCCGACCATCCCCTGGTCGGCGAGCGCGACGTGTCGCTGGTCCGCTTCGCCGGCTTTCCCGGCGCGGGGGTGTCGCAGAGGGAGTTCTCCAACGCCCGCCTGCTGCCCCCCGGCATGGATGGGGCCGCCCTGTTCCACTACTGCAGCAACAACCTGGATCCTCTGGTCGAGCTGGCCTGCGAAGGGGTCGCCACCCTCGTCGCCCCGGCCTTCGTGGTCCAGGACGCGGTGCGCGCCGGCCGGCTGAAACGCATCGACCTCGACTGGAGCTTCCGCCTCACCTACGCCGCCATCGCCACCCGCGCCGCCAGCCACTCCCCCATCGTCAGCCAGATCATCCGCGAAGCGGCCGCCCTGGGCGCGGCCCTGCAGGCCGAGGCGGGGTGGAGCGGGGATGATTAGAGAACATTGGGAAGGTGAAGAATGCAACCCGACAGACAGCTATGCACGCGCGTCAACTACTAGCTAGATTTACTGCGTGACGGCTTTCGGGTCTTGGGGCGGGGCGGGACGGCGGCCTGGATCAAGTCGATCTTCCACTGCTGGATACGCCTCCAACGACCACCCTCTTCTTGGTACTCGAGACGCAGCGTTCCTGGTTGGCTCAGCAGGAGACTGACTGGGGGTATGCCTGCTATCAGACCGTTCCCCACGCCGACGATTTCGAACTGTAAAGTCATCTCCGCGACTACTCCCGTCCCCGGCCCTTTCAGGCGCACCTTCAAAGCAACCTCGCCCTCTTCAATAGCGTCAAAGAGCAGTCCAAACGCGATGCGCACGCTGCCGGGGAGATGCGGCACCGCGATATGAGGCCCAACGATCCCGAGAAGCGATACTTTGCCGCCGATCTCTTGCCGAAAGTCGTCGCAGGCTAGCGCGCCATTAATCTTTATTCTGCTGGTCAATGGGTGACCCTCGCTTCGACAGCCCCCACCGCACTCACGCTGGTTTCGACCATTTCGAAGCCATGCTGTTGAACGACATGCATATTGAACAGCTCTGCCTCAGGAATGAGCGTTCCCGGCCTCACAGTAGTAGGTGCCGGTTGGGCTGGACGACTCCCCGTGAAGACCCATTGCCGATCGAGGCGCTGTGCTTGTTTCGGGGGCGTGTCATCCGTCACTGCGCGTTGCAGTGCTGCAACTATGAAAGCGTTGAGACTGGCCTGATCCAGGGAAGCGGCCTCGGCAACCTGGCGATGCAGATCAGGAGGAAGACGCAGTGAAATTGTACCGGAATAGCCGCGCTCAGGCTCCAGCCCATCCTCTGCGCACCACGCGACATAGTCGGCAATAGTGTCGGCGAAAGCTGACTTCAGGTCGCCCACATTCGAAGCCGAAAAGGTCAGAACTGCTTGTGTATTTATAACTTCACCGTGGATGGTCCCAACGTCCGCATCTACCGTCAGTTTAGCGATGTAGCCGGCGTGCTTCATCGTGTTCATGTCTATGCTCTCTCCAGAAGGGCGCGCACCGACCCGACAGCGCCCTTGTCCGTCTGATCACCAGGGTGAGGGCGGTGGAAGACGCCTCGCTGACCGTTCAGACTCACGCGCACACGTGACCCACTACCTTCCGTGACCTTCGCACCCAGGTGCTGGAAAAGCGCCTCGATGGCGGTCCACCGAACGTCGTTCCGAACTGGTCTGGCGAAGATTGCGTCGTAGGTTTTGGCGTGTCGCGAGCTAATGGGGCGTGATATCATCGAGTGGTATCGAATGCCCTTAACATGTGGAGGCGTTCGCAGGCAAACTCCAGTATGCTTGTCGCCTCGGACGAGGAAGCCTCGGCCTGTAAGCCAGCTCAATTCTCGAACGTTGCACCTGACGCACCCGACGCCAGTTCTTGCGCTTTCAAGGTCGGAAGCCGGCCGAGGCGGTCAACACGCCGACCAGAAACAGGACCAAGCCCGCGAGGCAGCTGATTATAGCGGTGGCGTGCAACGCTCTTCCCGACCGATCCCAGTTTTGCAGATAGCAGAGCTGCGCAAGGTACGAGAAGGCGGCGCAGGCCACACCGCCGGCCAAGCCGAAAGCGAAATGACCGAGCGCCGCCGAGATTGGCACGACGTCCAGCTGGATTGAGCTCGATTTACTGGCGGCGTTTCCGAGGAACGCCAGGATGGCTACCGCCGCTCCTCCGTTCACCAGGATCACCGCCCGGATAGCTTCCACCGCGAACTGGATGGTCGCCTTGGTCGATTCGACAGCCCAATTTCCCGAATCCATTTGGCTAGGAAACCATGATTCCATCTGTCGCATCCGCCAGCCTAGATCAAACCCGCCAAGGCTCGGCGCGACCCGAGAGGTCACTCCATTGCCGCCCACTGCCCAAAGCCTTTCGTCGAGCCTTTAGCTCAACAGCGCTGAGCGCCGATGAAGTTGTCGAGCAGGCGCCCCGCCTAGCCTCCGCGCGCGGCCCGCTGCGCCATCGCCGCCTCGTTGCGGGCGGCGCGGAGCAGGCCTTCGATGTAGCCGAAGGCATAGGCGTAGTTGGCCAGTTTGCGGGGGTCGACGGGGTTGTCCTCCACGTCGGGCACATGGTCGGGCAGCAGCGAGCCTTCCCAGCCGCAGTCGCGCAGCACCCGCACCACGGCCAGCATGTCGACGTCGCCCTCGTCGATATAGGTCTCGACCGCGTCGTTCTTGCGCCCGCGGATATTGCGGAAGTGGACCTGGGCGATCTTGCCCCGCGTCGCCAGGTGGCGCAGCAGCGGCAGCTGGGCGTTGGGGTCGTCCATCGCGCCGCCGGCCACCGCCGTCTCGTAGGTGAAGCCGTTGTGGACGTCGTCGACCACCATCTCATAGCGCTTCATGGCGGCGGCGAAGTCGCCCGCGTCCCACTGGTCGACGCCCATGTAGCCGAGCGGCAGGCCGCCGGGGTCGTAGGGGTGGCAGGCCAGCCGGATCCCCGCCTCCCGCGCGACCGGGACCACGCCCTTTAGGAAGTAGTCGATCCGCTCCCAGTAGTCGTCGGCCGAGACCCGGCCGGCGGGGCCGACCGGCAGGTCGCGCCAGTTCGGCTCCAGCCGGAAGCCGGCGTAGGTGGCGCCGCCCCGGCCGGCGATGCGGCGGTTGCGGCGGATCGGGGCCATGGTCCAGTGATAGCTGACCAGCCTGGCGCCGGCCTGGCCGGCCTTGACGATGTTGGCGCGGATCACGTCGAGGTGGCGGTCACGCTCCGGGCCCGGCTTCATGACGATATAGGCGCTGTCCATGCGCACGCCCTCCATCACCATGTTCGCCCGGGCGCAGTCGTCCTGCATGCGTTTGAGGCGATCGAGGTCCCACGGCCCGTCGGCGGTGAGGAAGTCGCCCAGGCGATTGGTCAGCGACAGCTCGGTGGCCGACAGCTGCGACGCGCCCTTGGCGGTCAGGTGGCGCACGTTCATGCGGCTGAACCAGTCGAGGCTGACCTTGGAGGTCAGGCCGCCCTCCCCCACGATGATCCAGTAGTCGCCGCCGGTGCGGATATTCAGGCTGGCCTGGACCGGCAGGTCGGGGAAGACGCGCCAGGGGGCGTCCGCGGCGGGGCGGGCGGGCGCCGCCTGGGCCGCGCCGCCAAGGCCTGCCGCCGCCGCGCCTGTGATCAGGGCGCGGCCGAAATCCCGTCTGTGCATCGCAGCGCTCCTAGACTTTCGTCGGCGCCAGCATAGCCGCCGCGCCCTCGGCTTGTCGCGCCGGGGCTGGGGGGCGCATACTCGCCTGACAAAAACAAGATTTGGGAGGTTCGGTATGCGGTCGCTCTCGCTCGCGCTCTTGCTCGGCAGCGCCATCCCTGTGCTCGCCTGCGCCGCGCCGGCCCTGGCCGCATCGGCCATCCCCAACCTCGAAGGCATCTGGGCCAATTCCACCATGACCCGGTGGGAGCGGCCGGCCGAGTACAAGGGCCGCCTGGTGATGACCCCGGCCGAGGTGGCGGCCCTGGAGGGCGCGGCGGCCAAGTCCGAGGCCCTGGCGCGCCAGCCCACCGATCCGAACGCGACGGTGGAGCAGCTGCCCAACGACTGCAGCGGCGGGCGCAGCTGGTGCAACTACAACGCCCAGTGGACTGAGCCCGGCTCGACGGTGATGCGGGTGGGCGGCGAGCCGCGCACCTCGCTGATCACCGTGCCCGCCGACGGCCGTATCCCCTACCTGCCCGGCAAGGGTCCCAAGCCGCCCACGCCCGCCCAGATCGCGGCGGCCAACGACCCGCGCGGCGGCGAGGGCGGGAACTTCGACAATCCAGAAGACCGCTCGCTGCCGGAGCGCTGCCTCGTCAGCCAGAACTTCCGCAACGGGGCGCTGCTGACGCCGACGCTCTACAACAACAACATCCAGATCGTGCAGGCCAAGGACACGGTGGCGATCGTGGTCGAGATGAGCCACGACGTGCGGCTGGTGCGACTGAACGACAAGCACCGCCCGGCGGAGATCACGGCCTGGTTCGGCGATTCCATCGGCTGGTACGAGAACGGCGCCCTGGTGGTCGAGACCACTAACCTGCACCCGCAGACGCTCGGGCTCGCCTCGCCCGCCCTGAAGCTGACCGAGCGGTTCAGCCCGGCCGGCAAGGGCCGGCTGCTCTACCGCTTCACGGTCGAGGACCCCAACACCTACGCCCAACCCTGGGGCGGCGAGTACGAGTTCCGGGCCTCCAACGGGCAGATCTACGAATACGCCTGCCACGAGGGGAATCGTGGCCTGGAGAGCCTGCTCGCCGGCGCCCGCTTCGCCGAGAAGGAAGCGCGGCAGGCCCGGGCGGGGAACTAGGCTCCGTCTTTGTCTGGCATCCCGGAAAGCGCGCAGCGCTTATCCGGCGCGCTGACGCGCGCAGGCGGCCGGGATGACAGGATTTTCTAGCCCCTCAGCTCCACCACCCGGTTCACGACCAGCAGGCGCGGCCGGCCATCCACCGTCCAGCTGAACACGTCGCCGGGGGTCAGGCCGATGAGGGCGGCGCCGGCGGGGGCGAGGACGGACAGGCGGTTCTGCTTCATGTCGGCGTCGGCGGGGGCGACGAGGGTGACGGTGTGGACCCGGTCGGACATCAGGTCCTTGAACTCGACCTTTGATCCCAGGCGCACGAAGGCCGGCGGGCCCTCGCCGCCCCTGACCACGGTGGCGCGGGCCAGCTCCTCGGCGAGCAGGGCGGCGCCGGGCGAGGCGGCGCCGGCGGTCAGGCGGGACAGGTCGTCGAAGTCGGCCTCGGCGACATAGATCGGCGGGCGGGCGGAAAGGTAGGCTCTGGCGAGCATGGGCGGGTCCTTGGAGGCGCGGGGCGCCGGCCCTTCGGCGGCGGGCTCTTGTCCGTGAGAACAAGCAGGCTCCGTCGGCGTGGCGGCGCTGGTTTTTGGGGGTGGGCTCAAGCTGTCCCCGAACCCGCAAGCCTCGACGGCTCGCTCGGGCCCGGGGTCAGGGCCGTGCGCTGGTCTGTCCGGCGTGGTCGCGCCCGCGCTCATAGGTCGAGCCAATAGCCATGGCCTGAAGGTGGGGCGGCCGGCGGGCGAAGTCAAAGCCGCGCACGGCCTTGTGACCGCCGCCCGCCTCCGGGGAAGCCCGCAGTAAGGGCGCGGCGGGCGGCGGCGTATACTGGCGGCCGATTAGGAGCGGACAGTTGAGCATACCAGTAGGCGCGCAGGCGCAGGCCTCCAGCCGGCGGGTCGGCCCCGGCGTCGCCGCCGGCGTCACCGAGGCGATGATCCACGACCTGGTCCACGCCTTCTACGCCCGGGTGCGGGCCGACCCGATGCTGGGGCCGATCTTCGACCGGGCGATCGGCGAGCGCTGGGACGAGCACCTGGCCAAGCTGTGCGACTTCTGGTCGTCGGTGCTGCTGATGACCGGCCGCTTCAAGGGCGCGCCGATGCAGGTTCACGCCCGCATGGCTGAGGTCACGCCGGCCCATTTCCAGCGCTGGCTGGCCCTGTTCGACGAGACGGCGCGGCAGGTGTGCCCACCCCCGGCGGCGGCCCTGTTCGCGGAAAAGTCGCAGATGATCGCCCAGAGCCTGCAACTGGGCATGGCCGTGGCGCGCGGCGACCTGCCGCCGGTGACGCAGAGGCTGTCGGCATGAGCCTTCCCGCGGGCGCGGCGCCCTATCGCCGCACCGACACCTTCACCGAAGCCACCGTGCCGGCGGGGCTGCTGAAGGCCCATTCCACCAAGGCGGGGACGTGGGGGCTGATCCATGTGCTGGAAGGCCGGCTGGCCTATCGGATCGAGGACCCGCGGCGGCCAGCGCAGGAGACGGTGCTGAGCGCCGACACGCCCCCGGGAGTGGTCGAGCCGACGATCCTGCACGCGGTGACGCCCCTGGGCGCGGTGCGGTTCTACGTCGAGTTCCACAAGGCCGCCGGCGACTGACCGGCGGCGGGTCGGGGCCTCAGGGGACCCGGTTGCCGCCGCTGCGGATGTCGCAGCTGTAGTCGATCTGGGCCTGGGCGCCGCTGAGCCGGCCGTTCGGGATCAGCATGCCGCCTCGCGCGTCGCACTGGCTCTGCAGACGGGCCAGGTCGGCGGCATAGCTGTTGGCGCTGGTGGCCTTCTCGGGGCCCGGGCTGGCGCAGGCGCCGAGCGACAGGGCGGCGGCGAGGCCGAGGGCGGCTGGGGCGACGGTACGCATGGGAAGTCCTCCGTGGAGCCGAAACGCGCCCAGTTGAGGATCGTTGCCGTCGTTGACAGGGCGGCCGGGCGCGCGGAGCCTCGCTGCAAAGATAAGAACCTGCGGAGGAAGCGATGCAAGAGGCCCCCTCAGTCGCCTGCGGCGACAGCTCCCCCGCTTCGCAGGGGAGCAGGACTGGGCGCGACGCCTCTACTCCTCCCCTGCGAAGCGGGGGCGGTGGCCCGGAGGGCCGGAGGGGGCGGCTGTTCCTCCTCGGCTCAGCCGCCGCCTTCGCCCTGGCCGCCCCGCCCCAGGCGGCGGCGGCGCAGGCCCCGTCGGACGCCCAGTGCGCCGCCCTGGCCCGGCCGGGGCTGCTGCCCGATACGGCGGTGAGCGCGGCGAGGATCGTTCCCGAGGCCGGGCGCGTTCCTGCCCACTGCGAGGTGACGGGCGTCGCCTCCCCCGTTGCCGGCTCCAGGATCGGGGTGGTCTTCCGCCTGCCGGCCGAGTGGAACGGCAAGATCATCGGCTATGGCGGCGGCGGCTGGGCCGGCAATGTGCGGATCGAGACGGCGGCTCAGGACCTGGCCCGCGGCTACGCCACGATGCAGACCGACGGCGGCCACCCGAGCCCCAATGCGGGCGACTCCACCTGGGTCGCGCCCGGCGGGGTTGTGGACGAGGTGGCCCTGAACGACTTTGCCTGGCGCGCCGTCCACACCATGACCGAGGTGGGCAAGCAGGCGGCGGCCGCCTTCTACGGCCGTCCGCACACACGCGCCTATTTCCAGGGCTGCTCCACCGGCGGGCGCATGGCCCTGATGGAGGCCCAGCGCTTCCCGGGCGACTACGACGGCGTCATCGCCGGGGCGCCGGTCTATTCGCTGCGGGTGCAGCTGGGCGAGATCTACCGCGACTGGATCTGGGCCCAGCCGGGCGCCGCCATCACCCCGGCCCACATCACCCTGGTCCACGAGGCGGTGCTGGCCCGGTGCGACCGGCTGGACGGGGTGGCCGACGGGGTGCTGACCGACCCCAAGGCCTGCGCCTTCGATCCCAAGGACCTTGAATGCAAGGCCGGCCAGTCGGGCGCCCAGTGCCTCACCGCGCCCCAGGTGCTGGCCTTCCAGCGCGCCTATACCCAGGTGAACGGGCCGGACGGGACGCCGCTGATCTTCGCCTACGCCAAGGGCTCCGAGCCCGGCTGGACCGGGGCGCTGAACATCACCGCCGACCCGGTGCGCGCGGCCGGGGTGCGCAACCTGAACCTGCGCGCGCCGATGTTCGGCGACCCGAACTTCTCGTTCGCCGGTTTCGATCCCGTTCGCGACACGCCGCGGGCCCGCGCGGGGGCCTTCGCCAAGTACTATGAGGCCGACAACCCGGACCTGAAGCCGTTCCTGGCCAGGGGCAAGCTGATCCTGTGGCACGGGCTGGACGACCCCCTGCCCTCCCCGTGGGGGACCGAGGACTACTGGAAGCGTATGCAGGCGGCGACGGGCGCGGCGGGCCAGAACGCGGCCTTCTTCCTGGCGCCGGGCGTCCTCCACTGCGGCGGCGGGCCGGGTGTGAACAGCTTCGACATGGTGGCGGCCCTGGACGCCTGGGTGACGGGCGGCGCGGCGCCGACGCGGATCGTGGGGGTCAGGCTCGCCGCCCCGAACGCGCCGGCCGCCCCGGCCCTGTCGCGCCCCATCTGCGCCTACCCCGCCCTGCCCCGCTACGACGGCAGGGGCGACGCGAACAAGCCGGAGAGCTTCGCTTGTAAGTGACCTTCTCCCCTCGGGGAGAAGGTCTACTGCGCCATGAACTTGGCGAAAGCGTCCGCGTAGTCCGGATGCCAACGCGACAGGGCCGGCCGGTTCTGGGTCAGGTCGCCGGCCATCCAGGCGATGCGGCGCTCGTCGGTGGCGCGGTCGACGTCGTTGTCGGGGCACAGGATGTAGAAGTCGGCGCGGGCGAGGCTCTCCAGCATGAAGTCCACCGTCTGCTCGGCGGTCCAGGCCCCGGCGGGCTTGTCGGCCCGGCCACGGGCGGTCATGCCGGTGTAGACGAAGCCGGGGATCAGCAGGTGGGCGGCGACCGCCCCGCCCTCCTGGCGCAGCTCGTGGGCCAGGCTCTCGGTATAGGCCTTCAGCGCCGCCTTGGAGACGTTGTAGGCGCTGTTGCCGGGCGGCAGGGTGATCCCCTGCTTGGAGCCGGTGTTGATGACCAGGCCCGGGCGCCCCGAGGCCAGCATGGCGGGAACGAAGGCCTGCACCCCGTGGACCACGCCCCACAGGTTGACCCCCAGCAGGGCCTTCCAGCCGTCGCCGCCCTCCCAGGTCTTGCCCGGATTGGCCCCGACCCCGGCGTTGTTCATCAGCACGTCGACGGCGCCGAAGGCCTCGCGGGCGGCCTTGGCCAGGGCCTCGACCTCAGCGCGGTCGGACACGTCGCAGGCGCGCGCCAGGACCTGGCCCGTCGCGACCGCGCGCAGCGCCGCTTCGGCGGCGGCGAGGGCGTCGCCGGGGAGGTCGGCGATCAGCACGTTCATCCCGAGGCCGGCCAAGCGGCGGGCGGCCGCCAAGCCGATTCCGCCGGCGGCGCCGGTGATCACGGCCGAACATCCGGCGGACAGGGCGGCAGGGAGGGAAATGTCGGCCATTGGGTCTTTCCTGATCAGGGAGCGCAGGCGGTCATCCTACCAGATCGAACAGCGGTCCAGAGTCAGGCCCCGTCACCAGAAGCCATCCTGATAATAAGGCATACGTGGAATCCGGTTGAACCGCCGCTGGACCGGCCTATGCTCGCCTGCAAAGCCGTCCGGCAAGGGCGGCGGTCACATCGCCCAGGGGGGTTCCGCCATGCTTCGACTGCTCGCCGTCACCGCGTCCGTGCTCGCCCTCGGTCATGCGGCCGGGGCCCAGGCCCAGGACCTGACCATCACCAACGCCCGCATCATCGTCGGCAATGGCCAGGTGATCGAGAAGGGCAATGTGGTGGTGCGCGCCGGCAAGGTCGCCGCGGTCGGCGCCGCCCCCGCCGCCGCCGGCGGGACGCGCATCGACGGCACGGGCTTCACCGTCATGCCCGGCTTCATCGACGGCCACCGCCACCTGGTGCAGGGCCCGCCCGACGCCTTCTTCGCCGGCCCCGCCGCCGACCGGATGCGCGAGCTGCTGGAATCCGGCGTCACCACCGTGATGTCGGGCGGCGACAACGGCCCCGGCATATTGGAGCTCCAGAAGCGCGTCGAGGCTGGGACGATCGCGGGGCCGCGCATCATCACCTCGGCTCAAGTTCCCGCCGGCCGCATGCCCAATGAGGATGCGGTGCGCACGGCCATCCGCGCCGCCAAGGCCACGGGGGCCCAGACGATCGCCGAGATCATCTTCCCCGGCCAGACCTTCCCCAACCAACCGACCGCCCAGGAGACGGCGAACCTGAAGGCGGCCCTGGACGAGGCGGCCAAGGCGGGCATGCCGGTGCAGGTGCACGCGGTCAGCCCCATGTCGATGATGGCGGCGGTGCGGGCCGGCGCGAAGAAGCTGGTCCACACCCCGCACTTCGGCTGGATCACCGAAGACGAGGCCAAGGAGGTCCAGGCCTCGGGCGCCCAGGTCGCGTCCTGCACCGGCTTCGGGGCCCCGGTGTTCAACGTCTACAACCGCGACAACCAGCCGACCTTCCGCGACGGCCGGGCCTGGCCCGGCGCCATCCTCGACGGCCAGGGGCGCGGGCGCGAGGCCGGCTACAAGCCGGTCAATGGGCGCACCCTGTTCGATGCGGGCGTGCCGTTCGGCTACTGCACCGACACCACCTACTACGCCCCCGCGGCCCTCGCCCACGAGCTGAGGGTGCTCAGCCTGACCTTCTCGCCCGTGGACCTCGTCAAGGTGATGGGGCCGAACTCGGCCGCCTTCGTCGACCGGCCCGACCTCGGGACCCTGGAGGTCGGCAAGACCGGCGACCTCGTGATGCTGACCGGCAACCCGCTGGAGGGCGTGGCCAACTTCTCCACCGCCGTCGTTGTGGCCAAGGCGGGCAAGGTGCTGGTCGACAAGCGGTCGCAGCTGAAGACCGTCCGCGCCCTGCCCTACCAGGCCCCGCCGCTCGCCTCGTCGCCGATGGCGCCGCCGCGTCCGCCGGGCCCGCCGCCGCCCCGCTGAGGGGGAACCGCCGGGCCTCGCCGACCCTTACGTTTGTCTCCACCCCAATACAGCGAGACGGACGATGAGCCTCTTCGGCGCGATCATGGACAAGATCTTCAACCGCAAGCCCAAGGCGGCCCCCGCCCCTGCGGCCCAGGCCGCGCCGGCTGCGCCCAAGCCGGCCGCGGCGCCGGCGGCTCCCGTCGCCCCCGCCCAGCCGGTCGATGTGGAGGCGGTGCTGAGCGAGCTCGCCGAAACCAAGGGCGGCGGCGGCAACTGGCGCACCTCCATCGTCGACCTGCTGAAGCTGCTCGACCTCGACTCGAGCCTGACCGCCCGCAAGGAGCTGGCGGAGGAACTCAACGTCCACGCCGGCGAGCATGGCTCGGCCGAGCAGAACATCGCCCTGCAAAAAGCGGTGTGGAAGAAACTGGCCGAGAACGGCGGCGAGGTGCCCGCCAGCCTGAAGGACTAGGGCGGCGGCGCGCCCGTCGGCATGGCGTTGCGGATGGCCGCGATGCGCCAGCCATCCGCCTGCCGCGTCACCACCAGGGTCGCCCACATACGGCGAACCTGCGTTCCCGGCCCGGTGATGACATAGGGCCCGTCGGCGATGGCCGCGTCGGGGGTGAGGAACCGCACCGTCTCGACGGTGATCGCCCGGCTGCCCGGATTGGCGGCCGACGAGCGCATGGTCCCGGGCACGATGCCCGCCCGGCCCCGGCGCCACTCGCCGGTCGTGGTGTGCTGGTCGGCGTCTTCCGTGAACAGGGCGCCGACGGCCTCCTCGCTGCGCAGCTGCCGCGCATCGACATAGCTGCGGACCAGGGCGCGGATCGCGGCCTCGTCGGCGGCGGTCTGGGCCACGGCGGGGGTGGCGGCGAGCAGGCTGAGGGCGATCAGGAGCGGGCGCATGCTTGGTCTTCCCTGTTGGATCGAAGTCGGCCGGCCAGCGTACTCTAGCCCAGGTTCGCAACCGTCCGGATAGTCGCCATGCCCGTCACCCTCGAAGGCTCGTGCCGCTGCGGCGCGGTGCGGTTCTCTTGCCAGAGCCACACCCCCGTCCCGTACCAGCGCTGCTATTGCTCGATCTGCCGCAAGACGGCCGGCGGCGGCGGCTACGCCATCAACCTCGGGGCCGACGCCCGGACCCTCGAGGTCGAGGACCCAGACAAGGCGATCCGGGTGTTCCGCGCCGAGATCCGCGGCGACGACGGCGCCTGCGAGGTCTCGACCGGGGAGCGCAGCTTCTGCTCCAAGTGCGCCACGGCCCTGTGGATGTTCTCGCCAGAGTGGCCGGAGCTGGTGCACCCGTTCGCCTCGGCTATCGACAGCGACCTGCCCGTCCCGCCGTCGTCGGTGCACCTGATGCTGAGGTTCAAGCCGGACTGGGTGGAGCTGCAGCTCAAGGACGGCGACGCGCAGTTCGAGGAGTACCCGAAGGAGTCGCTGGAGGATTGGCACAAGCGCCGGGGAGTTTGGGTCCCATAATCCGCTCGTCCCCGCGGAAGCGGCGACCCAGTTCTTTGCAGGGAGTACGGCCGCCTAAACCTGGGTCCCCGCTTCCGCGGGGATGAGCGTGAGACTGGAGCCTACTCCCCCGGCCGGTACGTCCGCTCCGTATGCCCCGCGAGCTGGTCCGGGTAGAAATAGACCTCGCGCAGGTTGCCGGCCGCATAGCGCGCCGCCTGGTCATTGAAGTGGGGCGACTTGGGGTCGCCGCTCTCGCCGCCGGCCGAGACGGCCAGGGCCCGCACCCGGGGTCCGAACTCCACCGCCGCCACGAAGCTGTTGCCGCTGGTGCCGTAGTACTTCTTGGTCCCCGGATAGCGGCGGGCCCCGAAGGAGGCCAGGCTGCCCCACTGGCTGGAGGTGAAGGGCACGCCGATCGAGGGGCCGGCGTCGTCGAAGGGCTGGACGATGTCGCCGGTCAGGCGCTGGAAGCGGTTGATCTGCCCCCACGGGGTCTTCCACGACCCGAAGTCGGCGGTGAGGCGGTCCGACGCCTCGGCCAGGGCGGCCAGCCGCTCGGCGGGGGCGGCGCGGGTCGCCATCCAGTCGGTCGCCCCGACCCGGGCGGCGCGGGCGGCCGGCGCGACCTTGGGGAACAGGTGGTCGCCCCAGAACACGGCGAGCGCGGTGGCGGTGGACTCGGCGGCCCAGCGGTAATCCCACCCCTTCAGCAAGGCGATCTGGTCGGCCAGCCGCGCCTTGATCGGATCGGAGGCCGGCAGGGCCTCCCAGTCGGCGACCAGCACCGGGATCAGCTTGGCGAAGGCGGGCAGATAGGGATCGTAGGCGGCGCCGATCAGCCGCTCGAGGGTGAAGTCCGTCTTGCCCGTCAGGACGCGCAGGGCGTGGACGGTGCGCGGCGTCTCGCCCACCGTGTCCATATATTTGGGGAAGTCCCAGATGCGCGGGCTCTCCGGGCCGGCCATGGAATAGGGCCAGTCGTTGACGTTCTGCAGCCAGCCGATCTTGGGGTTCAGCATGTGCGGCGCGTCGGACAGGGCGTGCAGGCCCTTCCAGTCCGCCGCCGGGCTTGAGCCGTCCACCGGCTGCAGCCAGTTGAAGCCGTCGTCGCGTTTGGGGATGAACTGCGGGTGCAGATAGGCGATCTCGCCCTTGTCGTCGGCGAACAGGGTGTTGTTCGACGAATTGGCCTTCAAGGCCGCCACCTTCATGTAGCTGGCGTAGTCGCGGGTCTTGGTGCGCAGGAACGACTGCTGCAGCGCCGGCACGGGCGTGTTCATCAACGCAACCGAGATCCACTTGCCGCCGGCCTCGCGCACGATCGGCCCGTGATGGGTGCGGTAGACGGTGAAGCTGCGGCTGGCCATGGCGCCGTCCTTGGCCTTGTACGGCACGGCGATGGTCGAGACCCGCACCGGGCGCAGGGCCCCGCCGTAGCGGTAGAACGGCTTGCCGCCCTGCATGACGATGTCCTCGGCGAACTCGTCGATGACGTCGACCGCCGAGGAGGTGTGCATCCAGCCGGCATGGGCGTTGAAGCCCTGGTAGATGAAGAACTGGCCCCAGGTCACGGCGCCATAGGCGTTCAGCCCCTCCCCGCTCGTCACCTGCACCTCCGAGCGGAAGAAGAACGAGGTGTGCGGGTTGATCAGCAGCAGGGCGTGGCCGTTGGCCGTGTTGGACGGCGCGATAACGAAGCCGTTGGAGCCGGTGGGCTCCTTGAAGCGCAGGCCGCGCTCGTCCTCGGTCATGGCGACGGTCGTCTTGCCGTAGAAGGCCTCGAGCTGGGACAGGGACACCCGCTCGATGTCGCCGCCGATCGACCCCTCCGAGAAGCTCAGCGCCATCCACGGCTCGAAGCGCTTGATCACCTTCGGCGTCACCGCTGGGTGGGTGGCGAGGTAGTAGTTGAGGCCCGCCGCCCAGCCGTTCATCAGGGCCTTCAGCCAGGCCGGGCTCCTGGCGTAGTCGGCCTTGAGGCCCGCCGGCTCGATGAACAGCTTCATGCGCAGGTCGAGCCAGATGGCGCTCTCGCCCTCCGCCTCGGCGGTGCGCCCCATAGCGGTGATGAAGTTGGTCTCGACCCGGTTGAAGTCGTCCTCGGCCTGGGCATAGGCGAGGCCGAACACGGCGTCGGCGTCGGTCTTGCCGGTGATGTGGGCGATGCCCCAGTCGTCGCGGACAATGGTCACGCGCTGCGCCTGGGCCTTCCATGCGGCCAGCTCCGGGGCTGGGGCCGCGAGGGCCGGGGCGGCGAAGAGCGCGAGGACGAGGGCGAGGACGAGACGGCGCAAGGGCGAGGCTCCTGGGTTTGAGCCGTTAGAGCCGATCAAGGTCGAGCCGGGCCAGCGTTGCGCGCGTCC
>DAICXL010000012.1:0-4455 GCA_027312185.1 Caulobacterales bacterium | reverse complement strand
TCTCCAGCATTCTCCGCCTAATCCGTAGGCGTTCCCTTCTCCCCCGAGGGCGAGAAGGAAAGATGCGGTCGCCCCTCACCGGATCGGCCGCGGGTCCTATATCTGCCCCACGCAGCGCGGGGATGAAGTCATGGAATATCGTCGTCTTGGCCGATCGGGATTGATGGTCCCCGCCCTCAGCTTCGGCTCCGGCACCTTCGGCGGCCAGGGCGCCCTGTTCGCCGCCTGGGGCGCCAGCGATGTGACCGAGGCGACGCGGCTGGTCGACATCTGCATGGAGGCCGGCCTCAACATGTTCGACAGCGCCGACGTCTATTCCGGCGGCGCGGCCGAGGAGATCCTGGGCCAGGCGATCAAGGGCCATCCCCGCGACCAGGTCATCCTCTCGACCAAGGCGACCTTCCGCTCCGGGCCCGGGCCCAACGACGTGGGCTCGTCGCGCCAGCATCTGGTCGGCGCGGTCGAGGCGGCGCTGAAGCGGCTGGGGACCGACCATATCGATCTGTTCCAGTTGCACGGCTACGACGG
Source organism: Caulobacterales bacterium (assembly GCA_027312185.1). GTDB lineage: Bacteria > Pseudomonadota > Alphaproteobacteria > Caulobacterales > Caulobacteraceae > NCED01. Next base: position 3,927 of record DAICXL010000012.1, on the reverse strand, counting down.
CAAGACGCCCCCGGAGGAGCTGCTCTCGACCCTCGACGCCCTCGTCCGCGCCGGCAAGGTCCGCTACGTCGGCGTCTCCAACTGGTCCGGCTGGCACCTGATGAAGGCCCTGGGCGCAGCGGACAAACACGGCTGGCCGCGCTTCGTGGCGCACCAAGCCTACTATTCGCTGATCGGCCGCGACTACGAGTGGGAGCTGATGCCGCTCGGCGTGGAGGAAGGCGTCGGCGCGGTGGTGTGGAGCCCGCTCGGCTGGGGCCGCCTCACTGGCAAGATCCGCCGCGGCCAGCCCCTGCCGCAGACCAGCCGCCTGCACGACACCGCCCAGTACGGCCCGCCCGTCGACGACGAGATGCTGTTCAAGGTGGTCGACGCCTTGGAGGCGGTCGCGGCCGAGACCGGCAAGACCATCCCCCAGGTGGCGCTGAACTGGCTGCTGCAGCGGCCGACGGTGTCGTCGGTGGTGATCGGGGCCCGCACCGAGGCCCAGCTGCGCGACAACCTCGGCGCGGTCGGTTGGAGCCTGACCGCCGGGCAGGTGGGGCGGCTCGACGCGGCCAGCGCCGTGACGCCGGTCTATCCCTACTGGCACCAGCGCCAGTTCGAGGAGCGCAACCCCTCCCCCGTTTAAGGGGGCGACCAGCCGGGCGGGGCGAGCTCGAAGCCTGCGAACTCGAAGCCCGGCACAACCACACAGGCGACGAGCGACCAGCCGGCGTCGGACGCCTGAGCCGCCTGCCACTGGCCGGGCTGGATGACGAACTGCGGCCGGTCGCCGGCCAGGACATCGGGGCCGAGCCGCACCGGCCCGTCGGGGGTCGAGATGGTCAGGGCGGCCCCGGCCTGAAACAGCCACAACTCGGTCGCGTCGACCCGGTGCCAGTGCGAACCCTGTCCGGCCTCGAGCAGGAACAGGATGGCCGTTCCGCCGCTGCGCTGCCCCTCGGCGGCCGGGGCGCGCCAGGTCTCGCGATACCAGCCGCCCTCAGGGTGCGGGGCGAGGTTCAGGGCGGCGATCACGGCGGCGGCGGACATGGGGAGAGCTTAGCGCGCCAGCATGTCAGCGCTTCATCAGCCCGGCGGCCGTCAGGGCCTTGGTGATCACCTCGGCCGGGTTGATCGCCCCCGGCAGGGTCTGAGCCACCAGCGCTGGGCGCTTCGGCGCGGCGGGCGCGGGCTTGGCGGCGGCGATGGGCTTGGCGGCGATCGGCTTGGCCGCCACCGTCACCGGCTTAGCCACGACCACCTCAGCCGCCTCGCCCAGGCCCCAGAAGGCGGCGATATGGGCGCTTGAGGAGATGCCCTGCTCCAGAAGGTAGGGGCCGGGGGCGCCCAAGCCGTCCACGCCGCCGGAGGCCAGGGGCGTGCCGTGACCCATGCCCTTGATGGCGTAGAGCTCGATCTGCGGCCGGCCGGCGGGGTCGGTCCAAACCGTGTGCCGCTGGCCGTCGATCTCATCGTGCACCGGCGTCTCCTGGTCCAGGCCGTGGACGTCGAGCCACTGTTTGGCGATCTCCTCGGCGTTGGCGAACTGCACCGTGCCGTCGGCGTCCCCATGCCAGATGGAAACCCGCGGCCACGGCCCGTCATAGAGGGCCGGGGCGGCGGCGCGCACCCGGTCGCCGAGCGCCCGGGCCTTGTGGGACTGGGGCTGGAACATGGCCGAGAAGGCGCTCATCACGTCGTCGGCGGCGCGGTACGGCAGGCCGGCGACAATCGCCCCGCCGGCGAACACGTCCGGATAGGCGGCCAGCATGGCGCTGGTCATGCCGCCCCCGGCGGACAGGCCAGTGACGAAGACCCGGGCGGGGTCGAGGTCGCAGTCGCCGATCGCGGCCTCGACCATCTGGCGGATGGAGGCGGCCTCGCCATGGTCGCGCACGACGTCGCCCGGCTCGAACCAGTTGAAGCAGCGGTTGGCGTTGTTGCCGGAGCCCTGTTCGGCGGCGACCACGGCGAAACCGAGCTGGTCGGCCAGGGCCAGCCAGCCGGCCCCGGCCGCATAGGCTTCCGCCCCCTGGCCACAGCCATGCAGGACCACAACCAATGGCGAGCCCTCCGGCAGGCCCGTGGGGGCATAGACGAACATGCGCAGGTGGCCCGGATTGGAGCCGAAGCCGGTCCGCTCCTTCATGACCCGGGGGACCTGCGTCCCCGAGGCTGCGGCGCGCTTGGCCATCGCCTTGAAGCGGGCAAGTGCGGCTACGGTTTGTCCCAGGCCTGAAGGCATCGGTTGGTCCTCAATCGCCGGGATATCCCGAACGCCAATCTAACACGAGATGCTGCAACGCAGCATTGATTGTTGCGTTGCAAACTAAACGCCTCACAGCCGCTCCGCGGCGGTCAGGCGCTCCAGCAGCCAAACCCGCGCCGGCGGCAGAGGCCGATTCAGGGGCGCGAAGACGAACTGTTCCAGGAAGTGGCCGGTGACGGCAAGGCCCGCGCCGACGTCGCCCTGGGCCAGACCGCCCTGCGACGAGAGCAGGAACGGCGGCAGGGGCAGGAGGCGGTCCTTGTAGGGCTCGCCGGCGGCGCGGGAGACGGCGCGCCCGGTCCGGGGGCTGATATAGACCAGGTCGTCGAGGACGCCGGTGGCGGCGCAGCGGGTCAGGTCGAGGCCAAAGCCAAGCTCCTCCAGCAGCCCGGCCTCGAAACGGACGAACACCGCCGGCCAGATCGCCTCCACCGCCAGGGCGGCGACCAGGGCCTCGAAGGCGGCGAAGGCGCCCGGGTGAGCCTCGCGCTCGGGCAGGGCCGCGGCGGTGACGGCCGCCGCCGCCGACAGCCCGGCCAGGGCGAGGGCGTCGTCGAACAGGGTGGCGGGCCCCTCCCCCACCGGCTCCAGACTGGCCGAGCCGAGGTTCTCGGAGGTGCGGGCCCGGTAGCGGGCGATCACCCGGGCGCCGGCCTGCAGGAACGGCTTCATCCGGCGCGACGCCCCGCCGGCCACGTGGGCGGTGTAGCGCCCATGGCTTTCGGTCAGCAGCTCGACGATGGCCCCGGTCTCCCCATGGGCGCGGGCGGCCAGGACGTAGGCGTCGTCGGTCCATTCCATGGAACTGGTGTGGAATGAGAACGAAGGGAGCACAAGGGGTGTGCGTGCTTCGAGACGCGCAACTTCGTCGCGCTCCTCAGCATGACGGCCGTTTGTGCGAGCCTTTCCCTTCGTCATCCTGAGGAGCCGGATGAAATCCGGCGTCTCGAAGGACGCAGATTGGCCGTGCAGCCCTAAACGTCGAAGTCCAGCCCCGTGTCGCGGTAGAACTCGCGCTGCTCCTGCCAGTTCTCGACCACCTTCACGTGCAGGAACAGGTGGACCGGCCGGTCGAGGATCTCGATCAGCTCTTCGCGGGACTTCTGGCCGATCCACTTCAGGGTCTGGCCGCCCTTGCCCAGAACGATGGGGCGCTGGCTCTCGCGCTCGACATAGATGTTCTGCTCGATGCGCACCGCGCCGCCCTTGGCCTCCTTGAAGGCCGTAGTCTCGACGGCGGCGGCGTAGGGCAGCTCCTCGTGGACGCGCAGATAGATCTTCTCGCGGGTGATCTCGGCGGCGAGCAGGCGCACCGGCAGGTCGGCGGTCTGATCGGCCGGATACAGCCACGGCCCCTCCGGCATCAGCTCGGCCAGGCGCTTCTTGAGGTCGGCGACCCCCGAGCCGTTCTCGGCCGAGATCATGAACACCTCGTCGTAGGCGCCGCTTTCGAACAGGGCCTGGGACACGCCCAGCAGGGTGTCGCGCTTGACCAGGTCGATCTTGTTGAGGGCCAGGATGACCTTGCGGCCGGACGACTTCAGCTGGGCCGTCACATTGGCGGCGTCCTCGGCGTTCTTCCTCTGGGCGCCGGTGGCCTTGTTGTCGCCGAGGATGGCGACCTCGGCGTCGGCGTCGACCAGGTGGACCACGGCCTCGGCGTCCTCGGCGCC
>DAICXL010000129.1:0-5754 GCA_027312185.1 Caulobacterales bacterium | reverse complement strand
CCGCCGCGCCGAGCCGGTCGAAGGCGGAATTGATTGTCGGCCAGCCAGGCGATGCCTTCATCCGCGCGGCCCGTCATCTCCAGCACATGGGCGACGGCGTGCTGGGCCCAGCCGTTGCGCGGCTCCAGCAGCACCGCCTGGCGGCCGGCGGCCTCGGCGCGGTCGTACTGGCCCATCTCCTCGAGGCCAAAGGCGAGCATCCCCAGCACCGCGTGGTAGTCCGGCGCCTCGGGCGACCAGGCGGGCAGGGCGCGGGCGATGCGGTCGCGCAGCATGCGGCTGTCGCCGAGGAGGAAGTCGATGATCTGGCCGGCCTGCAGGGCCACGGCGTCGGCGGGCCAGGCGATGGAGACGTCCTCCAGCACCCGGCCGGCGGCGCGCAGCTCTCCGGCCAGGATGTGGCCGACGGCGGCCACGTGGCCTTGTTCGCGATCGTTGCAGGGCAGGGTCCGCATCGTCTCGTAAGCCTCGACGCCCAGGGCCTGGACCTCGGGGTTGGTCCCGATCAGGGTCAGGTGGGCGGTGAGCGCATGGCCCATGACGAAGGCCGGGCTGTCCTGGCGCGCCGCCTGGAGCAACGTCATGGGGTCGCCCGCATAGCAGTGGTAGGCGTGCAGCGCCTGGCGATAGGTCTCCACCGCGGCGGGGCTCGCCCCCGATACGGCCAGTCCGTGGTGATCGCGAATGTTCATGGTGTTCCTCCGTCTTGGGCGGCGAAGCATCGTGATTTCGGCGGGGCTCGATAGCGGTCGCACGGTCGGTTCGAGCGGTGCGGCGAAAGTCGTGCTATGTTGAGGGCTTGCATCAGCAGGATCGGGGGAGACCTGATCATGACGGGCCCGCTCGAAGCCAAAACTGTACCTGAGGTACAGTCCGCCGAGCGCTCCAAGGGCGAGCGGACGCGAGAGCGGTTGCTCGACCTCGCCTACGAGGCCCTGATCACCAAGGGCCTGGACGCCACCTCGGTGGAGGAGCTGGTCGAGGCCGCCGGCATCACCAAGAGCGGCTTCTTCTACCACTTCAAGGACAAGCACGAACTGTCGCGCCAGCTCCTGGCCCGCTACCGCACCCTGAACGAGGCGCACCTCGACCGGCTGTCGGCGCGCGCCCGTGAACTCAGCGACGATCCGCTGCACAGCTTCCTGATCTTCCTGCGCCTCTATGCCGAGGAGGCGACGGCCGAGGTCGAGGTCGCGCCGGGTTGCCTGATCGCCACCGTGGCCTTCCAGGAACGCGCCTTCGCCCACGACGTGCGCCTGGCCAATGTGGAGATGGTGCGCGACTGGCGCGGACGCTTCCTCGCCTGGCTGGAGGAGATCGTTCGCGTCTACCCGCCGAACACGCCGGTCGACGTGGAGGTGCTGGCCGACGCCGGGTGGACGGCCATCTTCGGCGCCTTCACCCTAGCCAAGACCACCGGCCCCGCCAGCGTGGTCGCCGCCCAGGTGCTGCTCTACCGCGACACCGTCCGCCGCAGCTTCTTCGAGGGCGGGCGCGGCCCGCCGGCCTGACGGGCCGTCGCGGTGTTTTCCTAATCGCTTGTCGCCACATTGGGGTGGTACGCGCCCTGGCGCGTATGGATAGGCGCACAGGAGAAAGACCGACCATGATCCTCGACCGCCGCTCGCTGCTGCGCCGCGCCGCGATCCTGGGCGGCGGCGCGGCGATAGGCCCGCTGCTGCCCGGCTGGGCGATGAGCGCCGCGCCCGGGTTGGGATCGGCCCCGGCCACCCTGTCCGGCGAGGACATCAAGCTCGTCATCGGCCACACGCCTGTCGTCATCGACGGCAAGACGGCCCATGCGGTGACCACCAACGGGACCGTTCCAGGGCCCCTGCTGCGTCTCAAGGAAGGCCAGCGGGCGCGGATCTCGGTGACCAACACCCTGGACGAGGACACGTCGATCCACTGGCATGGGCTGCTGGTCCCGCCGCCGATGGACGGGGTGCCGGGGGTGAGCTTCCCGGGCATCCGGCCGGGCGAGACCTTCGTCTACGACTTCCCGGTGATCCAGTCGGGGACCTACTGGTACCACAGCCATTCCGGCCTGCAGGAGGCCGAGGGCCACTACGCCCCGATCGTGATCGAGCCGGCCGGGGCGGACCCGGTGGCGTTCGACCGCGAGCACGTCGTCGTGCTGTCGGACCACAGCGAGATGCACCCGCACCTGATCTTCAAGCGGCTGAAGCAGCAGGGCGGGGTGTTCAATTACCAGAGGCAGACCGTCGCCGGCCTGCTCGCCGGCCGGGACCAGACCCTGCGCGAGCGGATCGAGTGGTCCAGGATGCTGATGGACCCCGCCGACATCTCCGACGTCACCGGGGCGGTGATGACCTTCCTGGTCAACGGCCACGGGCCGAAGGACAACTGGACGGGCCTGTTCACGCCGGGCGAGCGGGTGCGGCTGCGCTTCATCAACGCCGCCGCCCAGATGGTCTTCAACGTCCGCATCCCGGGGCTGAAGCTGACTGTCGTCGCCGCCGACGGCCAGAACGTGCGCCCCGTCGAGGTGGACGAGTTCCAGATCGCCAACGCCGAGACCTATGACGTCATCGTCCAGCCGGCCGAGGACCGCGCCTACACCCTCGTCTCCGAGGCGGTGGACCGCTCGGGCATGGGCCGGGCGACGCTGGCGCCGCGGCAGGGCATGACCGCGGAGGTCCCGCCCCTGCGCCGCCGGCCGCTGGCCACCATGCGCGACATGGGCATGGACATGTCGTCGATGTCCGGCGGAGACGCGATGGCGGGGATGGATCACGCCGCCATGGGACACGCCATGCCCGCGGCGGCGCTACCGGGCCCAACCCTACCTGGCATGGCCGCGCCCAAGCCGCGCGGCTCCGACGTGATGGGCGGCCACGGCGACGGGCACACGATGGACATGTCGATGCTGAACCCGGCCCGGGCGCCGCAGGTGAAGATCGGGCCCGGGGTGCAGATGATCTCGCCCATGCCGCTCGACCGGACCGGCGAGACCGGCCAGGGCCTGGCCAGCGTGGGCCACCGGGTGCTGGTCTACCGCGACCTGGTCGCCCTGGAGCCCAATCCCGACACCCGCCCGCCGAGCCGCAGCCTGGAGATCCACCTGACCGGCAACATGGAGCGGTTCATGTGGGGCTTTGACGGCTGGAAGTTCAGCGAGAAGCCGCCGCCCTACGCCTTCCGCAAGGGCGAGCGGGTACGCGTCACCCTGGTGAACGACAGCATGATGGCCCACCCCATCCACCTGCACGGCCACTTCTTCGAGCTGGAGCACGGCCCGCCCGGCTATCGCCCGCGCAAGCACACGGTGACGGTGCTGCCTGGCGGCAAGGTGAGCTGGGACTTCACGGCCGAGCCCGGCGACTGGGCCTTCCACTGCCACATGCTCTACCACATGCACGCGGGCATGTTTCAGGTGTTCGCCGTGCGGCCCCTCGATGGAGAGGCCCCATGAGCGCCGCCCTGCTGCTCCTGCTCGCCGCCGCCGACCCGCACGCCGGGCACGACATGTCGGCCATGGCCGCGCCGCCGGCCGCCGCATCCACGGTCGATCCGCATGCGGGGCACGACATGCCGGCCATGGCCACGCCGCCGACGGCTGCGCCCGCCTCCGACCCCCACGCCGGCCACGACATGTCGACCATGGCCGCGCCGGCTCCCGACGCCCACGCGGGGCACGACATGTCGGCCATGGCGACGCCGGCCGCGGAAAATGGCGAGCCGCCGCCGCCGCCGACCGACCACGCGGCCGACCGGTCCTATGATCCTGAGGCCATGGAGCGCGCCCGGCGCGTCCTGCGCGCCGAACACGGCGGCGCGCGGGTCTCGATGCTGATGGCCAACATCCTCGAATACGGCGCCGGCAAGGGGCGGGACGGCTACCGCTGGGACGGCGAGGGCTGGTGGGGCGGCGACATCAACCGGCTGGTCGTGAAGTCGGAAGGGGAGGGCGGCTGGCGCGGCGGGCTCGAGGCCGGCGAGGTGCAGGCGCTCTATTCCCGCGCGGTCGGCCGCTACACCGACCTCCAGGCCGGGGTGCGACAGGACTTCGGGCCGGGGCCGTCGCGGACCTACGCCACGGTCGGGTTCGAGACCCTGCTGCCCTACTGGTTCCAGGCCGAGGGGGCGCTGTTCCTGTCGGACAAGGGCGACCTGCTCGCCCGCTTCGAGGGGACCTACGACATCCGCCTGACCCAGCGGGTGGTGCTGCAGCCCCGGGCCGAGATCGATGTTTCCGCCCAGGACATCCGTGAGGCCGGGACAGGCTCGGGCGTGTCCCGCGGCGAGTTCGGCCTGCGGCTCCGCTACGAGATCCGCCGCGAGTTCGCGCCCTACATCGGCGTCTCGCACGACCGCGCCTTCGGCCGCACGGCCGACTTCGCCCGGGCGCGCGGCGAAAGCCCGCGTTCGACCCGCTTCGTGGTCGGCTTGCGGGCGTGGTTCTGAGGCCACGCCTAGCCCTGGATGAGGCTCAGGTAGGTGGTGACGGTGACCAGGGACACCACGGTCGAGACCAGGATCACGCGGGCGGTCAGACCCGCGTCCAGCCTGTAGAACTCGGCCACCATGAACGGCCCCGTGCCGGTGGGCAGGGCCGCCAGCAGGACCGCCGCATGGGTCAGAACCGGGTCCAGGTGAAAGACCTGCGTGGCCAAGACCCAGGTGACCAGAGGCTGGGCGATGAGCTTCAAAGCGACCAGCACGCCCGTCGCACCCAGCGCTGGCCTCGGGCCTTCGCGGGTCTGGGCCAGGAACAGGCCCATGGCGACGAGGGCGCAGGGTGAGGCGCTGGCGCCGAGGAGCTTGAGGAAGGTCTCCATCGGCCCCGGCGGCTGGACGCCGAGGGCGAGAAAGACCCCGCCCAGCGCCGGGGCGACGAGCAGGGGATTGCGGATCAGGGATCCGGCGACCTTGAGCGCCATCCGGCCGGGGCGCCGCTCGGCCTGCTGCCCGATCTCGATCAGCACCAGGGCGCCGGCGAAGACCACGCAGACGGTGAGGATGCTGGCGATCAGGGTCGGCGTGAGGGACGCGGGGCCCAGCGCCCCCAGCGCGAGGGGAAAGCCGAGGAAGGCGGTGTTGGCGTAGGCCGCGTTGAGGCCGGCGATCGAGGCGTCGGCCAGACTGCGCGACGTCAGCAGGCGCCAGGCCAGGGTGATGGCGAACACCGTCACGGCGCCCAGGCCGAACACGGCGATGAAGCCGGGCCGCCAGACCTCGCTCCAGCGGGCGTTGGCCACGATGTCGAAAAGCAGGGCCGGCAGGGCGAGCCACACCACGTAGCGGTTCAGCTCGCCCGACGCCTGCGGCCCCAGCACCCGCAGTCGGCTGGCGAGCCAACCGGCGAGGATGAGGGCGAAGATCGGCAGGACGACGACGAGGACGGACAGCATCGCGCTGATCCGATCCGCGCCGTCTAGCCCCGCTTCTGGTCCACGTCGCGCACGGCGCCGCGGGCGGCGCTGGTGGTGAAGGCGGCGTAGGCGCGAAGGGCCGACGAGACCTTGCGGTCGCGCTTGCCGGGCTGCCAGGCGTCGGCGCCCTTGGCCAGCATGGCGGCGCGACGCTCAGTCAGCACCGCGTCGCTGACCGCCAGGGTGATGGTGCGGCTGGGGATGTCGATCTCGATGCGGTCGCCTTCCTGAACGAGGCCGATCAGCCCGCCCTCGGCCGCCTCGGGCGAGACGTGGCCGATGGACAGGCCCGAGGTGCCGCCGGAGAAGCGGCCGTCGGTGAGCAGTGCGCATTCCGCGCCCAGTCCCTTGGATTTCA
>DAICXL010000128.1:0-5777 GCA_027312185.1 Caulobacterales bacterium | reverse complement strand
GGGGTGGACGGGCCGTCGAACTGGGCCGCCCCGGCCATGCTGCGGCCGGCCACATGGGCGCGGGCGGCGATGGCGGGGAAGGGATCGGCCGCCTTCGGATCGGCCGACAGGGTCGAGAGGATGGCCCCGGAGGCCTCCGCCTGTTTCAGGCCGGCGCGCAGGTAGGACTGCAGGGTGGGCTGGGGCCCGATCTCCATGAACAGGCGCACACCCTGGGCGATCAGGGCGTCCACCCCGGCGGCGAAGCGGACCGGCTCACGCACGTTGCGCCACCAGTAGTCGGCGCCGAGGTCGGGGCCGGCGACGGCCTCGCCGGTGACAGTGGAGATCAGGGGCAGGATGGGCGCGGCCGGCGACAGGTCGGCCAGGGAGCGCGCGAGGGGTTCGCGCAGGCTGTCCATCGCCGAGGAGTGGAAGGCGTAGTCGATATCGAGGCGCGAGAAGACCAGGCCGTGGGCGCGGGCGGTGGTCGCCAGGGTCTGTAGGGCCGCCGCCGGGCCGGCCACGGTGACCGAGGCGGGGCCGTTGACGGCGGCGATCTCCAGGGCGGGCTCGTGCTCGGCGAGGAAGGCGCGGGCAGGCTCGGGGGCGAGGCCGAGAACGGCCATGCCGCCTGAGCCGTGGCGCTCCTGATGCAGGCGGGAGCGGTGGACGATGACCTTGCAGGCGTCCTCAAGGCTCAGGGCCCCGGTGGTCCAGGCTGCGGCGATCTCGCCGACGCTGTGGCCGATGCAGGCGTCGGGGACGATCCCCTGATCGCGCAAGGCGGCGACGACGCCGACCTGGACCGCGAACAGAAGGGGCTGGGCGACCTCGGTGCGGCGCAGGGCGACCGACTCCGGCGGTCCGGCGAGGCGGGCGGCGACGCTCCAGCCCAGCTGGGGCGCGAGCAGGGCGTCGATGTCGTCCACCGCCCGGCGGAAAGCGGCCGAGTGGGCGTAGGCGTCGCGGCCCATGCCGGCCCACTGGCTGCCATTGCCGGAGAAGACGAAGGCCATGGCGCCGTCGGACGCCTGGCCGGCGGTCACATCGGCGCTCTCGCCGTCCAGCCAGCCGTCGAGGGCGGCGGGCAGGGCGTCGCCCATCGCGACCAGTCGGTGCGGGTGGGCCTCGCGCCGACGGGCGGCGCCCCGCACCAGGGCGGCGGCGGCGGGCGGGTCGGTCTTCAGCAGGGCTGACCAGTCGGCGGCGAGCGCCCGCAAGGCTTCTTCCGATCGGGCCGAGAGCAACAGCGGCGGGGCGCGGCCACTGTCGGCCTGGACCGGTTTCGCGGGTGGGGCGGCGAGGACGGCATGGGCGTTGGTGCCGCCGAAGCCGAAGGAGTTGATCCCGGCGAGCACGCCCTGCGGCCCCGCCACCAGCGGGTGGGCCTTGCTCAGCAGGGCGAGGTTCAGGTCTTCGAACGGGATGCGCGGGTTCGGCGTCTCGCCGTAGAGCGAGGGGGGCACGGCGCCGCGCTCGAAGGCGGCCAGCACCTTGAGCAGGCCGGCCATGCCCGAAGCCGCCTCCAGGTGGCCGATGTTGGTCTTGACCGAGCCGATGGGCAGGGGCGAGGCGCGGCGCTGGGCCAGGGCCTCGCCGATGGCCGCCGCCTCGATGGGGTCGCCGACGGGGGTGCCGGTGCCGTGGGCCTCCAGATAGGCCAGGTCGTCGGGCTCGACCTCGGCCCGTTCGTAGACCTGGCGCAACAGGGCGGCCTGGGCGGCGCGGCTCGGCACCGAGATGCCGTTGGTGCGGCCGTCGGAATTGACCCCGGTGGCGCGGATCACGGCGCGGATCTCGTCGCCGTCGGCCAGGGCGTCGGCCAGGGTCTTGAGCACCAGGACCCCGGAGCCCTCGGACCGCACATAGCCGTCGGCGCGGGCGTCGAAGGCGTGGCAGCGGCCGGTGGGCGACAGCATGGAGGCGCGGCTGAAGCCGACGAAGCCCTGGGGCGAGATCAGCAGGTTCACGCCGCCGACCAGGGCCGCCGGGGTCTCGCCCGCGGCGATGGCCTGGCACGCGAGGTGCAGGGCCACCATCGCCGAGGAGCAGGCGGTATCGACCGTCAGGCTCGGGCCGCGCAGGTTGTAGATGTAGGAGATGCGGTTGGCGCTCGACGACAGGGCCATGCCCTGCATGGTCTGGCTGTCCATCAGGGCGATGTCGCCGGTCTTGATGGCGGCGTAGTCCCAGGCCGAATTGCCGACGAAGACGCCCATGTCCCGCCCGCCGAGGCGGTCGATGGGAATGCCGGCGTCCTCCATCGCCTCATAGGCGAGCTCCAGCAGGAGGCGCTGCTGAGGGTCGGTGTTGACCGCCTCGCGGGGCGACATGCCGAAGAAGCCAGGGTCGAAGCCGGCGATGTCGCCCAGCACTCCGGCGGCGAAGGTGTAGGCCTTGCCGGCCTGTTTGGGATCGGGATCGTAGTAGAACCGCTTGCTCCAGCGGTCGGCGGGGATTTCCGTCACCGCGTCGCGCCCGGCGAACAGCAGGTCGGAAAAGGCCGCCAAATCTGCGGCTTGCGGCAGCCGGCAGGCGGCTCCGACGATCGCGATGTCCAACCGGTTCATCTGACGCAGCTACCCTGTACCCGTGACCGCCCCAAGGGGCCCGGACGGCGCCGCAACACAGGCGTCGTCGAGGCGAATTCCCTTGCAGAGCCGATCCTTAGGCTAAAATCCGCGACAATGCAGCATCGGCCAAGCGCCAACCCCTGTGGAGGGAGCGGTGGGTTTGCTGCGGTGCAGCGCGCGGGCGCCCCGTCCCCTTTCGGGTCAGGTGGGGGTGGACAGGGCTTTCAGCATGTCCCGCCACCTCGCCATCGACCGTCCCATCCGCGCGAGCCGCCTCAGTTCGACCGCCGTGGGCCAGCCGCAGTAGGGCAGGGGCTCGGCCGTCCGCTCCATCGTCTCGCCCCGCTCGATCTCCCCGAGCACCCGGCTAAGCATGGGAACGGCCGCCAGGTGCAGAAGGCGAGCGGCCTCGACCGCGCTGGCTCCCCGGGGCAGGTCCAGGGCCTGTTGAGCCAGGATCGGCCCGGCGTCGATGGCCGCGACGAGGCGGTGCACGGTCACCCCCGTAGCCGGCGGGTCCTCCAGCAGGGCGTGGATGGTGGGGACAGGCCCGCGATGGCGGGGCAGGAGGCCGGCGTGGACGTTGACACCGCCCAGGGGCGCCGCCGCCAGGGTGGTCGCCGACAGGATCTGGTCGAAGTGGAAGGTGACGATCAGCTCGGCCCCGCTTTGCGCCAGGCTCTGGAGGAAGGCCTCGCCGTTGACGTCGGCGACGGCCGTCACCGGCAACCCGAGGGCCGCGCAGGTCTGGGCCAGGGGGCGGCCCTCGACGCGGGCGGCGGCGCGGCGGCGCAGCCAGCGGGGGCTCATGGCCGGAAGGGTGAAGTTGGCCAGCAGATAGGGCGTGATCCGCCAGCCTGACCGGCGCAGGTGGCGGCGGGTCTGGGCGGCCGCGTCGCCTTCGGCGGGCCGGTGCACGTCCGACAGGCCGACCAGGACGATGTCGGCGGCGTGGGTGGCGGTGAAGCGGCGGACGGCCTCTGCTCCGGCCAGGGCCTCGTAGGTCAGAAGGGCTAGACGCATCGACTCCGGCCGGTGTGCGTTGAGGCAATTGGGGATTTATAAGCCTCTACACGCTAAAAGAGTGGCCGCCGACAAGGCTCGCCATAATCATGACTTCGCGCCGCGGACGTATCCCGTCGTGATCGTCGCACCAGAAGAGTAGCCGGTTCTCGTATGCCCGCTTTCGCCGCTCAGACGTTCCTGCTGCTGCAGGGGCCCGTATCGCCCTTCTTTCGGCGCTTGGCGGTACGGCTGGAAGCTTCGGGGCACCGGGTGCTGCGGGTCAATTTCAGCCTCGGCGACTGGCTGTTCTGGCGCCGGCCCGGAGCCATCAATTACCGCGGGAGCCTTGAGGCTTGGCCGGCGTTCGTCGCCGACCTCCTGGTCCGTGAAGGGGTGACCGATCTGGTGTTGCTGGGCGAGCAGCGGCCCTACCACAGGATCGCCGTGGAAGAGGCAGAGGCCCGCGGCGTGCGGGTGACGGTCACCGATTTCGGCTATCTTCGCCCCGACTGGCTGGCGCTGGAGCGCGACGGCATGGGCGGGCGCTCCCGCTTTCCCCGCCGCCCGGCCGCGATCCGCGCGCTGGCGGCGACCTTCCCGCCCCCCGAACTGGGTCAGCGCTACGGCGACGACTTCGCCGCCCAATCGCGGTGGGACCTGGTCTATCAGTTGGCCAACACCTTGGTGCGGCTGCCCTTCCCCCACTACCGCTCGCACCACCTGGCCAATCCGGTGATGGTCCACATCACCACCGGCTGGCGGCTGCTTAACGGCGCCCAGGCGCGCCGGGCGGCGGCGCGGGCGGTGCGGGCGGCCCGGGCGGCGGGACAGCCCTACTGGGTGTTCCCGATGCAGATGGAGCTCGACTACAGCATCCGGGCCTACTCCCGCTTCGACGGGATGGAGGCGCCGTTGCGGGAGGTGATCTCGTCCTTCGCGCGGCAAACCCGCGAGGACCGGCTATTCATCAAGCTGCACCCCCTGGATTCTGGGATGCGAGACTGGAGGGGCCTGATCCGCGAGGCGGCGACTGCGGCGGGGGCCGCCGACCGGGTGAATTTCATCGACGGCGGCGACCTGCCCGACCTGCTGGTCGGGGCCCGGGGCCTGGTCACGGTCAACAGCACCGTCGGCCTGATGGCGCTTCAGGCCGGCCTGCCCACCCTTGCCCTCGGACAGGCGATCTACGATGTCGAGGGCCTGACCTTCCAGGGGATGCTCGACCGGTTCTGGACCGAGGCGAGAGCGCCGGAACCGGCCCTGCTGGCCGACTTCGTGCGCGCCGCAGCCGGCGCCCTGCACATCCGGGGCGTCTACTACAAGGAGCCAGGGCTCGGCGCGGCGGTCGAGGCGGCCGCCGAACGGCTCGGCGCCTGCGCCGCCATTGAAATGGCCGCCCGGATCGCCCAGGCCGAAGCTGTGGCGGACCTGGGGGCTGGTTTCGGGGCCGACGCCGGCGAACGGCCTGAGCCCGCGCTCAGCCGCCGGGCGGGCTGACGGAGACCCCGGCCGGGCCATGCCGGGCGCACAACCCAGAAGGATCGTCGTCACCGGCGCCTCGAGCGGCCTCGGCCGCGGCCTGGCGCTCAGCTACGCCGCGCCCGGCGCGACCCTCGGGCTGGTGGGGCGCGACGACGGACGGCTGCGGGCGGTGGCGGAAGACTGCCGGGCGCTCGGGGCGGAGGTGGACGCCGCCATCATCGACGTGGCCGAGCCCGGGCCGCTGGAGGCGTGGCTGCAGGCCTTCGAGGCGGGGGGCGGGGTCGACCTCGTCATCGCCAACGCCGGCGTTTCGGGCAGTACGCAAGGTCCGGCCTCGACCGACGGCGTGGCCTCGGCCTCGCAGCAGGTCCGCACCAACCTCCTGGGCGCCATCCACACCATCGAGCCGCTGACGGGTGGGATGATCGCCCGGGGCCGGGGCCAGATCGCCCTGATCGCCTCGACCGCCGCCTATCGCGGCATTCCCTACATGCCGGCCTATGCCGCCTCCAAGGCCGGGGTGCGGACCTATGGCGAGGCGCTGCGGGCCCTGCTCGCGCCGCACGGAATCGCCGTGACGGTGGTTACACCGAGCTTCTTCGAAAGCCGGATGAGCGCCCGTTACCAGGGCGGGAAGCCGATGATGATCTCGGCCGAGGCGGCGGCGGCGCGGGTGCGCCGCGGCCTCGACCGGCGCGAAGCCAGGGTGATCTTTCCCCGTCGGATGGGCATGCT
>DAICXL010000127.1:0-5873 GCA_027312185.1 Caulobacterales bacterium | reverse complement strand
AAGAACTGCGGACGTTCGTGGATGTGGCCGACGCCGGGGGTGTCTCACCCGCCGCCCGGCGCCTGGGCGTTTCCAAGTCGATCGTCAGTCGGCGGTTGCTTCGGCTCGAAGAAGAGCTTGGCGTGCAGCTGCTGGCCCGCACGACTCGCGGTGTTGTTCTGACCGAAGCCGGAGCGACCTTTCGGGAATATGCAGCCCGGGTCTGCGCCGACATCGACCTGGCGAAGGAGACGATCCTACCCGAAGGAGATCTTCGCGGCCGCCTGCGCGTGTCGGCGCCGCTGACCTTCGGTCCGACGCACTTCGCGCCCATCCTTGCCGAAATGGCGCGTCGTCACCCCCGGCTTCACATCCACACCTGCTACACGGACCGGTTCGTCGATCTCGTCGCAGAGGGCTACGACTGCGCGATCAGGGTCGGTTATCTGCAGGACTCGACCCTGATCGCGAGGCGGATCGGACCGATCCATGGAAAGCTCGTCGCGAGCCCGGACTACATCGAGGCGCATGGATCCCCCGAGACCCCCGATGAGATCGCGGGGCACGAGGCCCTGATGCAGGGTACGGAGGGCTGGCAATTCATCGACGGCGACAAGACCATCACCGTCCATCCGCAGGGACGCTTCAAGGCCGACAACGGCACGGCGCTGGTGGCCGCGGCAGTCGCCGGGTTGGGGATCGCCTACCTTCCCGACGATTTCACCAACGAGCATGTGGAGTCCGGAAAGTTGGTGCCGATCATGACACGCTATCCGCCCCCCACGGCTGGCGCCTACGTCCTGCGCCCGGCGGGCCAGCATCCCGCGCGAAAGATCCGGGTGCTCACCGAAATCCTGATCGAAT
This sequence comes from Caulobacterales bacterium, assembly GCA_027312185.1. Lineage (GTDB taxonomy): Bacteria > Pseudomonadota > Alphaproteobacteria > Caulobacterales > Caulobacteraceae > NCED01. The sequence continues at coordinate 5,030 of DAICXL010000127.1, read as the reverse complement.
ACTGCGACCGGCCACACCCCCAAGGCCCCGGGGGTTCCGGCTGACCTGGCCTGAGCGGCGCGATGGCGTGGCTACTCATCTCCGGGATACGGCCGATAACGCCTGAACTGGCCCGCGAACAACCGGTGGGGCGACCTTCTAAGCTCTTCCCCCGCTGGGGGACGTACCGGCCAAAGGCCGGGGATGGGGGCCGCCGCTGGCGGAACACCTGCCCCTCCCCTGCTGCACAGGGGGAGGAGCGGAGAGCGCCTAGTTCGCCGTCGCCTGCGCCACCGGCTTGATGCCCTGGCCGTCGAAGATCTGGCCGCCGGGGAGGGTGACGCTCATCAGCTGGCCGGCGGCGCTGCCGTCGCGCATCGGGTGCATGGTCACCTTGACCTTGTCGCCCGGCTTCAGGGTCTTGGCCCGCCAGCCGACCCGGCGCAGGCCGACGAGGTTGTTCATCTCGAACGCCCAATGCTTGGTGGCGCCGTTCTCGACCACGTCGACCTCGAGCCAGCTGTGCGGATTGGTGAACTGGAACTCGGTCACCGTGCCGTCCACGACAATGGTCTTCTTGGCGTCGAACATGGCGAAGGAGTGGTGGGCGGCGGCCGGCGCCGCGACGGCGGCGCCGGCGACAAGGGCGGCGACGAGGGGGAGTATCGTCTTCATGTCGGGGTCCTCGATTGGAGCTTACTTGCCGGCGACGGCGGCCGGCCGGCCGTTCTCGTTGGCGCCGCGCCTTTCGTTGACGCAGTAGTATTCCTGGATCTCGTACTCGGGCCTTGCAGTATAGAAGGCCTTGGTGGTGATCGGCTGGGCGAAGGCCTTCTTGTCCTCGACCGTCACCTCGACCTCCAACGTCTTCTCGCCGGTGCGGGTGTAGCGTTCGACCACCCGCATCTCGTCGCTGTGCGGGTTCTGGCCGTCGATATTGTCGGTGGCGCCAAGCGCGATGGTGTCCACCACCAGGGTGTTTCCCTCCCACTTGGCGACCGCGTCGCCGAAGAACAGCGGCGTCAGGTCGTCTTCGGTCAGGTGCTCGCGATTGAGGTAGATGCGGTGGACGCCGCCGTTCTCCTTGATCACCGCCACCTTGGTCGGGGTCTGGAAGATCTCCAGCGGATAGGCGCCGGCGGTCACCATGCCGACGAGGCCGCGCGGCAGGCACGAGGTGCCCGCCGGCTGGTAAGGCGTGCCGGCCGCCATCAGCTCGGCCCGCTTCTTGGCGATGGCGCCGTATTCCGCAGTCCACGGGTAAGGCGGGAACTTGCCGCCCCCGGTCATGAACCAGATCCCCGAGATGTCCTTCGGGTCGGCGGGCGGCTTGTCGCCTTCGACCGGCTTGGCGATGGTCTGGGCCTGGGCGGCCGGCGCGGCGGCGGCGCTGACCGCGAGCAGGATCGCAGCGGCGGCTATCCTCGGTGTCGTCATCGGTCTCGTGTCTCCGTAGCGCATTCGAAGGATCAGGCCGGCTCCGCGGCCAGGTCCGAGACGGGGGTGGGTTTGAGGCTGATCAGGGCGGGGGTGGCCAGGACGGCGGCGAACAGCACGTACCAGCCGGGGGCGAAGGCCATGCCCTGGCCCCCGGCCCAGGTAAGCAGGGCCGGGCCAAAGCCTGAGAAGATGGTGACGGCGAGGTTGTAACAGACCGACACCCCCGTCGACCGCACCCTGGCCGGGAACAGTTCAGCCAGGGCCGACGGCGCGACCCCGACATAGACCCCCACCCCGATCGAGACGATGATCTGGCCGATCATCAGCCCCATCAGATTGTGCTGGGCCTGCATGATCCACAGGGCCGGGACGCTGGTGATCGCCAGCCACAGGCCGGCGGCGATCAGCACCTTCTGGCGGCCGATGCGGTCCGAGGCGACGCCGCCGGCGACGCAGATGCCGACCATCAGGATGTTGCAGACCAGGGACGACAGGAACGCCTGCGACGGCGTGTAGCCGAACGCCTTCTGCACATAGGTCGGCATGTAGATGACCAGCGAATAGCTGCTCACCGTCCACAGGATGGCCAGGCCCCAGCCCTTGAGCATGGTCCAGGGGTGCTGGCCGACCAGTTCGCGGATCGGATGCACCTTGTCGCCGAGGGCCTGGCGCGCCTTCTCCTCTTCGAACTCCGGGGTCTCGTCGAGGGAGGCGCGGATCCACAGGCCGATGGGGAAGATCAAGAGGCCGAAGAGGAAGGGCAGGCGCCAGCCGAAGCTTTCGATCTGGCCGGTGGTGAGCAGCGAGGTGACCGTGAAGGCCACCAGCGCGCCCATGATGTTGGAGCCGGACATGGTCGCCTGCAGCCACGAGGCGAACTCGCCCCTGCGGTGAGCCGGGGCGTGCTCGATCAGCAGGGAGGCGGCGCCCCCGATCTCGCCGCCGGCCGAAAAGCCCTGCAGCACCCGGCCGACCAGCAGCAGGATCGGCGCGCCGACGCCGATCGCCATATAGCCCGGCGCGACGGCGATGATGCCGGTGCCGAGCGCCATCAGGCCGATGGTGGCCGTCAGCACCGCCTTACGGCCGGCGTGGTCGCCATAAAGGCCGAGCGCGAGGGCGCCCAGGGGCCGCACCAGAAAGCCGACGCCGAAGGCCAGGAAGGCCTTGACCAGCTCGGTGGTCGGGTCGCCGCCCGGGAAGAAGGCCTTGGCGATATAGATGGCGAACAGGGCGTAGACGGTAAAGTCGTACCATTCGAAGGCGTTGCCGACGCAGGCCGCCACGATCGCGCGCTTCTGGGAGCGGGTCGTGCCTGCGGTTGCCTGGGGTCCTTTACTCATAACCTTACGCCTCTATTCAGTTCGCGGGTATCCGGGACGGTTAGGCAAGTCATCCGGACCAGGGAACCGAAGGCTACCTAACTCCATATGACTAGACAAATGGCGCCAATTTTTCTTGGGCCGAGATCAGGCGCGCTGATGCGCCGCCGATAGTCAGGGCGAGGCTTGCGGCGCCATGTTGTTGAGCAGCGCCCTCTTTGCCGGGCGCGCGACGTCGATCGCCCGTTTTCTAGGCGATGGCCGGATAGCCGAGATCGACCGCCTCGCGTTCGAGGCGCAGCAGGGCGTCATACTCGGCCCGGGGCGCCGGCTCGATGCGGGCGATGCGCAGGCCGCTCAGCTCGGCGCCGAAACGCGGGTCGTCCGACATCTGGAACAGGCAGCGCTTGAGGGTGGCCATCGTCTCCGGCTCGGTCTGGGAGGAGGTCACGAACGGGATCGATGGGCTGGACGGGGTCTGGGCCAGGACCCGCAGGCCGGCGACCATCTCGGGCTGGTAGTCCTGCATGAAGGCGTAGGTCAGGCAGTCGATGGAGGCGCAGTCGGCGCCGCCTTCCGACACCAGCTTGATGCTCGGGCCATGGCCGCCGGTCTGCACCACCTCGCCGAAGAAAGGCGGCTTGACCCCCATCCGCGCCAGCATCAGCCGCGGCAGGTTCATGCCCGAGTTGGACTGCAGGCTGTTGAGGGCGAAACGCTTGCCGCGCAGGTCGGCCATCCGCCGGGCCGGGCTGTCCTTGGGCACGATGATGAAGGCGCTGTGGGTCGAGCCGCTGCACCCCGGGGCGTCGTAACAGGGCCGCGCCAGCAGCTGGTACTGGCCGCGGTAGATGGTCTGCAGGGGATAGCCGCAGGTCTGGCTGAACAGGACCTCCGGACCGATCCCCTCCGGCACGGCGGGGCGCTCGAACGACAGGGTCTCGGGCACGTCGTTCAGGCCTGTTGCGCGCAGCAATCCGGCCAGGGCCGCCCAGAAGGCCGCATTGGCCTGCCGCATGCCGGGCGGGTTGTACATCGGTAGGCTGGCGGTGCTGGTCATGGCCCATAGGCTAGCGGAAGGGGCGCCCCCCTCACAATAGTTCCGGCCCCGGCGCGGTCCAGATTATCTGCCTTGTGCTTGGCCGGGGGCGGTCTGCATTAAGGGACGACTTGACGGGCGAAGGCGGACGGCCTCTGACGGGGCTGGACCGCGCGCCCGCGCGGCGATAGCAGGCTGAGCCGTGAGCGCGACCTTACAGACGCCCGACGCCGGAACGCCCAACGCCGCAACGCAGGTCATCGCCTTCCTGCTGATCGACGACTTCGCCCTGATGTCCTACGCCGCGGCCATCGAGCCCCTGCGCGCCGCCAACCTGATCAGCCGCCGCGAGCTCTACCGCTGGCGCCACATCTCCATCGACGGCGAGCCGGCGACCGCCTCCAACGGCGGGCGGGTCGTCGCCGATGCAAGGGTCGGCGGCGAAACCGGGTTCGACACGGTGATGGTCTGCGCCGGGGGCAACCCCGCCACCTTCGCCCACGCCCCCACCTTCGCCTGGCTGCGCGACCTCGCCCGCAAGGGGGTGCGGCTGGGCGGCGTCTCGGGCGGGCCGTGGATCCTGGCGCGGGCCGGGGTGCTGCAGGGCTACCGCGCCACCATCCACTGGGAGCACCTGCCGGCCATGGCCGAGGCCTTCCCGAACCTGGAGCTGCGCCGCACCCTCTACGAGGTCGACCGCGACCGGCTCACCTGCGCCGGGGGCATCGCGGCCCTCGACATGATGGTCGAGCTGATCGAACGCGACCACGGCCACATCCTCGCCGCCGCCGTGGCCGAATGGTACCTGTCGACCGAGATGCGGGCCGGCAGCGCCGCCCAGCGCATGCAGGCCCGCGAGCGTTTCGGGGTCTCCAACGAAAAGCTGCTCCGCGCCCTGGCCCACATGGAGGCCAATCTGGAGGAGCCGGCGTCGAAGGAGGCCCTCGCCGCCGTCGCGGGCGTCTCGATCCGCCAGCTGGAGCGCCTGTTCGCCCAGCACCTGCAGGCCACGCCCACCGAGCACTACCAGCGCGTGCGCCTCGATCGCGCCCGCACCCTGCTGCGCCAGACCACCCTGTCGGTGATGGAGACCGCGGTCGCCTGCGGCTTCGTCAGCCCCAGCCACTTCAGCCGCGCCTACCGCGCCCGCTTCGGCAAGTCGCCCAAGGACGAACGCAAGGGCTAGCGGCGCTTCCCCTCCCCCCTGAGGGGAGGGCGACTCGCGTCAGCGAGCGGGGTGGGGGGCCGCC
>DAICXL010000126.1:0-5946 GCA_027312185.1 Caulobacterales bacterium | reverse complement strand
GGACTCCGTGTGGATCGGGGTGATGAAGCGCGACATCCGCTTCCGCCTGACCTTCGAGGCCTTCAACCCCGCGACCCGCCAGGCCGCCGAGGTCCAGCTGCGCGAGATCATGGCCGACCTGCGCCGTCGCGGCGACAAGGCCCTGGTCGGCTTCGACTTCAACCTGGGCTTTCCCGCCGGCACGGCCGCGGCGCTGAAGCTGAAGGATCCGACCTGGGCGGGCCTGTGGGCCTTCCTGGCCAAGGACCTGGTCGACAAGGCCGACAACACCAACAACCGCTTCGCCGTCGCCGCCAAGATGAACCGGCTGATGACCGACGAGCCGCGGCCGTTCTGGGGCGCGCCGCCCAAGGACGTGCAGCGGTGGCTGCAGCCCACCAAGGCCGAGGTGGTGTCCGGCGATCCGGCCCAGCTGCGCCGCACCGAGCTGGCCACCGCCGGCCTCGGCAAGACTTCGGCCAAGAGCGTGTGGCAGATGACCGGCGCCGGCGCCGTCGGCGGCCAGACCCTGGTCGGTATTCCCGCCCTCAAGCGCTTCGTCGACGAGCTTGGCGACAAGGCCGTGGTCTGGCCGTTCCAGACCGGCTGGAAAGCCCTGACCCCCGCCGATGTCGAGGACAAGGAAGCGGTGATCGCCGAGGTCTATCCCTCCCTGATCCCGGTCAAGGCCGAACCCGGCGAGGTGATCGACCGCGCCCAGGTGCGTGCGCTCGCCGAGCACTTCGCCAAGCTGGATGAAGCCGGCAAGCTCGGGGCCGTGTTCGCGGCCAAGCCGGGCGAGGATGTCGAGGTGGTGGAGCGGGAGGAAGGCTGGATACTCGGCGCGTGACGGCTGGCGTCCCCCCGCCCCGCTCGCCTTCGGCGAGTCGCCCTCCCCTCGAGGGGGAGGGGAAGCAGCGTGCTCGCGTATTGCGGAACAACGCGACCGAGTGGGAGCGGCGGCTGTGGAGCATCCTCCGCCATTCGCCGAAGCGTTTTCGCAGGCAGGTCCCGATCGGTCCCTACATCGCCGACTTCGCCAGCCACTCCGCAAAGCTCGTCATCGAGCTCGATGGCCAGCAGCACGACGCAGTGAAGGACGCCGCCCGAGACGCTTGGTTCGCGAAGGCGGGCTACCAGACGCTGCGGTTCACCAATGCCGCGGTCGAGCGCGACATCTCCCAGGTTCTCCACGCCATCGACGCAGCTTCCCCTCCCCCTGGAGGGGAGGGCGACTCGGCGCAGCCGAGCGGGGCGGGGGGACGCGTCCGGTGAGCAAGCCTTGCCCGTTCTGTGCGATTCCGGAAGACGACATCGTCTACGAGGACGCCGCCGCCCTCGCCTTCCTCGACCACAGCCCGCTGGCGATCGGCCACGTGCTGCTGATCCCCCGCCTCCATGTCGAGACGATCTTCGACGCCGACGACGCCGTCCTGATCGCCCTCGCCCTGGCCTCGAGGACCCTCGCCGTGGCCATCCGCACGGCCTTCGCCGCCGACGGCCTGTTCGTGGCGCAGAACAATGTGATCAGCCAGTCCGTGCCGCACATGCACGTCCACCTCGTGCCCCGCTTCCAGGGCGACAAGCTGTTCTCGAACGGCTCGATGGTGTGGAAGCGCGTCCGCTACCGCGACGACGCGCACCGGCAGGAGACGGCGGCGCGCATCCGCGCCGCCCTCCTCTAGGCCCCGTTCGCCGCCTCGATGTCGGCCTCGCCCCGGTGCATCCGGTCAGGGAACGGGTGGTCCTTGGGCGTGAAGGTCAGGGCCACCGAGTTGATGCAGTAGCGCTGGTGCGTCGGCGGCGGGCCGTCGGGGAAGACGTGGCCCTGGTGGCTGCCGCAGCGGGCGCAGACGGTCTCGACCCGCACCATGCCGTAGCTGGTGTCCTTGATCAGCCGCAGGTGGGCCGGGTCGTAGGGCGCGGTGAAGCTGGGCCAGCCCGTACCGCTCTCGAACTTCTCGCCCGAGGTGAACAGGGGCAGGCCGCACAGCCGGCAGCAGAAGGCCCCGGCGCTCTTTTCGCCCAGCAGAACGCCGCAGAACGGGGCCTCGGTGCCATGGTGGAGCAGCACGTCGCGCTCCTCCCGGGTCAGCCCCGCTTCCAGCTCGGCGCGCTCGTCGGCGCTGGGGGGCGTCAGGTCGAAGCCGGAGGGGGAGCGGTCGGTCATGGCGAGGGCTTTCGATTTGGACGCTTGAACGATAGCCGTTCTGACGGCCTAGACTGCTATCCGTTCGATGTAGGGATCCATCATGCTGACATCCACCACCCCGACCATAGCCGAGCGCGAGATCGCCCAGACCCTGGGGGTCGTCAGCGGCGAGGCGATCATCGGCGCCCACATCTTCCGGGACATGTTCGCCGGCATCACCAACATTATCGGCGGCCGCGCCGGCGGCTATGAGCGCGCCCTGCGGCAGGCCCGCGACATCGCCCTCGACGAGATGGCCGACGAGGCGCGGAGCCTGGGGGCCGATGCGGTGGTGGGCGTCGACCTCGACTATGAGAGCCTCGGCGCCGACAACGGCATGCTGATGGTCACGGCCGCCGGCACGGCGGTGAAGCTGCGCTAGGCGCTGACGAAGGCGCCCACGGCCTCGACGATCCGGTCCTGGGTCGCCGCGTCGAGGTCGGCGTGCATGGGTAGGCTGATCACCCTGGCGGCCTTGTCCATGGTCACGGGCAGGCCGTTGCCGCCGACGGGGAAGTCGCGATAGGCGGTCTGCACGTGCAGGGGCCGCGGATAGTACATGGCGGTAGGTATGCCCTGTTCGCGCAGGGCGACGGCCAAGCCGTCCCGGTCCGGCGTCTCGATGGTGTACTGGGCCCAGGTCGAGACCCCGCCCTCGATCACCGTCGGGGTGACCACCGCCCCCTTCAGCCCCTCGGCGTAGCGGTCCGCGATGCGGCCCCGCGCCGCGATCTCGTCGGGGAACACCGCCAGCTTCTCGAGCAGGATGGCGGCCTGGATCGTGTCGAGGCGGCTGTTCAGCCCGATACGGACGTTGTCGTACTTGTCGGCCCCGGCGCCGTGGTTGCGCAAGCTGACCAGCACCGCGTGCAGCTCGGGGTCGTTGGTCAGCACCGCGCCGCCGTCGCCGTAGCAGCCCAGCGGCTTGGCGGGAAAAAAGCTGGTGGTGGTGACGTCGGCCCAGTGCAGGGGGTGCAGGCCGTCCAGGGTGCAACCGAACCCTTGCGCCGAGTCGGCGATCAGCTTCAGGCCGTGGCGCCGGGCGATCCCGGCGACCTTGGGGTAGTCCACCGGCTGGCCGAACAGGTCGACGGCGATGATGGCGCGGGGCGTCAGCTCGCCCTTGGCCTTCACCTCTTCGATGGCCCGCTCCAGGTGCTCGGGGTCCATGTTCAAGGTGTGGGCGTCGATGTCGACGAACACCGGCGTCGCCCCGGTCCAGGGGCAGACCTCGGCGGTCGCGGCGAAGGTGAAGCTGGGGCAGAACACCGCATCCCCCGCCCCGATCCCCCAGGCCATCAGCGGCAGGGCCAGGGCGTCGGTGCCGTTGGCGCAGCTCAGCACATGGGCCGCGCCGCCGAAGGCGCCGAGCTGGCGCTCCAGCTCGATGACCTCCGGGCCCATGACATAGGCGCCGTGGTCCAGCACCCGCATGACCGCGGCGTCGATCCTGTCCTTCAAGCGCGCGCGTTGGGCCTTGAGGTCGATGAAGGCGATACTCATGCCGCCGCCTCTAACGGCGCCCCCCGCCTGCGGCAAGACACGGACGGTTTCGCGGTGTTGCTGAGCTTGGGGCCTGTGCGTGCTTCGAGACGCGCAAGGCTATCGCCTCGCGCTCCTCAGCATGACGGACGTCCGTGCAGCCCACCCAGCTTCGTCATCCTGAGGAGCCGGATGAAATCCGGCGTCTCGAAGGACGCAGAACGCGACTGCCGCCCTACAGCGCCACCCGTCCGATGATCTCGCCCGTCCCCAGCCCCGGCGGCAGCGCCCCGTAGCAGCCGCGCATGGATCCCGGCAGCCGGCTCGCCAGGAAGGCTTCGGCCACCGCCGGCGGCGCGTGCCGCACCAGCAGCACGCCCTGCAGCGTCACCGCCAGGTCCTCCACCAGCCGCCGCGCCCCGGCCTCGTCGCTGTTCTCGACCCCACGCACGACGTCGTCCATCGCCCTGTCCAGGCGGCGGTCGGCGCCGCGGCCGCGCTCCATCTCGGCGCGGAAGGCGGACCAGGCGGCGGGCTCGCGGGACAGGGCGCGCAGGACGTCCAGGGCGTTGACATTGCCTGATCCCTCCCAGATCGAATTGAGCGGCGCCTCGCGATAGAGCCGCGGCATCATCGAGTCCTCGACGTAGCCGGCCCCGCCCAGGCACTCCAGGGCCTCATAGGCGTGATTTGGAAGGCGCTTGGTCACCCAGAACTTGGCCACCGCCACGCCGAGGCGGGCGAACCCCCGCTCCTCCTCCGTGTCTCCGTCGAAGGCGCGGGCCACGCGCATGGTCAGGGCCAGGGCGGCTTCCGCCTCCACCACCAGATCGGCCAGCACCGCCTGCATCGCCGGCTGGTCGATCAGCAGCTTGCCGAAGGCGCTGCGGTGGGCGGCGTGGTGCACCGCCTGGGTCGCGGCCTGCCGCATCATGCCGGCGCAGACCACCGCCGCGTCGAGGCGGGTATGGCGCACCATCTCCATGATCGCCGAGACGCCCCGGCCCGCCTCGCCGACGATCTGGGCGAAGGCCCAGTCGTACTCGATCTCGGCCGAGGCGTTGGAGCGGTTGCCCAGCTTGTCCTTCAGCCGCTGGATGTAGATCGGGTTGCGCCGCCCATCGGGCTGGAAGCGCGGGACGAAGAAGCAGCTCAGCCCCTCCGGCGACTGGGCCAGGGTCAGGAAGGCGTCCGACATGGGCGCCGAGCAGAACCACTTGTGGCCGGTCAGCTTGTAATCGCCGCCGCCGATCGGTTCGGCGGTCGTGGCGTTGGCGCGGACGTCCGAGCCGCCCTGCTTCTCGGTCATGGCCATGCCGATGGTGGCGCCCGTCTTCTGCGCCACCGGGACCGGCCGCGGGTCGTAGGACCGGGCCAGCACCGCTTCGCCCCACTCGGCCGATACCTCCGGCGCGTCGGCGATGACCGGCCAGGCGGCGTAGGTCATGGTGATGGGGCAGCACACCCCGGCCTCGGCCTGGGTCAACAGGTATTCCAGCGCCGCGTGGGCCACGTGTCGGCCGGGCCGCTCCTCGGTCCAGGCGATGGAATGGACCCCGGCCTCCAGCCCCAGCCGCATCAGCTCGTGCCAGGCCGGGTGATAGGTCACCTCGTCGATGCGCCGGCCGTAGCGGTCGAAGGCCCTCAGCTCCGGCGGATACCGGTTGGCGTCGAAGCCCCGGGCGATGACGGCGGCCGACCCGCACGCCTGACCCATGGCCCCAGCCCACGGCTTCGCCCACCCTGCCCCCTCCCGGTCCATCGCCTCGCCCAGGGCCGGGTCGGCGGCGAACAGGTCGTAGTTCTCCAGGGGCGGCGGCTGGTTGGTCACCACATGGGTCGGCAGCTCTGAGATGGCGTCGCGGGAAATGGTCATCGGCCCATTGTCCAGTGCGGTCCGCCATGAGGGAGGAAAGCCCCGCCTCGCGCAATACCCGAAGCCGTTTGGTGGACAACCTATGCGCACATGCGAAATTGCCGGAGGGGAGTCCGGTGATCACCGGGCGCGTAGGGGCGGATCGAGAACCCCAGCGACCATTCCCCCGCCAACCGCGCACTGATCGACGAGTTGGTCGGGACGGGCGATATCGAGGGAGCCTATTTTCCGCAGCGAAACGCCGTCTTCAATTCGCTGCACTGCGCCCTGGCCCACGACATCTTCGACCTCTGGGCTCGCTTCGATTATATCGTGCTGTCCGATGGCGACCTCCACGTCGACCCAGCCTTCATCGACGTGGAAATGGATCTGCTGGCCCGCCATCCCGCGATTAGCAGCGCCTCGATGCGCGTCGATA
>DAICXL010000125.1:0-6021 GCA_027312185.1 Caulobacterales bacterium | reverse complement strand
CTCGCCGATGACGGCGCCGGCCGCGCTCAGGACCAAGGGGCCGGCCAGGGCGGCGGGGAACAGCCCGATGAGCACCGCCAGGGCGGCGAGCAGGCCCGAGGGACCCCACAGCGACACGGAAGGGTCGTGCGGCGCCTTGGGATAGGCCGCCGGCGCCGCGCTGAAATAGACCCGCCAGACATAGCGGATCGAATAGGCGGCCGAGAGCAGAGCGCCCAGTCCGGCGAGGGCGGGCAGCAGCCAGGCCTGGCCGGCGAAAGGCGTGTGCAGGGCTTCTTCAAGCATCATCTCCTTCGAGATGAAGCCGTTCAGCGGAGGCAGGCCGGCCATGGCGCCCGCGGCCACGGCCGCGACCAGGGCGGTGATCGGCATGAGGGGGGCCAGGCCGCCAAGGCGGGCGATGTCGCGGGAGCCGGCCTCGTGGTCGACGATGCCGGCGTTCATGAAGAGCGCGGCCTTGAAGATGGCGTGGTTGATGATGTGAAAGACCGCGACCACCGCCGCCGTGGGCGTCCCGAAGCCAAGCAGCATCGTCAGCAGGCCGAGCTGGCTGATCGTCGAATAGGCCAGAAGCGACTTCAGATCGGTCTTGAACAGGGCGACGAGGGCGCCGAGCAGCATGGTGATCAGGCCGGTGGCGGTGACGATGTAGAACCAGGCCTCCGTGCCCGACAGGACGGGCCAAAGGCGCGCCATGAGGAAGATCCCGGCCTTCACCATGGTGGCGGAGTGCAGATAGGCGCTGACCGGGGTCGGAGCCGCCATCGCGTGGGGCAGCCAGAAATGGAACGGGAACTGCGCCGATTTCGCAAAGCAGCCGATCAGGATCAGGATCAAGGCCGGCAGGTACTGAGGCGAGGCCTGGATAGCGTCGCGGCTGTGCAGAATGACGCCAAGATCGTATGAGCCGACGATGTCGCCGAGGAGCAGAAGGCCCCCCATCAGCGCCAGGCCCCCGCCGCCCGTGACGGCGAGCGCCAGCCTGGCCCCCTGACGGCTCTCCGCCTTTTCACGCCAAAAGCCGATGAGCAGGAACGAGGTGAGGCTCGTCAGCTCCCAGAACACCAGAAGCAGCAGCACGTTGTCAGATAGGACGATCCCCAGCATCGCGCCCTGGAACAGGAGCAGGAACGCATAGAATTTTCCACGGGAGTCCGACCGCGCGAGATAGGCGTCGGCATAGGCGATCACGAGCAGCCCGATGCCCAGGATCAAGCCCGCGAAAAGAAGGCCCAGCGGATCCAGGAAGACGCCGGCCTGAAGGCCAAGGCTGGGCACCCAGTCGATCTGGGCCCGCACCGTCCCGCCGGCCATGATCACCGGCGCCAGCCCCAGCAGGCACGCGAAGGCCACAAGCGTGACGATGCCGGCGACGGCGGCGCTCGCCCGCGGGCCGGCCCTGTTCATCAATACGGGCAGCCACGCCCCTAGGAAGGGCGTCAATACGATTAGCGCCAGGACCACGATCTGACTCCGCCACGCCTGTCGTGGCTCAGCCACTCGGTGGAACAGGTCGCCTGAGGGGATCAGCCAAGCCGCTCCGCAGCCTGCAAGTCTATAGCCAACAGGAGGCGGGGGCCACCGAATCCGAGCATTTCAGCCGCGCCGATAGAGGGCGCGGGCGGCCGGGCGTGCGGTCCAGCCCGCGAGCGGACCTGAAAAGAGGCCGGGACGTCGATGGGCGTTCCCGGCTTCTGAATCACGGGACGGCAAAAAGGCCGCCGGGGGTTCCCCGACGGCCTTTCCATAGCCACATCGCTGGAGCGATGAAAACCTTAGCCAAAAGAAGGGCTTAGGCGGCGACCTCGATCTTGGAAACCCAGGTCGTCGACACCGATCCGCGATTTGAACCATGAGACACTGGATCACCTCCTTTCAGCTGTTGCACAGGAACTGAAGTAGGTAGGTGCGCCGCGCCCGACGTAAAGACCCAAAGTGCGCTGATGCGCGATCTGGCCGCAGGGAGGGCCTTTCATGCCGCAATGGGACCCCGCCCAGTACGAGCGCCACAAGCGCGACCGCGACCGGCCGGCGCTCGATCTGATGCTGCAGATCCCGCGCGACCTGAAGCCGCGGGTGATCTGGGACCTGGGGTGCGGCACGGGGGAGCATGCGGCGGTGCTGGCGGTGCGCCACCCGGCCGCCGAGGTGCGCGGGCTGGATTCCAGCGAGCAGATGCTGGCTCGGGGCCGGGAGCGCAACACCACGGCCAGCTGGGTGCAGGGCGACATCGCCGCCTTCGACCCGCCCCGGCCGCCGGACCTGATCTTCACCAACGCCGCCCTGCAATGGCTCGGCGACCACGACAGCCTGTTCCCCCGCCTGGTCGGGACCTTGCAGCCGGGCGGGGTCTTCGCCTGCCAGATGCCCCTGTCGCACGGGGCGCCGATGCACGCCGCCATCCGTGAGACGGTCGCGGACGGGCCGTGGGCGGCGCGGCTGAAGGGCGTGCGCGGGGTGCGCCCCGTGGCCGACCCGGCCGACTACTACGGCTGGCTGTCGCCCCTGGCCGAGGTCGACATCTGGAGCACCACCTATCTGCACGTGCTCACCGGGGACGACCCGGTGGTGGACTGGATGCTGGGCACGGGGCTTCGGCCGATGCTGCAGGCTCTGGACGACGACGCGGAGCGGGCGGCGTTCGTGGCGGCGTACCGGGCCCGGGTCAGGGTGCTGTTTCCGCGGCGGGACGACGGGACGACCCTGTTCCCGTTTCCGCGGCTGTTCATCGTGGCGCGGCGGTACTGACCCAAGCTCTTCCCCCTTTGGGGGAAGTACCGGCGAAGCCGGGGAAGGGGGCTGCAAGGCGCGAACGCTTCCTGCTCTGGAACATCGCGCCCTGCAGCCCCCTCCACCGCCTTCGGCGGTCCCCCTCCCCCAATCAGAAGAGATCGGGGGAGGATCTCTACCCCGCCAGGGCCGCCTGGTGTTCGGCCAGTTTCCTGCGCCTGAGTTCGGTGACGGGGCCGACGTCCTTCAGCGCCTTGATCGCGGCCTTGTAGCCGGCCTTCACGCCGGGATCGAAGGCCCGCCAGTCGCGCAGCTCGATGTCCTCGACCTGGGGCAGGATCAGCAGGTCGGTGGCGTCGCGGGAGGCGGCCTGTTCGCGGGCGGTGGTGACGGTGGCGGCGCGGATCAGCAGGGAGACGATCGGCGGGCCCTTCAGCCAGTCGCCGGAGGCCAGCCAGCGCAGGATCGAGGCGGGGGGCTGGATGTCTTGGGCGGTCAGGCCGCGGGAGATGGTCACGTCCACGCCCACGATGGGCCCGCGGTGCCAGGCCCGCATCACGTCGGTGGGGAAGTTGCGCAGCACCGCCCCGTCGACCAGCACCGCGTCGCCGTCCACCACCGGGGGCAGGACGCCGGGGAGGGCGGAGGAGGCGCGCAGGGCCTTGGAGAGCAGGCCGCGCTTGTGGACCTGGTGCGTTCCGGTCGTCAGGTTGGACGAGACGCAGAAGAACGGCAGCCACAGGTCGGCGATCTGCATGTCGTCGAAGTTCTCGACGATGCGCCGGCTGGCCGTCCTGCCGCCGGTCATGGCGATCATCGGAAAGGCGATGTCGCCCAGAGGGCTGGAATCGACGAAGGCGTCGCGGATGCGCCGCTCGAGCTCCGGCTCGTCCCAGCCCACCGCCAGGCCGGCGCCGATGATCGCCCCCATGGAGGCGCCGCCGATGAAGTCGATCGGCGTGCCCGATTCGCGCAGGGCCCGGATGGCGCCGAGGTGGGCGTAGGCCCGGGCGCCGCCGCCGGACAGCACCAGGCCGACCGAGGTGCGGGTCAGGATGCGGGCCAGCCGCGCGGTGTCGGCGTCGTCGCCCCGGCGCAGGTGGAACAGGCGCGCGGCCCCGGCGGCGTCGAGCCAGGCCTCCGAGCCCGTCGGGCGCTTGACCGTCGGGGCGTGCAGCAGGACGAGGTCCATCAGCCGGTGGGTGCGCATGGCCTCGGCGGCGAAGGCGGCGGGGCGCGCCGGCGGCGGCGAGTCGCCCGAGCCGACCAGGAACAGCCGGTCGACCTGGCGGCCGCACTGCTCGGCCCAGGCGGTCTCCTCGGCCTCGGCGACGTAGAGCACGTGGTCGTGGCGCTGCTCGACGGTGGAGAACCATTCGGTCGGCGCACTGGCCGCCTCCGAACCGACCACGGTGACGGTGAAGCCCTGGGAGACCATGCAGCGCTCGACCTGGTCGACCAGGCGGCGGACCTGGACGCCGCGGGCGACGCCGACGAAGCCGAACACGGTGGGATCGCCCGCGCCGGTGCGGGCCCCGGCCTCGCGCACCCGCACGATCATCAGCCGGGCCAGCTCGGCCATCAGGTCGGGGCGGCGGCGGGCCTCGGCGAAGAAGGCCTCGCGGGGCAGGGAGAGGATCTCGCTGTCGCGAAGCGCGATGGCCGTGGCGCTGTGGGCCGTGCCGGCGACCATGGCCATTTCGCCGGCCGGTTCGCCGGGCTTGATGACGCCGAGGAACTGCTGGTCCTGGGACTCTTCGCGCCGCACGACGCCGAGGCGTCCCGACCGCACGAAATAGAGGGTCTCGGCCGCCTCTCCGACCATGAACAGGGGACGGCCGCCGGCCAGGGAGAAGTGGGCGACCTCGGGCGAGGCCTTGTCGCCGACGAACAGGCGGGTGATCGCCGAATCCGCAAAACCGTCGTTCAGACCGTCCATCGGCGCACCTTAGCGGTGGTCGGGCCGAGCCAGGAAGGGTCAATCCGCGCCCGCGCAACGGTCGATTGCCGCATTCGCAAGCCGGCCGGAGCGGGCTATCTGTGCGGCCATGCCCCTGCACATGATCAAGCTCGTCGTCGGCGTCGACACCATCGACGATCTGCTGTCGTGGCGCCGCCAGACCAAGCGGGCCGAGCCGGAGTGGAAGGTCCGCACCCGCCAGACCCCCAAGCGCGCCGAGGAGCTGGTCGACGGCGGCTCGCTGTACCGGGTGATCAAGGGGGTGGTGGTGTGCCGCCAGCGCATCCTGCGCGTCGAGACGGTGGGGGAGGGGCCGGCGGCCCGCTGCGAGATCACCGTCGATCCGGAAGTGGTGCGCACCTCGCCGGCGGCGCGGCGGCCGTTCCAGGGCTGGCGCTACCTCGAACCGAAGGACGCGCCGGAGGACCTGGTCGTGGGCGAAGAGCAGGCGGCGCTGCCGACGGACCTGGTGGTCAGGCTGAGGGAGATCGGGGCGTGGTAGTGAGCGCTTCCGGCCGCCTCCCCCCACCCCGCTCGCGTGCCGCGAGTCGCCCTCCCCTCCAGGGGGAGGGGAAAAGAGATAGCGCTGCTTACCCTCCCCCCGGAGGGGAGGGCGACTCGGCGAAGCCGAGCGGGGCGGGGGGAGGCGTCAGGATAGGACGCTACACCGCCACGTTGTCGATCAGCCGGGTCTTGCCGAGCCAGGCGGCGGCGAAGACGCGGGAGGGGCCTTTGACGGCGCGGGGGCCGCGGCGTTCCAGGTCGTCGGCGCCGCGGACCTCGAAATAGTCGATCTTCTCGAAGCCGGCCGCCTCCAGGGCCGCCTTGCCTTCGGCCTCCACGGCCTTGACCGGCGCGCCCTCGGCCAGGGCCGCGGCGGCGGCCTTGAGGGCGCGGTGCATCGCCGGGGCCTGGGCGCGCTGGACGGCGGTGAGGTAGGCGTTGCGGGAGGACAGGGCGAGGCCGTCGGCGGCCCGGCCGGTCGGCGCGCCCAGGATCTCGACCCGCAGGTCGAGGTCGCGGACCAGCCGGCGGATGACCAGCAGCTGCTGGTAGTCCTTCTCGCCGAAGATCGCCACGTCGGGGCCGACCTGGGTCAGCAGCTTGGTCACCACCGTGGCCACGCCGCCGAAGTGGCCGGGGCGGGCAGCCCCATCGAGCACCTTGGTGATCCCGTCCACCGAGACCGAGGTGGAGAAGCCCGGCGGGTACATGTCGTCGATCCCGGGCGCATACATCATGTCGCAGCGCTCGGCCGCGAGCAGGCGCGCGTCGGCGACCTCGTCGCGGGGATAGGCGGCGAAGTCCTCCTTGGGCCCGAACTGGCGCGG
>DAICXL010000124.1:0-6052 GCA_027312185.1 Caulobacterales bacterium | reverse complement strand
TAGTTGGAAGCGACGAGGAAGGACTTGCGCGCTTCGACGTACTTGGTCAGCGCCGGGCTGGAGATCTTGGCCAGGGTGGCCTCGACCGTTTCGGCGACGCAGGCCGACGACAGGTAGACCGAGTAGATCCGGAAGGTTTCCGGCATGCAGACGGCCTTGGCGGCCATCTCGATCTTGGCGTAGGCGGCGGCCGGCGAGAGGCCGACCAGGTTCACCTTCACGTCTTCGGCAGAGGCGGTTCCAGCCAGGGCGGCCGAAGAGGCGAGCACGGCCAGGGCAGTCAGGGTACGCTTCATCATCGTCGTAGTCTCCAGAAGAGGTTTCAAGGGAAACCCTCGTCCGGTCGCTTCTCCCGTGCGGCGCGTTGGCCGCTGTCGTTGACCTGAACAGACACCCCGGCGAGGCTGTCGCAAAGCACCCCGGTAAGTTGACCGGCCAACTTTATTGCGATGCAGCATTATCAGGCTTCAGTGACAGCGATGCGACCAAAAAGGGGGCAATTTGAACAGTGATCACATCTGGCGGGGCTGGAACAGCCTCGACGGCCTGGCCCTGCAGGTCCGCGATTATGCCGGAAAAGAGGGCCCGCTTCGGCTGCCGGTGGTGCTTTTGCATGGCCTGACCCGCAGTTCGGCCGATTTTGAGGTGCTCGCGCCGTGGATCGCCGCCAAGGGCCGCCGGGTGCTGGCGCCCGATTTTCGCGGTCGGGGGCGATCGGCCTGGGATCCGCAGCCGATGAACTATGTGCCGTCAACATATGCGGCCGACGTCCTGGCGCTGCTGGACGCGGCCGGCGTCGGCCGGGCCGTCTTCGTCGGCACCAGCCTGGGCGGCATCGTCACCATGGCCCTGGCGGCGATGCGGCCGCTGGCCGTCGCCGCAGCCGTGCTGAACGACGTGGGTCCGAGCCTGGCCCCCGAGGGCCTGGCGCGCATCGGCGGCTATGCCGGGGGCGATCCGAAGGCCCGGACCTGGGCGGACGCCGCGGCCTACGCCCGTTCGATCAACGAGGCGGCGTTCCCGGCCTATGACGCCGCGCAGTGGGACGCCTTCGCCCGCCGCCTGTTCGAGAAGGGGCCGGGGGGTGAACTGCGCCTGGCCTACGACCCGGACATCTCGGCCCCGATCAAGGCCGCCGGCCCCGGGGCCCTGGCGCCCGACATCACGCCTCTGTTCGTGGCCCTGGCGACGGGCCGGCCGATGCTGCTGGTCCGCGGCGGGATCTCGGACCTGATCGACCCCGAGCGCGTGGCCCAGATGCAGATGATGGCCCCGCACATGGCGGTGGCCGAGGTCCCAGGCGTCGGCCATGCGCCGATGCTGGACGAACCGGAGGCGTTGGCGGCGCTGGGCGAGTTTTTGGATGAGGCGCCGTAGTTCCTAGCTCTTCCCCCGGAGGGAGAGGCGCTTTTTTAGCCCCGCCGGTTCTTGACCAGGTCGTCGACCACCGACGGGTCGGCCAGGGTGCTGGTGTCGCCGAGCGCGCCGAGTTCGTTCTCGGCGATCTTGCGCAGGATGCGGCGCATGATCTTGCCC
The DNA here is from genome assembly GCA_027312185.1 of Caulobacterales bacterium. GTDB lineage: Bacteria > Pseudomonadota > Alphaproteobacteria > Caulobacterales > Caulobacteraceae > NCED01. Next base: position 4,516 of record DAICXL010000124.1, on the reverse strand, counting down.
GATCGGGTCTTGGGCAGGCCCGGGGCCCACTGGATCACGTCCGGGGTGGCGATGGCGCCGATGTCGTGGCGGACCTCTTTGATCAGTTCGGCGCGCAGGGCCTCGGTGGCCTCCACCCCCGTCTTCAGGGTGACATAGGCGTAGATGCCCTGGCCCTTGATGTCGTGGGGGAAGCCGACCACCGCGGCCTCGGCCACAGCGGCATGGCTGACCAGGGAGCTTTCGATCTCGGCGGTGCCCAGGCGATGGCCCGAGACGTTGATGACGTCGTCGACCCGGCCGGTGATCCAGTAGTAGCCGTCCTCGTCGCGGCGGCAGCCGTCGCCGGTGAAGTACTTGCCGGGATAGGTGGTGAAATAGGTCTCGATGAAGCGCTGGTGGTCGCCATAGACCGTGCGCATCTGCCCCGGCCAGCTGTCGGCGATGCACAGGTTGCCGTCCACGGCCCCCTCCAGCACCACGCCATTGGCGTCGACGATCTCGGGGCGGACGCCGGGCAGGGGCAGGGTGGCCGAGCCGGGCTTCAGGTCCACCGCGCCGGGCACGGGGGTGATCAGGTGGCCGCCGGTCTCGGTCTGCCACCAGGTGTCGATCACCGGGCAGCGCTCGTCCCCCACCACCCGCCAGTACCAGGCCCAGGCCTCCGGATTGATCGGCTCGCCGACGGTGCCGAGGATGCGCAGCGACTTGCGCGAGGTGGACTTCACCGGCCCGTCGCCCTCGCGCATCAGGGCGCGGATGGCGGTGGGGGCGGTATAGAAGGTCTCGACCTGATGGGCGTCGATGACCTCCCAGAACCGGGCCGAGGTCGGATAGGTCGGGACGCCCTCGAACATCAGGGTCGTGGCCCCATTGGCCAGGGGGCCGTAGACGCAATAGCTGTGGCCCGTCACCCAGCCCACGTCGGCGGTGCACCAGAAGACCTGGCCGGGGCGATAGTCGAACACCAGCTCATGGGTCCAGGCGGCCCAGAACAGATAGCCGGCGGTGGTGTGCAGCACGCCCTTCGGTTTGCCCGTCGAGCCCGAGGTGTAGAGGATGAACAGCGGGTCCTCCGACCCCATGGGCTCGGGGTCGCATTCGTCGAACACGGCGGCGGCTTCGCGCTCGTAGACGAAGTCGCGGCCCTGGGTCATCGGGACCTCGGCGCCGGTTCGGCTGACCACCAGCACCGAACGGACGTCGGGGCATTCCGTCAGCGCCTCGTCGACATTGGCCTTCAGCGGGAAGCGGCGCCCGCCGCGCACGCCCTCGTCGGCGGTGATCACCACCTGCGACGCGCAGTCGTTGATCCGGCCGGCGAGGCTCTCGGGGGAGAAGCCGCCGAATACGACCGAATGCACGGCGCCGATCCGCGCGCAGGCCAGCATGGCGTAGGCGGCCTGGGGGATCATCGGCAGGTAGAGGGTGACCCGGTCGCCCTTCTTCACCCCGTGCTTCTTCAGCACATTGGCCATGCGGCCGACCTCGCGGGCCAGCTCGGCATAGGTGATGTGGCGGGCCTGGCCGGGCTCGTCGGCCTCCCAGATGATGGCGGTCTGGTCGGCGCGGGTCTGCAGGTGGCGGTCGACGCAGTTGACCGAGGCGTTGAGCAGGCCGTCGCCGAACCAGCGGATGCGGAAGTCTTCCCGGTGGAAGGAGACGTCCTTCACCTCGCTGAACGGCCGCATCCAATCGAGGCGCTGGGCCGCCGCGCCGAAGAAGGCGGCGGGGTCGCGGGCCGCCTCGTCCTGCATCCGCGCATAGGCCGCCTTGTCGATGCCGACCGAGGAGGACCAGTCGGCGGGGACGGGGACGACTTCGGGATGGCTCACGGACGCGCTCCTCTAGGCATGTGGAGAGCAGTTAGGCGGAGGAGGAGGGGGGCGCAAGGCAGCCCTAAGTCGAAGGCGCTCATGCGGTCAGGGCGCCTCCCCCGCTGGCGCGGGGGAGGCGGAGCCGACGGAACAGGATCAGGTCCCGGGCTGCTTGGTGGTGCGCAGGTAGGGTTTGTGCTCGGTCCAGCCGTTGGGGAAGAGGCCCTTGGCCTCCTCGTTGGACACGGAGGGGACGATGATCACGTCGTCGCCATGCTTCCAGTTGGCTGGGGTGGCGACCTTGTGCTTGTCGGTCAGCTGCAGGGCGTCGATGGTCCGGATCAGCTCGTCGAAGTTGCGGCCCGTGGCGGCGGGATAGGTCAGGGTCAGGCGCAGCTTCTTGTCGGGGTCGATCACGAACACCGAGCGCACGGTCATGCTGTCGAGCGCCTTGGGATGGATCATGCCGTAGAGGTTGGCCACCGAGCGGTCGGCGTCGGCGATCAGGGGGAAGTTCAGGGCCTGGCCTTGCGTCTCCTCGATGTCCTTGGCCCAGCCGGCGTGGCTGTCGGCCGGATCGACCGACAGGCCGATGACCTTGACGCCGCGCTTGTCGAACTCGGGCTTCAGCTTGGCGACCGCGCCGAGCTCGGTGGTGCACACCGGGGTGTAGTCTTTCGGGTGCGAGAACAGCACGACCCAGCTGTCGCCGGCCCATTTGTAGAAGTCGAGCTGGCCTTCGGTGGAGTCCTGGGTGAAATCGGGAACGGTGTCGCCGAGCTGCAGCGTCATCGGCTGTCTCCTTAGCATGGGGGTTTCGGACGCATTGGGCGTCGAGCGGCCGGGACTGTAGTAGCCTTGCCGGGGCTTGAGAACGCGGCCCGTTCTAAAGCCCGGATTTAGAGAGTCTGATCATGTTGTTGGCGCATTCCACCTGGCCGGAGATCGAATCCTGGCTTTCCCGGTCCCGGGCGGTAGTGATTCCGATCGGCTCCAATGAGCAGCATGGGCCTACGGGGCTTCTCGGCACCGACTGGCTGTGCCCGGAAATCATCGCCCACGCGGCGCAAGGGCAGGCGCCGATGCTGGTGGCGCCCACCTTCAACGTCGGCATGGCCCAGCACCACCTGGGCTTTCCCGGTTCAATATCGTTGCGGCCCTCGACCATGATCGCCGCCATCCGCGACTGGACGGTGAGCCTGGCCGCCCACGGGTTCGAGCGGCTGTATTTCCTCAATGGCCACGGCGGCAATGTCGCGACCATCGAGGCGGCCTTTTCGGAGATCTATTCCGAGGCCAGCTTCATGGGCCGCCCCCGCGGCTATGTGCTGAAGCTGAAGAACTGGTGGGACCTGCCGGGCGTGGCGCGCCTGTGCGTGCGCCTGTTCCCCGAAGGCCACGGCAGCCACGCGACGCCGTCGGAGATCGCGGTGACCCAGTGGGCCTATCCGGACGGGATCAAGGCCGCCAACTACGCCCCGCGCATCGCCCCCAGCGGCCCGATCCGCGAGGCCGCCGATTTCCGCGCCCGCCACGCCGACGGACGCATGGGCTCGGACCCCGGGCAGGCGACCCCGGAGAAGGGCGGCGAGATCGTCGCCGCCGCCGTCGAGGGCCTGATCTCCGACCTCGCCGCCTTCGAAGCCGAGGTGTCGCCCACATGAGCGCCCCGGACCTGGACGAAACGGCGGCCGAGGAACTGGACCGGGCGCTGGACCTCAGCTGGGCGGCGCTGTCGAAGATCACCCCGTGGGGCGACACCTACGTCGGCCTCTCCACCTCCGGCCGGGAGGTGGAGATCGCCCGCAACTACATCTGGGCCGAGCAGCCGGGCGGCGACATCCTCGTCGAGGTCGCCGTCTACGCCGGAGAGACCCGCTACGACGACGGGGCCAAGGTGAGCCGGATTATCAGGAAGCCGTGACACAACTCGTCATTCTCGGGCGCAGACCCGAGAACCGAGCAGCGGATCGCGCAATGCTGCTGGGTCCTCAAGTCAAGCCCGAGGATGACGGTCTAGCTAGTCCGGCGCCGCGCAGTTACCGGCCCGGCCCTGGACCACGTAGAACAGGGCCTTGCCGCGGCCCATCTCGTAGCGGTCCTCGGGGGTGGTGCCGATCTTACCGGTGACGAGGCTGACCGCCGAGTCCGAGGTCCCCGCCGGCTGGGCGGCGAGGGTGGACTGGTTCCAGCGCGACAGCGCCGGGGTGCAGGCCGCCATCACGGCGTCGGCCACGTCGATGGCGGCGGTGTCGTCGGCATTGGCCAAGCGATAGCCCCAGCGGTGCAGGCAGTCGTCGAAGGCCGCCCCTTCGCCGCCCGCTCCCGCCGCCGCCGACACTGCAGCGGGATCGGCGGCGTTGGCGGGGGGAGCGGCGGCGAAGGGCGTGCACGTCTTAGCGTCTGCACGCCCACCGCCGTCGCGGTCGGCGCACCCGACCAGTCCCATGGCCACGATCAGGCCGCCGACGATCTTCGCTCGCATTGGTTCGCTCCCTCAGTGTTGAGGGGCTCGCGAGTCCTGATCGTCGGCCGCTAGACCTAGTAGCGGTAATGATCCGGCTTGTACGGCCCCTGGTCCGGGACGCCGATGTAGGCGGCCTGGTCAGCGCTCAAACGCGTGAGCTTGGCGCCGAGTTTCTCGAGGTGAAGGAAAGCCACCTTTTCATCGAGATGCTTGGGCAGGGTGTAGACCTTGTGCTCGTAGGCCGAGGCGTTGG
>DAICXL010000123.1:5906-6351 GCA_027312185.1 Caulobacterales bacterium | reverse complement strand
TTCTAAACCCGAAGCCAAGCCGTCAAAGATTGACAAAGCAACGGCGGCGCGGGAAATCCGCGCCGCCGTACGTATAAGCAATTGTGGCCCCAAACGGCCGCGGCCAGCGAGGAAACGCCGACGTGAAGGAATTCGCCGAGTGGTTGTCGACCACCGCGCCCAGCGTCTTCATCAAGACGCAGCAGGCGTGGCTGATCCCGTCGATACAATCGATCCACATCCTGGCTATCGGCATCGCGATCGGATCGGTTTTCCTGATCTGCCTGCGCGTGCTGGGCTTCGCCGCCATGGACCAGACCGTCCGGCAGGTGAACCGCCGCTTCTTCCCCTGGCTGCACGCCGCGATGTGGGTGCTGCTGGCCACGGGCGCGCTGATGATCGTGGGCGAGCCCACCCGCGAACTGATCAGCTTCTCGTTCTGGGCCAAGATGACCCTGCTCGCCAT
>DAICXL010000123.1:249-5896 GCA_027312185.1 Caulobacterales bacterium | reverse complement strand
GGCCTGGGGACGGCGATCGCCTTCACCAGCGCGGTGCGAAGCCATGAGACCCAGTGGGACGAAGCGCTGAGCAAGCGCGCCGGGGTCAGGGCCATGGCCGTGGTCACCCTGGTGGTCTGGCTGGCCGTGATCGTCTGCGGCCGCCTCATCGCCTACGACCACATCTGGGGCTCTCTCTCGCCCGCGACCCAGTTCTAGGACCGACCCTCATGGAAAACCTGATGCAGGGCCTGTTCGACCTCGGCCTGGCCAACCAGATCCGCACCTCGCTGTTCGCCTTCCCCCTGATCGAGGCGGCGCACGTCATCGCCATCACCCTGGTGTTCGGCACCATCGCGGTCGTCGATCTGCGCCTTCTCGGCGTCGCCTCCGGGCACCGGCCCTATACCAAGCTGTCGTCCGAGCTTTTGAAGTGGACCTGGCTGTTCTTCGCCCTGGCGGTGATCACCGGCGGCCTGATGTTCATCTCCAACGCCGTGGTCTACTTCAACAACACGCCGTTCCGGATCAAGATGGTCCTGATGCTGCTGGCCGGGATCAACATGGCCGTCTTCCAGCTGCTGACCGAAAAGTCCGTGAAGCTGTGGGACGACCGCCCCATGGCCCCGGCCGCCGGCCGCATCGCCGCCATCCTGTCCCTGTGCCTGTGGATCGGCGTCATCTGCGCCGGCCGCGTCATCGGCTTCACCTCGACCCAGAAGGCGACCGAAGCGGCCCCGCCGTCCGACGTCAATTTCGACGACTTCCTCGGCGGCGACTCCACCGAACCGCCGCCGGCCGAGCCGGTCACGCCGCCCGCGCCCTAGGCGCTGCAGCGACCGCAAGACGAGACGAGCCGGCCCCGGGGACGCCCCCGGGGCCGGTTTGGTTTCAGCGCTCCTCGATCACCGCCCCGACCGGGGCCAGGGAGATCATCGCCAGCTTCAGGTGCTGGATGCCGAACGGTATGCCGATGATGGTGACGAAGAGGCCGATGGCCAGGGCGAGGTGCGACAGGGCCAGCCACCAGCCGGCCAGGACGAACCACACCACATTGAGCAGGGTGTTCAGCACCCCCTCCCCCATCGGGCCGCTGGCCGGCACGACGTGGCGCCCGAACGGCCAGGCCGAGAAGCCGGCGATGCGGAAGGCGGCGAAGGTCCACGGCAGGCCGACGATGGTGATGGCCAGGAGGGCGCCGGCCAGAACCCAGGCCAGCAGGGATATCCACCCGCCGAAGATGAACCACAGGATGTTGAGGATCAGTCTCATGGGGTGCTGGGCCTGAGGGTTGCTGGGTCGAAAATCTGGATCTCGCTGCCCATGTCGGCGGCGACGACGGTCTCGGGATGGCCGGGCGCCTCGAAGAAATAGCGATCGCCGGTGATGCCGACGCCCCATCTCCCGCACGGCAGTTCGACCGGCTCGTCGCTGTCGACGGTCTTCTCCCAGGCGGCCTTGGCGGCCCCCACGGGGGTGAGCACGACATGGGGCTTGCCCTGGTGGTCCACCCCGGGGGCCGGTTCGAAGGCGCAGGCCGCTGCGTCCGGGCCTGAGGCCTGGCGCACCGCCGGCAGCACGGCGTCGAACGGCGCGCCGGCTGGGCGGTCGAAGAGCTGGATGGCGGTGCTCCTCACGGGCCCCTCCGCCCCGTCCTGGACCAGGACGAAGCCGGGCAGGTCGTCGTCGGCCTCGACGTGCAGCCGCCCGAATTCGGGGCCGCAGGCGAAGGCGTCGATGGAGAAACGGGCCCCCTTGACGGTCTCCCACCGGCAGGAGGCGAATTCGGGTGAAGCGCGCAGCGCCGAGGTCGCGCCCGGAGCGGGGGCGGCCGGCTGAGGCGGCGGGGCGGCCTGGTCGCACGCAGCCAGGAACAGCAGCGCCGCCAGGGCTGGAATGCGATGAACTGACATGCGGGTCCCCGGTTGACGGGACCAGCCTAGCAGACAATGGCGCCAGCGTTGTGCGTGCTTCGAGACGCGCAAGGCTTTCGCCTCGCGCTCCTCAGCATGACGAAAGTTGGTGCAATCCAACTCCGCTCGTCATCCTGAGGAGCCGGATTAATCCGGCGTCTCGAAGGACGCAGAACCGTCGTGCAGCCGCTAGGCGATGTTCTGCTTGTAGGTCGCCAGCATGTTGGCCCAGGCGATCTCGGCCGAGGGCGCGTTGTAGACCGGGAAATCGGTCATGCACCAACCGTGCTGGGCGCCGGCGTAGACCGTCACCACGCCGGGGCGCTTGGCCTCCTCGAGGGTCTTCTTGAGGATGTCCTTGGATTCCGGCTGCTGCTTGTCGTCGTTGTCGGCGACGCCGAAGTAGAAGGCGGCCTTGGTCTTGGGGATCAGCAGGTGCGGGCTGTCCGGCTTGTCGGTGGTCAGGCCGCCGCCGTGGAACGAGCAGGCCGCGCCCACCCGGTCGGGCTTGGCCGCCGCGGCGCGCACCGTGGTCGGGCCGCCCATGCAGTAGCCCTGCACACCGATCTTCTTGCGCTTGTTGGTCTGGGGCTGGGCGTCGAGATAGTCGATCCAGGCCACGAGGTCGGCGTTCACCACGTCGGGGGTCAGGGCGCCCATCATCGGGAACAGCTTGGCCCGGTCCGCCTCGTTGCTGAAGCTGAAGTCGGCGCGGAACACCGGCGCCTTGGCGGCCCGGTAGAAGGGGTTGGGGACCAGGACGGTGTAGCCCTCGGCGGCGAGGCGCTTGCCCATCTCACGGAAGGCGGGGCGCAGGCCCAGCGCGTCGGCGGCGATCAGCACGCCCGGCCAGGAGCCGCGGCCGGCGGGATAGTAGAGGGCCGCGTCGCAGTCGCCCGACGCGGTCTTGATCACCACGTCCTTCTCGACCACTTCGCGGGCGGCGGCGGCCTCGGCTTCGCCGGCCACGGCGACGCCGGTCGCGCCCACGGCGGCCGTGGCGACGGTGAATTCGCGGCGCGACAGGGTGTCTTCGGATTCGTTGAACTTGCCGGCGTCGTCCATGGCAGGGCCTCCCCAGGTCTCGGTTGATGGAACAAGCTTAGGCGGAACGCATGTTGCGGCCAAGGCCGCTTGTCTTACACCGCTCATCCCCGCGGAAGCGGGGACCCAGGTCTAGCCATCGCATTTCCGCCAAAGAACTGGGTCCCCGCTTCCGCGGGGATGAGCGGTATTGATTACTTCCCGACGCCCTGCTGCTTGGTCGGATCGGCCAGGGCGGCGGGGTCCTTGTAGCCGGCCTCGCCGGGGAGGACGAAGTCGGAGCCGCCCTCCTTGGTCTGGACGACGTTGTTGTTCTCGGAGCACGACCACAGGTCGATGCGGCCCTGGGGCAGGCTGTCCTTGACGTAGCCGCGCTGGACCTTCCACGGGCGGGTCAGGTCGACGGGGTCGTAGATGGTCAGCTCGACCTTGATGTGGGTCGGGTCGACCTTCTGCATCACCTCGATCACCTCGGCCTTGTCGGAATAGCGGGGGCCGTTGCGGTGGTAGACGCCGGACTTCAGGTTGTTGGTCCAGATGACCAGCTTGGCGGAATCCCCGGTCCCATCCCAGAAGCCGATGGAGTCGCCGACCCACAGGGGCGTGGCCTCGTCGTCGGGACGATGGCCGCGGCCGTCGGTATAGACGCGGCGCACTTCCGACTGCTGCTCGTTGATGAGGTAGGCCACCGAGGGGGTCAGGCCGAAGTCGCGCAGGAAGGGCTCGGAAATCCAGCGCGGAAAGCCCGAGGGCAGGCAGAAGGACAGGGCGTCCCATTCGATGCCGTTCTCGATGTCGGCGAGGGTCTTGTCGTAGAATTTCTGGTTGTCGGGGGCGAGCGGGCCATAGTGGGTGGCGTCGCGGGCCAGGCTCGGGTCGAAGTTCACGAAGCCGCCGTCGATGTTCCAGATTCCCGACCAGTCGGGCAGCTCGGCCGCCTTGAGCTGGCGCCCGCCGTTCGCCGCCTTCTTCAGGGCCTCCCAGTGCTCCTGGGCGGACTTGTAGGGCGTGGTCTCGCCCGGCCCTTCCTTGGAGGAGGTTCCCGGCATGTTGTAGGCGCCGCGCTGCCCCTTGGGCGTGTAGGGCAAGGCCGGACGGCCGGGACCCGATGCAGCCGAGGCGGCGACGGGCGCAAAGGCCAGGGCGGCGAGGGCGGCGCCCAGCAGGGCGAGATGCTTTATCGGACGCATGTGTTCCTCAGGTCTTTTCTGTTTCGCCGAGCCTATCGGCGTTCGGTGACAGCGAACACCCTGAGCGGCCCCTCCGGTCAAGTCCGAAGTCGGTGACTTAGGGATTTGGCAGGGTGGTCCTGCGTGCTTCGAGACGCGCAACTACGTCGCGCTCCTCAGCATGACGAATGTTGTGCAGCCCAATCCCCGCTCGTCATCCTGAGGAGCCCGAGGAACTCGGGCGTCTCGAAGGACGCACCGCCCCTACTGCTGTTCCAGCCGGCCGTCCTTCAGCGCGAAGACGCGGTCCATGTAGCCGGCCAGCTCCATGTTGTGGGTGGCGATGAGGGCGGCGACGCCCTGGATGCGGGCGAGGTCGAACAGGCTCTGGAACACCGCGCCGGAGGTGGCCGGGTCGAGGTTGCCGGTGGGCTCGTCGGCCAGCAGCAGCCGCGGCTCGTTGGCGAGCGCCCGGGCGATGGCCACCCGCTGCTGCTCGCCGCCGGACAGCTGGGACGGCTGGTGCTCCAGCCGCTCGCCGAGGCCGAGACGGGTCAAGAGGTCCTCGGCGCGGGCGCGGGCGGCCTTGCGGCTCTGGCCGGCGATGGACAGAGGCAGGGCCACGTTGTCGACGGCGCTGAACTCGGCCAGCAGATGGTGAAACTGGTAGATGAAGCCGATGGTGTTGAGCCGGATGCGGGTGCGCGCCGCGTCGTTCAGCTTGGCCACGTCCTCGCCGCCCAGAAGCACCTGGCCGCTAGAGGGCCGCTCCAGAAGCCCGGCGGCGTGCAGCAGGCTCGACTTGCCCGAGCCGGACGGGCCGATCAGGCCGACGATCTCGCCCGGCCACACGTCGAGGTCGACGCCCTTCAGCACCTCCAGGGTGCGGCCGCCGCCGACCGGATAGCTGCGGGTCAGGCCGCGCAGCGACAATGCAGTCTGTTGGGCCTCCTGCCGGTCGCTACTCATTGCGCAGGGCCTCGACGGGATCCAGGTGCGAGGCGTGGAAGGCCTGCGGCAGGGTGGCGATGAAGGTCATCACCAGCGAACCGATGCTGATGATCGCCACCTCGCCCCACTCGATGCGGGCGGGGATGCGCGCGAGGAAATAGGTGTCCGGGGAAAAGACCGCGACGCCGGTGATCGTCTCCACCGCCGTCTGGATCTGGTCGATGTAGATGCAGAACAGGGCGCCCAGCACCACGCCGGTGACGGTGCCGAAGAAGCCGATGGCGGCGCCCGACATGAAGAAGATGCGCAGGATCGACCCCTGGCTGGCGCCCATGGTCCGCAGGATGGCGATGTCGCGGCTCTTGTTCTTCACCAGCATGATCAGGCCGGAGGTGATGTTCATCACCGCCACGGCCACGATCAGGAACAGGATCAGCCGCATGGTGGTGCGCTCGACCTGCAGGGCGTTGAAGAAGCTGTGGTTGGTGTCGCGCCAGTCGGAGACGACGGTCCCGTTGCCGGCGGCGCGCTCGATCAGCGGCCGGATCTGCTCCACCGCGTCGGCGTCGGCCAGCTTGATCTCGATCAGGT
>DAICXL010000123.1:0-239 GCA_027312185.1 Caulobacterales bacterium | reverse complement strand
GCCGACGGTGTAGGTCTTGCGGCGCGGGGTCGAGCCCAGGATGGTGGCGCCGCCGTTGGGCGAGACGATGCTGATGGCGTCGCCGGCCCTCAGCCCCAGGTTCTCGGCCAATCGGGCGCCGACCAGCACGATGTCGCCGCCGTACTCGCCCTGGCCAAAGCCGCGCAGGGAGCCCTGCTTGATGCCCTCGGTGATGATCGGGGTGGCCGCCACATCCTCGCGGCGCATGCCGCGGATGA
>DAICXL010000122.1:295-6456 GCA_027312185.1 Caulobacterales bacterium | reverse complement strand
GGTCGACCTCGGGCGATACGGCCGCAAGAACGGCAAGGGCTTCTACGACTATCCCGAGAGCGGGCCCAAGCGCCTGTGGCCGGGCCTCTCCGAAATCGCCCGGGTCAAGGTCAATGAGACCGATCCGGCGCTCGTGGAGGAGATCAAGACCCGGCTGCTCTACCGCCAGGCGGTGGAGGCGGCGCGTTGCTTCGAGGAGGGCGTGGTCACCGACGCCCGCGACGCCGACGTGGGCGCGATCCTGGGCTGGGGCTTCGCGCCCTGGACGGGCGGGCCCCTGTCGCTGATCGACGCCGTCGGAGCCAAGGCCTTCGTCGAGACCTGCGACCGGCTGGCCGCGGCCTACGGCGACCGCTTCGCCCCGCCCAATCTGCTTCGGGAAATGGCGGCGAACGGCGGCAGCTTCTACGGCCCCGAGGGGGCGGCGCGGGCGGCCTGAGCCAGGCTTTTTCGTCCGGCTTCACCTGCCGTTAGCCCAAGCGACGTTACCGTCTCGTCGTGGGGATGTGGCGGAAATCCGTATTGATGCTGAGCGAAAAGACGGCTCAGGGCCTGACCTACGCAGCGGGTGTGCGTCGCGCTCAGGCGCCGTTGCGCGTCGTCATCGCCCTTGTCCTGGCCGTCACCTTCCACACCCAGCTCGTCACCGACTGGCTTTGGATCTGGTTCGGCGGTTATGTGGCCTGCCAGCTTCTGGAGGTCTGGGCGCTCTGGCCGTTCAGGCCCGAACGCGCGACGTCGCCGCCCGCGTGGCGTATCGGCTTGGCCCTGGTCTCGATCTTCCTCCTGGGGAGCGTGTACGGGGCGATCGCCATTCCCCTTTGGATGGCGCCGGGGTCGCTTGGTCCGGCCGGGGCGGCGTTGCTGCTCGCCGGGGGCATCCTCAATGTGCTCAGCCATAGCCGCGGCTCGTCCCTGGCTTTCATGGCCGGCGCCGTTCCGTTCGCAGCCTATCTGGTGGCCGCGCCCCTGATCGACCGGGCGGTCCGGGGGGCCGATCCGTTCAGCCTGCCATTCATCCTCGTCGGGGTGCTGTTCCTGGTCGCCGCGGTTGTGGTGTTTCGCGCCGCCGAGCGCCTGACCGAGGCCCAGACCCGGTCCGTGGCCGAGCTCGACGCCCGCCGCGCCGGGGCCGAGGCCACGTCGGAAGCCAAGTCCACCTTCGCGGCCATGGTCAGCCATGAGCTGCGCACCCCGCTCAGCGCCATCCTCGCCGCCGCGGGCGAGATCCAGCGCCGCGCCGCCGAGCCGGAGGTGCGCGAGCGCGCCGGCCTGATCGCCCAGGGCGGGCGGTTGATGCGCGCCCTGCTCGACGACCTGCTCGACCTGTCCAAGCTCGAGGCCGGGCGGATGCGGGTCGAGGACATTCCCTTCGACCTGCAGCTGCTGGTCGAGGACCTGTCGCTGTTCTGGTCGTCGGAGGCCCAGCGCAAGGGCCTGGCCCTGACCCTGCACGGCGCCGAGACCCTGCCGCACAAGGCTGAGGGCGATCCGATGCGCCTGCGCCAGATCCTCAACAACCTGCTGTCCAACGCGGTGAAGTTCACCGAGTCGGGCGGGGTGCGGATCGAGGTCGCCCACCACGAGACCCCGGGCCAGCGGCTGGTCCTGCGCGTCTGCGTCGTCGATACCGGCCGCGGCGTCAGCCCCGACCGGCTGGCCCGCATCTTCACCCCGTTCGACCAGGGCGACGTCTCGACCGCGCGCACCCACGGGGGCAGCGGCCTCGGCCTCGCCATCAGCCGCGAGCTCGCCCGCCTCATGGGGGGCGACCTGTCCGTCGAGAGCCGGGAGGGCGAGGGTTCGCGCTTCACGATCCTGGCCAGCCTGGGGCGCAGCGCCTCCGCCCCCGTCGCCGCCTCCGCCTCGCCGCCCCCGCCGCCGCCGGCCCTGGCCGTCCGCATCCTCGTCGTGGACGACCACGAGATGGGCCGCCGCGCCCTGACCCTTCTCCTTGGGCCCCTCGGGGCGCAGGTCGCCACGGCCGAAAGCGCCCGGGCCGCTCTGCAGCTGCTGTCCCTTGAGCGTTTCGACCTGGTGCTGATGGACGTGACCATGGCCGGTATGGACGGGCTGGAAGCCTGCCGCCGCCTGCGGGCCGACCCTGGCCCCAATCAGGGAACGCCGGTCCTCGCTGTGACCGGCCTGACCTCCGAGAAGGACGTCCAGGCCTGCCTGGCCGCCGGCATGACCGGCTGGGTCGCCAAACCCGTCGACGCGCAGAAGCTCTACGACGCGATCGAGGGCGTCCTTGCAGATCAGGATGACCCGGCCACGGCGGCGGCCTGATTACTGTCCCGCGGCGATGAGCGGTCAGTCAGGGCGCGCGGAAGCTCACGCCCCAACCTCGCCTCGAGCGCCGCCTCGTCCTTGAGTTCGCACTCCCACACCACGACGGCGCGCCAGCCCATCGCCTGCAGGGCGGCGGTGGAGGCGATGTCGCGGGCCCGGTTGCGTGCGATCTTGGCGGTCCAGTAGGCGGCGTTGGCCTTGGGGGCCCGGGCGCCCCGCTTGCAGTCGTGGCCGTGCCAGAAGCAGCCGTGGACGAAGATCGCCGCCTTGCGCCCCGCCATGGCCACGTCCGGCGAGCCGGGCAGATCCTTGCGGTGCAAGCGGTAGCCGATCCCCATCCGCCTCAGCAGGCGGCGCAGCTTGATCTCGGCCGAACTGTTCTTGCCTGGCACCTTGCGCATCACCGCCGAGCGCTGCTCGACGGTGAAGACGTCCGTTCCGGGCTTTTCCCTCACAGCCCTTCGAACAGGGCCGTCGACAGATAGCGCTCGGCGAAGCTGGGCACGATCACCACGATCAGCTTGCCGGCCATGTCGTCCCGCGCCGCCACCCGGAACGCGGCGGAGACCGCGCCGCCGGACGAGATGCCCCCGGGGATGCCGTCCGTGCGCGCCATGCGGCGGGCCATATCGAAGCTCTCCTCGTTGGAGATGGTGACCACCTCGTCGATGACGCCGCGGTCGAGGATTCCCGGCACGAAGCCCGCGCCGATACCCTGGACCTTGTGCGGGCCCGGCTGGCCGCCCGACAGGACGGCGGAGTTCTCGGGCTCGACCGCGACCATCTTCACCGAGGGCTTGCGGCCCTTCAGCAGGTGACCGACGCCGGTGATGGTGCCGCCGGTGCCGACGCCCGAGACCACCACGTCGACCGCGCCGCCGGTGTCGTTCCAGATCTCTTCGCCGGTCGAGATCTGGTGGATCTGCGGGTTGGCGGGGTTCTCGAACTGCTGCGGCATGATCGAGCCGGGGATCTCGGCCAGCAGTTCCTGGGCCCTGCCGACCGCGCCGCGCATGCCTTTCTCGGCCGGGGTCAGCTCCAGCCGGGCGCCGAGCAGCAGCAGCATTTTACGCCGCTCCATCGACATGCTCTCAGGCATGACCAGGATCAGCTTGTAGCCTTTGGAGGCGCAGACGAAGGCGAGCGCGATGCCGGTGTTGCCGCTGGTCGGCTCGACGATGGTGGTCCCGTCCTTGATCAGGCCCTTGGCTTCCAGGGCCTCGATCATGGCCACGCCGATGCGGTCCTTGACGCTGGACAGGGGGTTGAAGAACTCCAGCTTGGCCACGACCTCGCCCTTGGGCTTCAGCTCGGCGGTGAGCCGGGGCAGGCGGACCAGGGGGGTGTCGCCGATCAGATCGACGATGGAGTCGTAAATCTTGCCCCGCCCGGTGCGGCTGAAGCGGGAGGTGTCGTTCTGGGCCGTAGGTGCGGAATCCATGGCGCTGTCTCGTCGGTGATGGGGACCTTCAGCCACATAGATAAGGCGGACGCGGCGGCTTGTCGCGGGGGGTTATCCTGCCCGCACGCCCAGAGAACCTATTCCGCCGCCAGGGCCGCGCCCGGAAGCAGCAGGGGTTCGAGCAGCTGCTCGGCCAGGTGGCGGACCACGGGGGCGGCCACCCCGTCGCCGATCAGGTGCAGGGCGGCGGTCTGGGTCGCGGGCAGGCGGTAGCTGTCTGGCAGGCCCATCAGACGGGCGCCCTCGCGGGGGGAGAGGGTGCGGCTGCGCACCCGCGGGCCGTCGACCACCAGCAGCATCTGGCGCGAGGAGCCCCCGCCGGGGGTGCGCAGGCAGCCGGCCACGCCGTCGAAGCGCACTTCGGCCCGCTGATGCTGTTGGCCCTTCTCGACCCGCATGCGCCGGAACACGGCGCCGACCCGGCGCTCGCCGGCGGCCGAGGCGGCTATGAGCTTGGCCCGGTGGCCGGGCGCGAGCTGGCCGACCAGCTTGGCGGTCGCCGCTTCGTCGTGCCAGTCGACCACGTGGTCCGGCTCGAGCACGGCTCCGAGATCCTGGTTGCGGGCCGGCGGGGCGGCCAGGCGCCACCAGACCCAGTGGGTTCGCACGGCCTGGGGCAGGCGGCCTTGCGCCTCCACCACCCGGTGTCCGTGGAAGGGCGCGGCCGGGCCGGGCAGGGTGAGATGGGCGGCCGGGGCGTCGCGGGTCAGCACCAGGAACATCCGCGGCCGCGACTGGGGGGTGAACAGGGCCGCGTCCACCTCGACCGCCCCGAACCGCCAGCCCTGCCGCGCCAGGGTTTCGCACAGGGCGGTGAAATCGCCGCCGCCGCGGGAGTTGAGCAGGCCGACCACGTTCTCCAGCACCACCAGCCGGGGGGCGCGGCCCTGGCGGTCCAGGGTCTCGATCAGTCGCCAGAACCCCCAGAAGGCCGAGGACCGGGCGCCGGACAGGCCGGCCCGCTTGCCGGCCATGCTGACGTCCTGGCAGGGGGAGGAGGCCCAGGCGAGGTCGGCGCGGCCCGGCAGCCGGTCGGGCGAGAGGTCCCACACGTCCCCGACGGCCAGGTGGTCGCCGCCCCAGTTCTCCCGGTAGCTCTCGGCCTTCTTGGCGTCGAAGTCGTTGGCGAACAGGCAGCGCCAGCCGTCGCCGAGGCCGCAGCGGGCCATGCCGCCGCCGGCGAAGAACTCGTAGTAGGTGAATGGCGCGCCGGTCATTAGCATCGGACCCTGGACTGAATCGCGAGGCCGATCCATGCGCGCCGCAGCTCTGCTGCTCGGGACCGTTCTGGTGCTGCTCGCCGCCTGCAATCGCAGCGGCGACTCCAACCCCGCCCCGGAGCCGCCCGCCGACGCCCCGGCCGAGGCCGCGGTCAGACCGACGGTCGATTTCTCCCGCCCGCTCAACGCCCTGGGCAACGAGCCATTCTGGGCGCTGAAGATTCGCCCCGAGGGCCTGAGCTTCAGCGCCCCCGACGCCAAGGACATTACCGCCAGGAACGAGGGCCCGAAGGTCGACACCGACCAGGCGACCTGGTCGGCGGCCGGCAGCGACGGGGCGCCCCTGTCGGTGGTGCTCAAGGCGGCCGTCTGCGAGGACGGCATGTCGGGCCTCAACTACCCCTTCACCGCCACGCTGAGCGCCGGCGGCAAGGCGCTGTCGGGCTGCGCGGCCTATGCCGACGCCATGCCGAGGGAGGGGGGCTGAGGGCCTGCGGGCTTCGAGACGCGCAAGCTTCGCTCGCGCTCCTCAGCCTGACGAAGGTCTTTGCAATCCACCCACGCTCGTCATCCTGAGGAGCCCGAGGAACTCGGGCGTCTCGAAGGACGCAGAACGGGACGTAGGTTCCTAGCCCTGTCCCGTCATCAGCTTGCCCAGGCCGGGGATGGTCACCAGCACCTCGCGCAGGAGGTCGCGGCCCGTCTTGGCGCGGACGAACTCCATGGCCACGGGCAGGATGGCCTGCATGTCCGAGGTGGTGATGCCCTTCTTGGCGAGCTTGGGGCCCATGGCCATGGCGTCGGACATGGCCGCGCCGCCGGCGCCGCCGATCTTGCCCATCAGCCCGCCCATCAGGCCGCCGCTCTTCTGTTCGGTCAGCACCTGACCCTCGGCAGCGAGGGCGGCGGCGCCAGGGATGGCGGCGAGCAACTCGCTCACCTTGGCCTGGTCGCCGTGCTTTTCGATCAGGGCCAGAGCCGCCGACAGGCCGACCCGGGCCTGTTCTATGGTGAGGCTGGTGCGTGCGGAGGCGTCTTTGACGAGTTCTTCGATCATGGGACTGGTCCTTACGCCGCCGTCCAGCCGCCGTCGACCGACAGGGCCGCGCCGGTGGCTGAGGCGCCCAGGTCGGAGACGAGGTAGAGCAGCATCCCGGCCAGGTGGTCGTATTCGACGAAGGTCTTGT
>DAICXL010000122.1:0-285 GCA_027312185.1 Caulobacterales bacterium | reverse complement strand
GACTGACGTACTGGACACCGGCGTTGTTGAGCAGGATGTCGAGGCGGCCGAAGCGGCTCTTGGCGAAGGCGACCATCTCGGAGATCTGATCGGGCTTGGTCATGTCGGCGGGGTGATAGGCGACGCCGCCCCCGTGCTTGGCCTCCACCGCCGCGCGCACGTTTTCGATCGCTGCCGGATCGCCCAGCCCGTTCAGCACCAGATCGGCGCCGGCGGCGGCGAGCGCCTCGGCCATGGCGAGCCCGATCCCGCTGGTGGAGCCCGTGACGATGGCGACGTGGCCGG
>DAICXL010000121.1:0-6537 GCA_027312185.1 Caulobacterales bacterium | reverse complement strand
CGCCCTTCCCGATCGACCGGCACGCCACCGCCCAGGCGCTGGGCTTCGACTGCCCGACGGCCAATTCCCTCGACAGCGTCTCCGACCGCGACTTCGCCCTGGAGGCGCTCTCCGCCGCCTCGATCTGCGCCGTGCACCTGTCGCGCCTGGCCGAGGAGATCGTTATCTGGGTCACGCCCCAGTTCGGCTTCGTCAAGCTGACCGACGCCTTCACCACCGGCTCGTCGATCATGCCTCAGAAGCGCAACCCCGACGCGGCCGAGCTGACCCGCGCCAAGGTCGGCCGCATCCTCGGCGCCCTGACCAGCCTGACCGTGGTGATGAAGGGCCTGCCGCTGGCCTATTCCAAGGACATGCAGGAGGACAAGGTCCCGGTTTTCGAGGCCTTCGACGCTCTGGACCTCTCGCTGGCCGCGATGGCCGGGATGGTGCTGGACTTGGAGCCGGACGCGCGGAAGATGGCCGCGGCCGCCGGCGCGGGGTTCTCCACCGCCACCGACCTGGCGGACTGGCTGGTGCGCAAGCTCGACCTGCCGTTCCGCCAGGCCCACCACGTGACGGGCGCCGTGGTGAAGCGCGCCGAGCAGATGGGGCTGGAGCTTGGCGAAATGCCGCTGGAAGCGTTGCAACTGATCGAGCCGCGTATCACTTCCGATGTGTTCGGGGTGCTTTCCCCCGCCGCTTCGGCGGCGTCTCGCCTAAGCTATGGAGGGACCGCCCCGAGTCAGGTGCGGGCCCAGGTCAATCGTTGGAAGGAACGCCTCGGATGAGCCGCTACGAAGGTTTGAGGCGCGCCAGCATGGCCGCCGTTCTATTCGCCGCCGCCGTTTCCCTCGCCGCCTGCGGCAAGCAGGGGGCGCTCGAGCAGCCCGCGCCCCTGTTCGGGAGCCGCGCCCGGGCCGACTATGAAGCCCGCAAGGCGCAGGAGGCCAAGGACGACGCCCAGCGCGCCGCCCAGCGTCCGGCCGCCTCGGCGACTCAGTCCGGCACGACCTCGACCGGCAACAACGATGCGCCTCGCACCACCCGCGAGGTGCTGGACCCCGCTCAGCGGCTGACCCCGGCCTCTCGGGCGCCGATCCCCGGGGCGCCCAACCCCCTTGGCGCGCCGGTGCAGCCCCAGTTCTGATGGACGCCTTCACGACCCGGAGCGGCGAGCTCTGGTGCGAGGACGTGAGGCTGGCGGATGTCGCCGCCGCCGTCGGCGCGCCGGTCTACGTCTATTCCGCCACCGCCTTCGAGCAGCGCTACCGGGACTTCTCGGACGCTTTCGGGGGCGAGGCCCTGGTCGCCTATGCGGTCAAGGCCAACTCGAACCTGTCGGTGCTGAAGACCCTGTTCGACCTGGGCGCCGGGGCCGACACCGTCTCGGAAGGCGAGATCCGCCGGGCCCTGGCCGCCGGGGCCGACCCGGGGCGGATCGTCTTCTCGGGGGTCGGCAAGACCAGCGCCGAGATCGCCTTCGCCCTGAAGACCGGCGTGGCCGAGATCAACGTCGAGGCCGAGCCGGAACTGGCGCGGGTGGCCGAGGTCGCCGCCAGCCTGGACCTGCGCGCGCCGGTGGCGTTCCGGGTCAACCCCGACGTGGCGGCGGGCGGTCACGCCAAGATCGCCACCGGCAAGGCCGAGAACAAGTTCGGCGTCTCCTTCGCCGAGGCCAAGGCTCTGTACGCCCAGGCCTCGAACCACGCCCACCTGAACCCCGTGGGCGTCGCCTGCCACATCGGCAGCCAGATCCTCGACCTGGACCCGTTCGAGGCCGCCTTCCGGCGCATGCGCGGCTTAGTGGAATCGCTGCGCGCCGAAGGCCTGTCGGTGGAGCGCCTCGACCTCGGCGGCGGACTGGGAGTGGACTATTTCAACGGCGCGCCGCCGCCGCCGTCCGTCCAGGACTACGCCGCCATGGTGCGCCGGGTGACGGACGGCCTGGACGTGAAGCTGGCCTTCGAACCCGGCCGCTGGATCTCGGCCAACGCCGGCGTGCTGATGAGCCAGGTGATCCACGTCTACACGCGGCCCGAGGGCCGGCGCTTCCTGGTCGTGGACGCGGCCATGAACGATCTCGTCCGCCCGGCCATGTACGACGCCTACCAGGACATCCGGCCGGTGCAGCAGCGCGCGGGCGCGGCGGGCGCCTATGATGTGGTCGGCCCGGTGTGCGAGACCGGCGACACCTTCGCGCGTGATCGGGTGCTGCCGCCCTTCGCGGCCGGCGACCTCCTCGCCTTCATGT
This sequence comes from Caulobacterales bacterium, assembly GCA_027312185.1. Lineage (GTDB taxonomy): Bacteria > Pseudomonadota > Alphaproteobacteria > Caulobacterales > Caulobacteraceae > NCED01. Next base: position 4,304 of record DAICXL010000121.1, on the reverse strand, counting down.
CGGCGGGCGCCTATGGGGCGGTGATGTCGAGCGAATACAACACCCGTCCGCTGGTCCCCGAGGTGCTTGTGCGCGGCGACCGGTTCGCCGTGGTGAGGGCGCGTCCGACCTACGAGGAGATGCTGGCCCGCGAGCCGATGGCGGCGTGGCTCTAGACGGCCGCTGAAGGTCCGCCGACGGCGAGAAGCGGTCGCAGCGCGTGGCGGGACAAAGGGAAACGCTCAGGCGCGGGGGGCTCCGGTCAGGGCGGAGTCTGCCGGCTCATCACCGCGTCGGCTTCGATACGCGGCAGGAGCTTCCGCGCCAGGGGGACGAGGCGCCAGGCGAGGAGTACGGCCAGCACCAGCAAATGGCCTCCAACCTCGCCGAACAGCCGGGCCCCCGACCACACTTCGTGCAGGACCGTCAGTACGGCGGCCGGATAGACCAGCCAGTGCAGCAGCCGCCAGCGCCGTGGGCCCATCGCCCGCACCGCCCCGTTGAAAGAGGTGGCGGCGAGCGGCAGCATCAAGACCAGCGCGATGACGCCGACGAGCAGGTAGCGGCGGCGCAGCAGCTCAGTCAGATGGTCGGGCCAGACATTGGCGTAGAGCAGGTAGTGCGCCGCATGCAGCAGGGTGAAGGAGAACGCGGCGAGGCCAAGAGGCCGGCGCAGGCGCTTCCAAAACGGCTGCCTTAGAACCTGGCTCATCGGGCTCATCGTCAGGCCGACGAGGAGCAACCGCGTGCTCCATAGGCCAAGTTCGATGTTGATGTTCTGCCGGCTGGAGATCCAGCGAGCGGTGTGGTCCTGCCACATCATCCAGGCCGCGAAGCCCACGCAGGCGGCCGTGAAAATCCCCTCGATCCAGCGCTCGGCGGTCCGGGACACGGCTGGCCTCCACTTCGCGCCTCTGACCGGGCGCTGGATCCAGATGACGGCGCCGCGGCGCCGACCTCAAGCCTCCAGTTCGACATCCCAGTAGAGGTAGTCGAGCCAGCTCTCGTGCAGGTGGTTGGGCGGGAACCGGCGGCCCAGGTGCTGCAGCTCGTGGGCGGTGGGCCGCGACGGGTGGCGGGCGGGGTGCATGTGCGCCTCGGCCGGGGTGCGGCCGCCCTTCATCAGGTTGCAGGGCGCGCAGGCGGTGACGATGTTCTCCCACGTGGTGCGGCCCCCGCGGGAGCGGGGGTGGACGTGGTCGAAGGTGAGCTCGGCGCCCGAGCCGCAGTACTGGCAGACGAAGGAATCGCGCAAGAACAGGTTGAAGCGGGTGAACGCCGGCTGGCGGTCCTGGGTGACGTAATTCTTGAGCGCCACCACGCTGGGCAAGGGCATCTCGAAGGAGGGGGAGCGAACCACCTGCTCGTAGGTCGAGATCACATCAACCCGGTCGAGGAACACGGCCTTGATGACCTCCTGCCAGGGCCACAGCGACAGGGGATAGTAGGATAGGGGCCGGAAGTCCGCGTTCAGGACCAGGGCCGGGCAGCCGGACGGCGGGCGCCTAAGGACCTGCATGGCGGGGCCCCCGGATCGTCGGCGATGAATTCAGGACGAATGAACTGAAGACGCACCTCATGGTCAGAGGCGCCGGGACCGACAGCAATCTCCCGGCCCAGGGAGCATAGGCGATTCAGCGCGACGTCTCCATGACGTCTTCCCTAAAGGGGTTTCGGCTTCAGGAGAGGCGGGGCTTGCGCTGCGGGGCGGCCCAGCCGCGATAGCGCCCGGAAAGCGCGCCCTTGAGGAAACGGCCGCCCAAGGCCAGGGCGTCCTCGGTGATGGTGTGGCCCGCGCCCTTGCACAGGCGCCACAGGCAGGGGACCCCGGCGGCGGCCAGGCCCTCGGCGGTCATGAACAGGGCCTGGGGCGGGATGACCTCGTCGCGGTCGCCGTGAACCAGGGCCACAGGCGGGCGGCTGGCGATTTCCTTGGGCAGGGCCTCCATGGCGGCGAGGATGCCGGAATAGCCGAGCACGGCGCCCAGAGGCTCCTTGCGGCGCAGGCCCACATGCAGGGCCATCATCGTCCCCTGGCTGAAGCCGACCAGGGCGCAGGCGCTGGGCGGCAGGCCGTAGCGGGTCAGCTCGGAATCGATGAAGCGGTCGAGCACAGGCCCGGCGCCGCGCACCCCGGCGGCGGTGGTCACCGGATCGAGGCGGGTGAGGGGAAACCACTGATGGCCCCCCGCATAGCCCGGCACCGGCTCGGGGGCGTTGGGCGAAACGAACACCGCGTCCGGCAGGGCCTTGGCGAAATAGGGAGCGAGCCCGATCAGGTCCTCGCCGTTGGAGCCATAGCCGTGGCACAGGATGACCAGCTTGGCGGGCTTGCCGCTGCGGGGCGGAACCCGCGGGCCTTCGAGACCGAACATCAGGCGTCCTCTTCGGTAAGGATGGAGGTGGGGGCGACGACCTCGCCGCGCTTGACCGCGCCATAGTAGGACCACAGCAGGTGGGCGGCGACGCCCCGGTCCGGCCGCCAGGCCTCGGCGCGGGCGTAGAGCGCCTTCTCCTTCAGCCGCTGGGGCGCCCCGTCGGCGAGGCGCAGGCCTTCCTGCAGAGCGATGTCGCCGGCTGGGAAGAGGTCGAGGCGGCCCTCGCAGAACATCAGATAGGTCTCGGCCGTCCACAGGCCCACGCCCTTGATGGCGGTGAGGCGGGCGACGGCTTCGGTGTCGGAGAGTTCGGCGATGTGGTCGAAGTCGATGTCTCCGCTCGCCTGGGCCTGGGCGATGTTGCGGACGTAGCGGGCCTTCTGGCCGGAGAGGCCGAAGCTGCGCAGGCGGTCCTCGTCGGCAGCGAGGACTGACTCCGGAGTCACCTGCACGAGGCCCGCTTCGAAGCGGGCCCAGATGGCGGCCGCCGAAGCGACCGAGACCTGTTGTTCGACAATCATCTTGGCGAGGCCGGCGTAGCCTGCGGGCTTGAGCCGCCAAGCAAAGGGCGGGACGGCGGCGTGGGCGATGGCCAGCGCCGGGTCGCGCGAGGCGAGCCGCTGTCGGGCCGCCAGGATCACTTCTGCGTCGGGAGCCAGCACGGGCGTCTCATCGCCCGGCCGGCTCCCGGCCGCAAGAGCCGTGGGCGATTAGCCGCCCACGACCATGACGGCGACGGCAGTGACGACGCTCAGGGCCAGAAGCAGGGCCGAGCCGGCGTTGTCGGCAGCGCGTTGAACGTTCTTGGCGGTCATTGGAGTTCCCCAATTTTTCGCGGCTGGGCCTCATGCCCAACCATCTTGACGGCGCTCAAATAGGTATCGATCCACGCGCTGTCAAGTTCATATCCTAACAGCGCTCAATTACGGAGTTCTTTACGGCGTTAGGACGCCGCGATAGGGTTTGGCCGTGACCGACGAGGAAACACCTCAGGACCCCGTTGACCCCGCGTCCACCAAGGCTGCGAAGGGCGCGGATGGCCGCCCCTACCACCACGGCGACCTGCAAAGGGCGCTGGTGGAGGCGGGACGGCGGCTGCTGGAGCGCGAGGGCAGCGCCGCCCTGTCGCTACGGGCCGTGGCGCGCGAGGCCGGGGTCAGCGCGGCGGCCCCCTACCATCACTTCAAGGACAGGGCGGCGCTGCTCTACGCCATCGCCCACGAGGGCAACGTCGCCCTCAACGAGACGATGAAGACGGCGTTCGAGGCCTCGAGCCCCGGGCGCGAACGGATCATTGCGGTGGGGGTGGCCTATGTGGAGTTCGCCCTGCAGAACCCGGCGCTGTACCGGCTGATGTTCGAGACCACGCGTCTGTACGACCACTATCCCGACACCAGCGAGGCGGAGGGCGAAATTCCGCGCCTGATGGCCTCGACGTTCGGGGCCAGCATGCCGGCCAGGAAGAGCGACATGGACCGGCACCTGGCGGCCATGGCGGGGTGGTCGATGTTCCGGGGCCTCGCCGAGGTCGCGCAATTCCGCACCCTGAAGCCGTTCAAGGGTCTGCTCGGGGGCGAGCGCGCCTTTCTGGAGGCGGTGCTTGGCCGTCTGGATTTTTCGGACAGGCCCGAGCCGGAGTCCTAAAGAACCGGGCCATGGCCGGCTTCGTCACCCGCTTCGCGCCTTCCCCCACCGGCCTGCTGCATCTGGGCCACGCCTTTGCGGCCCTGACCGCCCATGACGCCGCCCGAGACGCTGGAGGCCGGTTCATCCTGCGCATCGAGGACATCGACGCCACCCGGGTCCGTCCCGAGTACGAGGCGGCTATCCTCGAGGACCTCGCCTGGCTGGGCCTGCACTGGGAGACGCCGGTGCGACGGCAGTCCGAACACATGGCGGACTACGAAGCGGCCCTGGGGCGCCTGCGGGGCGCGGGCCTGCTCTACC
>DAICXL010000120.1:0-6539 GCA_027312185.1 Caulobacterales bacterium | reverse complement strand
ATCGCTGGCCCTACCCCGGCCGCCAGCGCTTGAGAGAGGCTCGCGCTCCCGCCTGATTGCAGGGAGCCGCTCATGCCTCAATTCTTCTTCGACATCACAGACGGCGTCTTCACCCCCGATTTCGTCGGGACCCAGCTCAGCGACATAGCGTCCGCGCGGGTCCACGCCATCGCCCTGAGCGGCGATCTGCTCAACGGCCATACGGACCGGTTCTGGGGCGGCGAGGAGTGGATGATCGAGGCGAAGGACGACTGCGGGCTGGTGCTGTTCACCCTGGTTTTCCGGGCCAGGGACACGCCGGTGTCCCGGCGCAGCGACCCGAGGTCCACGCAGTCGGCGTCACGCTTCGCTGTCGTGGCGGCGACGAGCCGCTCGAACGGCGGACCGAAGGGATAGGGGCGTCATCAACGCGCCTCCACGGCCTCCCGCGTATGGCGGGCGATCATCGCCTCCTCGTCGGTAGGAACGACCCAGGCCTTGAGCCGGCTGTCCCGGGCGCTGATGCAGCCCTCCCCTGCCCGGTTGGCCGCCTCGTCGAGGGTCAGGCCCATCCAGGCCATGCGGCCCGCGACGGCGGATCGGACCTCGGCGGCGTTCTCGCCGATGCCGGCGGTGAAGACCAGGCCGTCAAGGCCGCCGAGGGTCGCGGTCAGGGCGCCGATCTCCCGGGCGATGCGGAAGGTGAAGAGCTCTATCGCCTGTTTCGCCGCCGGGTCGGGGCTGGCCAGGAGGGTCCGCATGTCGCTCGACAGTCCCGACACCCCGAGCAGGCCCGACTGTTCGTAGAGCAGGGCCTGCACCGCTTCCGGGGTCAGGCCCTTCTGCTGCAGCAGGTAGAGGATCACCCCGGGGTCGAGGGCGCCGCAGCGCGAGCCCATCATCAGCCCGTCGAGGGCGGTGAGCCCCATGGTGGTGTCGACGCTGCGCCCGCCGTCGAGCGCGCAGAGGCTCGCCCCATTGCCGAGGTGGGCGACGACGACCTTGCCGGCCGCCAGCGGCGGGTCGAGTGCGGCCAGGCGCCCCGCCACATATTCGTAGGACAGGCCATGGAAGCCGTACCGCCGCACGCCCTCCTCATGCCAGGCGCGCGGCAGGGCGAACCGGGTCACCACCTCGGCATGGTCGTGATGGAAGGCGGTGTCGAAGCAGGCCACCTGCGCAAGGCCGGGCCGGGCCGTCCGCGCCGCCCTGACGGCCGCCAGGTTGTGCGGCTGGTGCAGGGGCGCCAGAGGGCATAGCGCATCGAGCTTGGCGAGCACGGCGTCGTCGATCGCCGCCGGCGCGCGGAAGGCCGGGCCCCCATGCACGATCCGGTGCCCCGCCGCGGCCAGGCGGGCGCCGTCGAGGTGCTCATCGATCCAGGCGAAGAGGGGCGTCAGGAAGTCCTCGTGGTCGAGGCCGCCGCCGTCCGGCCACCGCCGCTCGGTCAGGATGGCGCCGCCCGCGTCCTTCGCGATCATGTGGGGCGCGGTTCCGATCTCCTCGATCTTGCCCCTGACCGTGGGCTGCAGGGTCGAGCCGTTCACTTCGAACAGCGCGAACTTCAGGCTCGACGAGCCGGCGTTCAGGGTCAGGATGGCGTCGGTCATGCGGCGGGACCGGCCAGGCGCTCCTTGGCGGCGTGGGCCATGAGGACGGCCACGGCGCACGAGGCGATGCGGGCCGACTGGGGGTCGGCGCGGCTGGTCAGGATGATGGGGACGCGGGCCCCGACGACCACGCCGGCCGCGTCCGCCCCGGCCAGGAAGGTCAGCTGCTTGGCCAGCAGGTTGCCCGAGACGAGATCGGGAACCACCAGGATGTCGGCGACACCGGCCACGGGCGAGACGATGCCCTTGTCCTGCGCCGCCTCCGGGTTGATGGCGTTGTCGAAGGCCAGCGGCCCATCCAGCAGCCCGCCGGTGATCTGGCCCCGGTCGGCCATCTTGCACAGGGCCGCGGCGTCCAGGGTCGACTGCAGCTTGGAGGTCACCGTCTCCACCGCCGAGAGGATGGCGACCCGCGGCTGGGTTATGCCCAGGACGAGGGCGAGGTCGATCGCGTTCTGGACGATGTCCCGTTTGTCCTCGAGCGACGGGGCGATGTTGATGGCGCCGTCGGTGATCAGCAGGGGCCGGGGGTAGCGCGGCACGTCCATGATGTAGACGTGGCTGACGCGCCGGGCGGTGCGCAGGCCGGTCTCGACCGCCAGCACCTCGTGCATCAGTTCGTCCGTGTGCAGAGACCCCTTCATCAGCAGCTGGGCCTCCCCGCCGCGGACGAGGGCGACCGCGCGCGCGGCGGCCGCGTGGCTGTGGGGCGCCGGCTCGAGCCGGAAAGCGGAGATGTCGACGCCGGCAGCCTGGGCCGCGGCCCGGATCTTGGCCTCGGGTCCGACGAGGATAGGCGCGATAAGGCCTTGGGCGGCGGCGTCGGCCGCGGCGCTCAGGGAGGCCTCGTCGCAGGGGTGGGCGACCGCCGTCGGGACCGGCGGCAGGCCGGCGCAGCGGGCGAGAAGGTCGAGGCGCCAGCCGTGGGTCGTGGTGTCCGTCATGGCGAGGCTTGCTTTCATCCGCTGAGGTGTTGTCCGCCGTCGATGGGGATCACGGTCCCGGTCATGCGGCGCGCCGCGTCGCCGACCAGGAAGGCGGCCAGGGCCCCGACGTCGGCGATGTCGACAAGCTGATTGGCTGGGGCCTGAGCCGCGGCCCGGGCGAGAAGCTCGTCGAAGCGGTCGATGCCGCTGGCCGCCCGGGTGGCGATCGGCCCCGGCGAGATGGCGTGCACCCGAATGCCCTTGGCCGCGAGCTCGGCGGCGAGATAGCGGGTCGTGCTCTCCAGCGCCGCCTTGACCGGCCCCATCAGGTTGTAGTGCTCCACCACCCGGTCGGAGCCGTAGAAGGTCACCGTCAGCAGGCAGCCGCCTTTGGGCATCAGGGGCTCGGCCAGCCTGGCCATGCGGATGAAGGAATGCACCGACACGTCCATCGCCGTGGCGAAGCCTTCCGCCGAACAGTCGACGACCCGGCCGTGCAGATCCGCCTTGGGCGCGAAGGCGATGGAATGCAGCAGGAAATCCAGCCCGCCCCAGTCGCGGCCGACCGCGTCGAACACGGCTTCCAGCTCGCCGGGAACGCGCACGTCGCACGGGGCCAGGCGGTCGATCCCGATCGTGTCGGCGACGGCCTGGACATGGGGCTTGGCCTTGTCGTTGAGATAGGTGGCGGCCAGGGCGGCGCCGGCCTGACGGAAGGCCCGGGCGCATCCCGTGGCGATGCTCTGGCCGTTCGATATCCCGACGACCAGGCCGCGCTTGCCGCGAAGGGGGCCGGCTGGATGGGGGCTGGCGGTCATCTCGTCCTGACGCTCGGGAATATTATTCGCAACCTGCGACGCGTCCTGCGTCTTTTCGCCTGTTCCATGTCTTTTGTATGGGATCGCCGCCGCTTTCCCAGGCTGCGGCTCGAACGAGGACAATGGACATGGCTATCCAGGGGACTGACGAATGGACCTGAGCCCAGGCGAAATCCAGGCCCTGAAGGATCTGGTGCTCAAGGAACTGGGCGAGCCGGTCGATTTCGTCCGCATCGCCGACGCCCTCAGCCTGACCCGACAGGGGCTCGCCGTCCGCACCGCCCAGGGCTGGTCGATCACGGCCGCGGGCCGGCAGCGCCTCCAGGAGCATGAGCCGCCGGGCGCTTAGCGCGCCTCGGCGGAGGCGCGGGCGGCGGCCGGATTCGCCGCGGCCTGGCGCGACGGCAGGCCGAAGAACTTGCCGTCGGTGGTGGTGGCGGAGACCACGAAGCCCCCGTCTGCGCCGCTCTTCAACGGCGCGATATTGACCGTGATCGCGTCGCCGACCTTGACCATCCCCTTGCGGTACCCGGCGCGGTACATGTTGTTGGTGCTGTGCCCCTCGAACTCGATGTCGCGGGCGCCCTTAGCGTCGTTGACCGCCAGCACCAGGCGCATGTGCGGGTTGATGGCGTCGAACTTCTTGACCGTGCCCTTCATCGGGACGGACTTGGTGAAGTCGAACTGGACGGCGGAATGGTGCGCGAGCGCGGGCGCCGCGGCGAGGGCGGCGGCCGCGAGAAGGGCGGCGGCGATGACGGCCTTGGTCATGGTGATCTCCTGTCTTTCACCGGTCAGCGCCCGGCCTTGGCCTGCAGCTCTTCCAGCCGTTTGAGCCAGGTCTCCTCGGCGCATTCATAGGGCAGCAGCCGGCCGTTCGGGACCTGGGCCCAGCGCTTCTGGACCACCACCGGCGCCGTGTAGAAGGCCGGGTCGGTCAGGGTCATGTCGGCCACCAGCACGCGCCGGCCGTCGGCGCCGGCCTCGACATGATAGCGCTCGACGATGCGCGCCTGGTCCGAATGGGCGATGCGCTGGTCGATCTGCTCGACGAGGTTGTCGGTCTCCACGACCAGAGTCTGGCCTTCCCACCGGCCGCTGGAATAGCCGTTGCGGCCCGGGACCCGGTCTTCCTCGGCCGCGTTGCGGGCGCCGAAATAGACCCGGCGGGTCTCGTTGTGGGCCTCGTAGATGATGGTGATCTGCTCGGGCCGCTGGATGATCTCCATCGGATAGCCGCCGGACCCGAGCATGGAGCCCGGCATGCCGGTCCCCAGGCAGACGCCGCCCGGCGTCTCGCCGGTCGGCCGGACCAGGGCCTGATAGGCGTCGACCCTGGCCTTGGCTTCGGGGCGCATCGGCAGGGGGACCTGGGCGGCGGTGTTGGTCGTGCCGCCCGCGGCCGGGGCCCCGGCATTGGTCCACACGCCGGTCAGGTCCGGCGGCGCGCTCGCAGCCTGGGCGCCGGAGCTGACCATCCACGCAGCGGCGACCGCCAGCGGCAGCCGCCTCGCCCACTCGAACATCCGGTCGCTCCCCAATCGTCTTTTTGGATCGCGGGTCGGCGATCCCGACCTGTGTTCAGGCCGTCTCCAAAGCAGCGGAAGCGTGACCGTGATCCGGTGGGTCGTCCACCGAAAACCGCAACGCCAGATTGCGGAGCTTCAGGGGACCCACTGCGCCCGCTGCGACAGCAACTGGTCGGCGAGGTCGTGGCGCGAGGCCACCAGGGGCGGAGCCAGCCACCCGCCCAGCAGCACCACCACGGCGATGACCACGATGCCGAACCGCTCCACCGGCGTCGCCTGCAGCGAGACCGACGCGGTGGTCCGCTTGCCTGTGAACAGGGAGAAATAGGCGCGCAGGATGGCGATGCCGTTCAGCATGGCGATCACGGCCAGGGCGGCGCTGATCCACAGCCCCTGGGAAAAGCTGCCGCTGATCAGAAGCTCGACCGGCACGAAGCCGAAGGTGCCCGGAAAGCCGACGCAGCCGAGGCCCGCGACCAGGAACGAGACCGCCAGGGCCGGGGTCTGGGGGTAGAGGCCATGGGGCTCGCGCAGGGACAGGCGGCCGAAGCGCGCCTCGATGGCGCGGGCCGGAAAGCCCAGGCCGGCAAGGCACAGGGCCGCCGATATCCACAGGCACAGGGCGGCGGTGACCCCGATCGAGGTCGCCTGCAGCACCGCGAACAGCACCATCGAAAGCTGGCTGAGCGCCAGATAGGCGTAGAACCGGCGCACCGATCCCTGGACCGTCGCCATGCCGCCGGCGTAGAGCCCCGTGAACAGGCAGAAGTAGCCCGCCCCGGTCATCAGGTCCTCGGGCGCCATCGGCAGCACCAGCCGGATCAGGGCCAGGACCGGCAGGATCGGCAGCACGAAGCCCATGCTGGCCCCGAAGCTGCCCCGCTCGAACAGGCTGGGCGCCCAGGCGTGACCCGGCGCCATGCCGCCATAGATCAGCAGGCCGGCGAGCATCAGGCCCGCCGAAAGGTCCGGCGACGATCCGCCCTGGCCCGCCCAGCCGGCGACGATCAGGCACAAGGCCGGAAGCATATAGACCAGATAGCCGCGCAGGCTGCGCCCCAGCCCCTTGAGGTCCCAGGCCGGCAGCACGGCGGCGGCGGCCAGCATGGCGATCAGCACGGGACCCGTGGCGCTGGTCGTCGCCGCGAGGGCGAAGAAGACCGAGAGCAGCAGCCGCAAACACCGCCCGTGGTTCACCCGGGACTTGGCCGTGCCCACGGCGGTCAGCAGGTGGACGAGCGCGATCACCGGCAGGATCGGCGCCGCCACGGGATCGATCCCGAACGCGTTCAGCGCCAGTGGGATCACGCCGTAGCCGGACAGGTGCGCCTGGAGCGCCGCCGCGCTCGCCAGGGCCAGGGTCGTCGCCAGGGCGCCGGTGCACACACCCTGCGCGCGCTGCACGTCGCGGGTCAGGACGACCGCCAGCGCGCCCGCCAGGGGGGCCAGCAACGCCAGGGTGAGCAGGTAGGGATAGCCGCCGATCATGCCCGATCCTCGGTCCCGGCCGCCGCCGGAGGCGCGGCGGACGGGGGTGGCGGCGCCTTGGGCTCGCCGTCCAGCCAGCCGGACCAGCTGCGCTCCAACCGGTCGCAGATCAGGAACAGCCGGGCGAAGGGACGCGCGACGAGGCTGTCGAGCAGGCTGTCGAGGTAGCCCCGCTCCAGCGCGAAGCGA
>DAICXL010000011.1:425-36022 GCA_027312185.1 Caulobacterales bacterium | reverse complement strand
AGGGGAGGGCGACGGGCCGTCAGCCCCGCGGGGCGGGGGGTCGCCGGCGGAGAGCGCTCCGATCAGACAGTAGGTGCGGGCGGACGCATCCCCCCGCCCCGCTCGGCTGCGCCGAGTCGCCCTCCCCTCCAGGGGGAGGGTGAAAATCTGCGCTACTGCTCTTGCGGCTCCGGGCACGTCACCCCCCGGGGCGCCCCCAGGCCCTCCCACTTGTCGAACTGATCGCGGCGGCTGGAGTCCAGGCGGCCCTCCTCGCGCAGGAGCTTGGAGACCAGGCCGTCGGCGGCGGCCTCAGGCACGCCGGCCGCCTCCAGAACCGTCCGCTCGGTCAGCGGCTTGCCGCCGCACAGGATCATGGTCCAGTCCTTGCCGTCCCGGCGCAGCAGGGTCCGGCCGCCGCGGAAGGATCCGCGGGTCCAGTCGACCATGGCGAAATTGGATTGCATCACCGCCGGGCCGACCACCACGGCCATGTCCGGCTGGCTGAGGTCGGTGAAGACCTTGGTGCGGGCCGCCCGCTCCTGCGCGCCGGGATCGGGGCCGCAGGACGCGACCGCGAGGACCAGGGCCAGGAGGGCGGTGCGGCGCATCAGGCTCACATCCGCCCTCCTTACATCCGCTCCGGGCCGCGGGTGATCGACAGGACCCCCGTGCGCGAGATTTCGACCAGGCCGAGCGGCCGCATCAGGGCGGCGAACTGCTCGATCTTCGACGTGGCGCCGGTGACCTCGAAGATGAAGCTCTCGTGGGTGGTGTCGATGACGTGCGCGCGGAAGATATCGGCGATGCGCAGGGCCTCGACCCGGTCGGCGCCGGTCCCGCGCACCTTCACCAGGGCCAGCTCGCGCTCGACGCTGTTGGGGTCGCGCCCGGCGTTGGCCACGTCGCGCACCTGGACCAGCTTCTCGAGCTGGGCGCGGATCTGCTCCAGCACCTGGGCGGTGCCGCGGGTGACGATGGTGATGCGCGACACGTGCGCCGCGTGGTCGGTCTCGGCGACCGTCAGGCTCTCGATGTTGTAGCCGCGCGCCGAGAACAGGCCGACGACCCGGTGCAGGACCCCCGGCTCGTTGTCGACCACCACCGCGAAGGTGGCGCGCTGTTCGGTCTCCTCGGCATGGTCGAGGAAATAGGCGGAGGAGCCGACGCCGGCGGGAGGGTTGCTCATGGTCTCGATCCTGTGAACCGCCGCCTTATGGCTTATCCGGCGGGCTGGGCGAAGCGAACTTGCGGGCGGGGCTGTCATCTTGCCGACCGCGACGGATTTCCATACGGCTTAGCTTCGTAGCAAGCGGAGCGCCTCATGCGTCGTGAACTCATCGCCGCCGCCGCCCTGCTGGCCGCGGGCGCCGCCCAGGCGCAGCCCGCGCTGGTGGCGCGGGGCGACTACCTGGTCAACGCCGTCACCGGCTGCGGCGACTGCCATTCGCCACGGGACGAGGCCGGCAATGTGCCCAAGGGCCGAGCCCTGACCGGAGCGGCCCTGAGCTTCGCCCCGACCGCGCCGTTCCCGGGCTGGGCGCCCATCGCCCCGCCCATCGCGGGCGGGCCGACGGGCTATACCGACGCCCAGCTGGTCAGCTTCCTGCAGACCGGCGTACGGCCGGACGGGTCGATGGCCCGCCCGCCCATGCCGGCCTTCCGCCTCAACGCCGACGACGCCAAGGCGGTGGTCGCTTACCTGCGCGCCACCCACCCCTGAGGACCGTCGGCTAGACCAGCCGCTTGCCGGCGTCGTCGATGATCGTGCCGATATCGATCGCCGCCGCCGCGTCGCCGAGGATCATCTCGTTGTGCGCCTTGCCGGACGGGATCATCGGGAAGCAGTTCTCAGCCCGCTCGACCCGGCAGTCGAAGATCACCGGCCGGCGGATGTCGATCATCTCCTGGATCTTGGCGTCCAGTTCCTGCGGGGTCTCGGCGCGGATGCCGACGCCGCCCAAGGCCTCCGCCAGCTTGACGAAGTCGGGCAGGCTCTCGGAGTAGGAGTGGCTGTAGCGCTCGCCGTGCAGCAGCTGCTGCCACTGGCGCACCATGCCCATCCACTCGTTGTTGAGGATGAAGATCTTGATCGGCAGGTTGTACTGAACCGCGGTCGAGAACTCCTGCATGGTCATCTGCACCGAGGCCTCGCCGGCGATGTCGATGACCAGGGCGTCCGGGTGCGCCACCTGCACCCCGACGGCGGCCGGAATGCCGTAGCCCATGGTGCCGAGGCCGCCGGAGGTCATCCAGCGGTTGGGCTCCTCGAAGCGGAACAGCTGGGCCGCCCACATCTGGTGCTGGCCGACCTCGGTGGTGACATAGACGTCGCGGTCGCGGGTCAGGGCGTAGAGCCGCTCGACGGCGTACTGGGGTTTGATGACCGTGTCGGACGCTGAGTAGGCGAAGCCCTTGCGGTCGCGCCACCCCTCGATCTGGGTCCACCACTCCTTCAGCGCCGCCTTGTCGGGGCTCAGCTTACGCTCGCGCCACAGGTCCATCATGTCGGCCAGCACGCTGGCGCAGTCGCCGACGATGCCGACGTCGGCGCGCACGACCTTGTTGATCGAGGACGGGTCGATATCGACGTGGATCTTCTTCGATCCCGGCGAGAAGGCGTCGAGGCGCCCGGTGACCCGGTCGTCGAAGCGGGCGCCGATGTTGATCATGACGTCGCAGTCATGCATCGCGTGGTTGGCCTCATAGGCCCCGTGCATGCCCAGCATGCCCAGCCACTGGGGGTCGGCGGCCGGAAAGGCGCCAAGGCCCATCAGGGTCGAGGTGACCGGCGCGCCCACCGCATGGGCGAACTCGCGCAGCAGGCGGCTGGCCTCGGGGCCGGAATTGATCACCCCGCCGCCGGTGTAGAACACCGGCCGGCGCGCGTTGGCGATCAGCTCGATCGCCTCGGCGATCTTGCCCTGGTCGCCCTTGATCCGCGGGTTGTAGCCGTGGGCGAAGCGGACCTCGTCCTTGCCGTAATAGGGGCCGGTGGCGAACTGGACGTCCTTGGGGATGTCGATCAGCACCGGGCCGGGGCGGCCCGAGGTGGCGATGGCGAAAGCCTCGTGGATCACCCGCGCCAGGTCCTTCACGTCCTTCACCAGGACGTTGTGCTTGGTGCACGAGCGGGTGATGCCGACGGTGTCGCACTCCTGAAAGGCGTCCGATCCGATCAGGTGGGTCGGGACCTGGCCGGTCAGGACGACCATGGGAATGGAATCCATCAGGGCGTCGGTGATGCCGGTCACCGCATTGGTCGCCCCGGGGCCGGAGGTGACCAGGACCACGCCGGGCTTGCCGGTCGAGCGGGCATAACCCTCCGCGGCGTGGGTCGCCCCTTGCTCGTGGCGGACCAGATAGTGGCGCAGGCGCTCGCCGTGCGCCTCGTTCTCGTGGAACAGGGCGTCATAGATCGGCAGCACCGCCCCGCCGGGGTAGCCGAAGATGGTGTCGACGCCCTGCTCGACGAGGGCCCGCACCACGATCTCGGCGCCGGTCATCATGACGGGCGCGGCGGCGTCCGGCGCGTCGGCTTCGATCTGTTGGTGCAGGGTCATGGCGGGCTCCAGGATGGTCGGCTCTATCGGTCAGGTCGGCAGGGTTCGGTCGGCAGGGTTTCGGGCAAGAAAAAAGGCCCCGAGGGGCCTTTGCGCACGCGACCGCTCTTCCGGGCGTCTTTCGACTACCCGAGATCGGTCGCTCCAATAAGTACGGACTTCGTGCGCACGTCTCTTGCTCCAGATAAGCGGTGAGAGGTGTCTCACAGTCGCCGCGGACGGTCAAGCGGAGGAAAGCGGGCAAGATCGTGCGCGGGTCGCTTCTTCCCTCCCCCTGGAGGGGAGGGCGACTCGGCGAAGCCGAGCGGGGCGGGGGGACGCGTCCACCCCGCCGCCCTTTCAATCCGCCCATCGCGCTTCTGGCTGGCGTCCCCCCGCCCCGCGGGGCTATCGCCCCGTCGCCCTCCCCTCCAGGGGGAGGGGAAAATCGTGGTCCCCGAATCCATTCACCCGCGGCCAGTCGGGGGTCTGGTTCCTGAACCAGGTGGACTGGCGCTTGACGTAGTGGCGGGTCTCGGTGCGGGCGAGGGTCACGGCCTCGTCCAGGGAGAGCTCGCCGGCCAGGTGGCGGCCCAGTTCGCGCAGGCCCACCGCCTTCATCGCGGGCAGGGCCGGGTCGAGGTTCCGCGCCAGTAGGACCCGCGCCTCCTCCAGCGCCCCGCCCGCGACCATCGCCGCGAACCGCACGTCGCAGCGGGCGTAGAGGGCGTCGCGGGGCGGGTCGAGCACGAGGGCGCGGTAGTCCGCGAGCGCGCCGGCCGCCCCTTCGGCCTGCCACTCGGTCAGGGACTTGCCCGTGGCGTCATGCACCTCCTGGGCGCGGACCAGCCTTTGCCGGTCGCGGGGCGCGATACGGTCGGCCGCGACGGGATCGACGGCGTGCAGGGCGTCGCGGAACACCCCCTCCCCGTGCGCGTCAAACCGGGCCTGGGCGGCCTGACGGACGGCGAGGGCCACTGGCGGGATCTCCGCCAGGCCCCGGGTCAGGGCGTGGAAGTAGAGACCCGTGCCGCCGACCACGACGGCAGTGCGCCCGCGCGACGCGATGTCGGCCAGGGCCTCGCGCGCGGCGCGCAACCAGCGCCCGACCGACCAGCCGTCGCCCGCGTCGGCGACGCCGTAGAGATGATGTGGAACCTGGGCCGTTTCGTCAGCAGGCGGCCGCGCCGTCAGCACGGCGAGGTCGCGATAGAGCTGCATGGAATCGGCGTTGACGATCTCGCCGTCCAACGCGCGGGCGAGACGGAGCGCGAGGGCCGACTTGCCGCTTGCGGTCGGGCCGGCGATGAGCCAGACGCTCGCCATGCACTTCGCCCTCACCCTCGTCAGCCCCGATCCCGAAGCCGTCGATCCCGCCCGCTCCCTGGTCGAGCAAGCCGTGGCGGGCCTCGGCGGCCGCGTCAAGGACACCCGTTACCTTGGCCCCAATTGTATAGACAAATCGGTCGAGGCCGCCGACCCCCGGGCCCTGCGCGCGGCGGCCGAGGCGGCCATCGCCGCCCTGCCGGTCGACGTCTGCGTCCAGCCCCTGGACGGGCGCAGGAAGCGGCTGCTGATCGCCGACATGGATTCCACCATCATCGGCTGCGAGTGCCTGGACGAACTGGCCGACTTCGCCGGCAAGAAAGCGGAGATCGCCGCCATCACCGAGCGGGCCATGCGCGGCGAACTGCAGTTCGAAGGCGCCCTGCGCGAGCGGGTGGGGATGCTGGAAGGGCTGGGCGTGGAGGCCCTGCAGCGCTGCTACGACGAGCGGGTGCGGCTGAACCCCGGCGCGCGGACCCTGGTTCGGACCATGGGGGCGAACGGCGCCCGGTGCGTCCTGGTCTCGGGGGGCTTTGGCTTCTTCACCAGCCGGGTGGCGCAGGCCGCCGGCTTCCACGACAACCGCGCCAACACCCTGATCGAGGCCGGCGGCAAGCTGACCGGCAAGGTCGGCGAGCCGATCCTCGGCCGCGAGGCCAAGCTGACGGCGCTGCGGGAAGAGGCGGCGGCGCTGGGCGCGCCCCTGTTCGAGACCCTGGCCATCGGCGACGGCGCCAACGACCTGGCCATGATCGAGGCCGCGGGCCTGGGCGTCGCCTATCGCGCCAAGCCCATCGTGGCGGCCGAGGCCGACGCGCGGGTCGACCATGCCGACCTGACCGCCCTGCTCTACTTCCAGGGCTATCGCGTCGAAGAATTCGTGGCGGGATGAAAGCGCTCGCCGCCGGACTGATCTGCGCCGCCGCCCTGGCCCTGGCCGGCTGCTACGAGTCCAAGGCGCTGCTGCTCGACCCGAAACAGGCGGTCGCGCCCCTGGCGGTGGGGACCCAGACCCTCGCCGACGAGGGCGAGCGGCCCTACGACGTCGAGATCAGCCTCGGGCCCGACCGCTGGTACACAATCAATACCAGGGACGGCCGCGGCAGGGCCGACCGCTTCCTCTTCACGCCCTTGCCGGGCGGGCTGGACGGCGAGTTCGCCTTCGCCGTCGGCGGCAGGGGCGCCTGGCTCTACGGCGTCGCCGAGCGGCGGGACGGGCGGATTTATCTCGACGTGCCGTTCTGCGACCTGGGGCCGGCCCGTGACGCGGCGTTGGCCCACGGGGTGAAGATCGACCCCAAGCGGGCGATGGCGCCGAGCTGCACCTTCACGCGGGGCGCGGACCTGACCGGAGCCCTGGCCGACTACGCCCGGCGGGCCGGCAAGCCGAAGCTGCCCAACCTGCCCGCGGGGTGAGCCCGCTTTCCCTCCCCCTTGAGGGGAGGGCGACTCGCGCCAGCGAGCGGGGTGGGGGGTCGCCAGCGGGGTCCGCGACGACCTAGATCCCAAAGCATCACGAAGCGGAAACGTCCCCCCGCCCCGCTCGGCTACGCCGAGTCGCCCTCCCCTCAAGGGGGAGGGGAAGCAACGCGTCGTCGGCCTTAACGCCCCGGGCCGTTGTTGTAATATTTGAAGAAGTCGCTCTTCGGGGACAGGATCATGGTGGTGTCGCCGCTGGCGAGCGCCCCCGAATAGGCCTGCATCGAGCGGAAGAAGGCCGCGAAGCTGGGGTCGCGCCCATAGGACTGGGCGAAGATCGCCACGCGGCGGGCGTCGCCCTCGCCTCGGGTCTTGGACGACTCCTCCGTGGCGGTGGCCAGGGTGACGGTCACCTCCCGGTCGGCGCCGGCCATGATCTCGCGCTTCTGCTGCTCGCCGACGCCGCGGATCTGCGCCGCCTCCTGTTGGCGGGAGGTCTGCATCCGGCGATAGACCGCCTGCTGGTTGGCCTGAGGCAGATCGGCCCGCTTGATGCGGATGTCGATGACCTCGATGCCAAGCCGCGCCGCCCGGGCGCGGGTGGCGACGTCGTTGCGGGTGGCGAGCATCAGCTCGGCCCGGCGGCTGGCGATGATGTCGTTGGACGGCACCGAGCCCAGCACCTGGCGCAGGGACGAATTCACGAGGCGTTCGAGCCGGTCGGCCGCGGTGCGCTCATCGCGCAGGGTGCGGAAGAACTGCAGCGGGTCGGAGATGCGGTAGCGCAGGAAGGCGTCGACGACGAGGCGCTCCTGGTCCGCGGCGATGATCTCCTCGGAGTCGGCCTCCAGCGCCTGGTTGCGCTTGTCGAGCAGGATGACGTTCTCGAGGAACGGGGCCTTCACCTTCAGTCCCGGGTCGTTGTCGCGGAAGGCGTTGACCACCCGCTGCGGTTCGCCGAAGCGCAGCACCACCGCCTGCTTGCGCTGGTCGACGATGTAGAAGGTGTTGGCGGCGAGGATCAGCAGGGCCACCAGGCCCACGCCGATCAGGATCATGCGCGACTGGCTCATCATCGGGTGGCCTCACGGGGCTGTTCGGTCGCGGCGGGCGCGGCCACGGAGGGCGCCTGGGTCCGGCTCCTGAGCAGATCCGGCGGCAGGACGATGGGGGCGGTGCCGCCCGCCGGCGTGTCGATCACCACCTTGTTCGAGTTGCGCAGGATGCGCTCCATGGTCTCGGTGTAGAGGCGCTGACGGGTCACGGCCGGGGCCTTGCGGTACTCGGCCTCGATGGCGGCGAAGCGGTCGGCCTCGCCCTGGGCCTCCAGGACCACCTGCTCGCGATAGGCCTGGGAGGCCTGGACGATGCGGGCGGCGTCGCCCTTGGCCTCGTTGATCACCCGGTTGCGATAGGTGTTGGCCTCATTGACGGCGGCCTCGGCGTCCTGGCCGGCGTTGGCCACTTCACGGAAGGCGGCGATCACCTCCTGCGGCGGGTTGGCGGTGCGGATCTGCACCTCGACGATGGACACCCCTGCGCCCCAGGCGTCGAGGGTGCGCTGCATCAGCTCGGCGGCCTGGGACTGGACCTGGCCGCGGCCCGTGGTGAGGATCTGCTGCAGATTGGCCTTGCCGATCACCTCGCGCATGGCGCTTTCGGCGGTCATCTTCACCGCGGCTTCCGGGTCGTCGATGCGGAACAGGTAGTTGGCGGCGTCGGAGACGCGCCACTGCACCGAGAAGTTCAGGTCGACGATATTCTCGTCGCCGGTGAGCATCAGGCTCTCCTCGGGGATATCGGTGCCCGAGTTGCCGCCCACGTCGAGACGGTTGAGGTTGGTGACCGAGACCTTCTCGACGCTCTCGATCGGCGCGGGCAGGTGGTAGCGCAGGCCGGGGCCTTCCGAGCGGGCGAAGGCGCCGAAGCGGATCACCACCGCCGCCTGGTCGGGCTGGACCATATAGATGCCGGTCAGGGCCCAGGCGCAGAACGCGACGCCGCCGATCGCCGCCAGCACGCCGGCGCGGGGCCGGCCGCCGGGGCCGCTGAACCGGCCGCGGAAACGGTCGCCGATCTGGCGCATCAGGTCTTCGAAGTCCGGGGCCTTCATCGGCGGGCGGTTCGGCCCGCCGGGGCCGGAGCCGGGCCGCCGCGGGCCTCCGCCACCGCCGCCGCCTCCCGGAGGTTTTCCGCCGGAGCCGCCGCCGGGCGGGCCCCAGGGGCTGCCCTTGCGCGGTTCGTTCTTGTCGCCGCCGCCCCCGTTAGCGCCCTTGTCGGAGTCGCCGCCGCCCTTGGGTCCGCCGCCTGCGGAGCCCCATGGGCCCGGGTTGCTGTTATCGTTCCACGGCATCGATCGGCTGTCCTCGCGCCCTTGGGCAACTCGGGATATGAAGCGCGACCCTTTATTCTGCAAGGCGGATGGCTAAACCGTGACTGACGACACCCCCACCCGCGCCGCCGCTTCCCCCGACCGCGCCGCCATTATCGCCGCCCTGAATCAGGTGCGCGACCCCAAGTCGGGGCAGGGCCTGGTGGCCGCCGGCCTGGTGCACGGCCTGGCCATCGGGCCGGGCCGCGCCGGCTTCATGCTGGAAGTTCCCCCCGCCGACGTGCGGCTCTACGCGCAGATCCGCGATGCGGCCGAAGCCGCGCTGCGCACCGTGCCGGGGGTCGAAAAGGCCCAGGTGGTGCTGACGGCGGAAGAAGGCGGGGCGGCGCCCTACGCCCCCGCGCCGGGTACGGTGCGCGTGCGCAAGGGCGCGCGACTGTCGGCCGACGCCCAGAGCCAGGCGATCCCCAAGGCCCCCGAAGGCGCGCTGAAGCCGCCGCATGTGAAACAGGTGCTGGCGGTGTCCTCGGCCAAGGGCGGGGTGGGCAAGTCCACCGTGGCGGTGAACCTGGCCGTCGCCCTGGCCCGGCTCGGCCTGCGCATCGGCCTGCTCGACGCCGACGTCTATGGCCCCTCGGCCCCCAAGATGCTGGGCATCGACGACGGCCCGCAGACCAATGCGGACAAGAAGCTGGTGCCGCTGGAGGCGTGGGGGATCAAGGCCATCTCGATCGGCTTCCTGGTCGACGAGGGCGCCCCGATGATCTGGCGCGGGCCGATGGCCTCGTCGGCCCTGAACCAGCTGCTCAACGACGTGGCGTGGGGAAACGAGGCCGAGCCCCTCGACGTGCTGGTCGTCGACATGCCCCCCGGCACCGGCGACATCCAGCTTTCCCTCGTTCAGCGGGTGGCCTTGGCCGGGGCGGTCCTGGTCTCGACCCCGCAGGAGGTGGCGCTGATCGACGTGCGGCGCGGCGCGGCCATGTTCGAAAAGACCGCGACCCCGATCATGGGGGTGGTGGAGAACATGTCCTACTTCCCCGACCCGACCACCGGCGCGCCCATCCCGATCTTCGGCCATGGCGGCGCGAAGGCCACGGCCGAAAAGATGGGCGTGCCCTTCCTCGGCGAGGTGCCCATCGACATCGCCCTGCGCGAAGCCTGCGACGACGGCCGCCCCATCGTGGCCGCCAAGCCCGACAGCCCCAGCGCCAAGGCCTTCATGCACATCGCCGAGCAGGTCGCAGAGCGGCTGGCCGGGGCGGACGCGTCCAAGCCCGCGCCCACCATCGTGTTCGAGGACTAGGGCTCCACTTTCCCTCCCCCTCGAGGGGAGGGCGACGGGGCGCCAGCCCCGCGGGGTGGGGGGACGCCAGCGGAGAGTGCGTTGGTTTGAAAAGTGGTGCGGGCTGAAACATCCCCCCGCCCCGCTCGGCTTCGCCGAGTCGCCCTCCCCTCCAGGGGGAGGGGAAGAGCGCGCCCTAGCTCAGCGCCGGCGCGAGCGGGATCGCCTGGCTGAGGGCGTAGTAGCCGTTGCGCAGCACGCGGCCGCCGGCGTCGAGGTGGACGAGGGCGCGCTTTTGCGTGCGCAGGGTCTGGATGGTGGGCGGGGCCTGGCCGAGGATCGCCACGGTCGGCTCCAGGCCGCCCTGGCGGCAGGGCACGACCAGGGCGACGCGCTGGCCGACGCGGAAGTTCTCGCCGTGCACCACCTGGTCGACCTTGGCCTGGACGAAACATTCGCCGGGCATGTTCTCGGGCGCGACCACCCGATCGGCGGTGACGATGATCCAGTCGCCCTGGCGCGTGTCGAGGGTGGGGGGCTGCGGCAGGGCCGCCAGCACGGCGGCCAGGATCGCGGCGAGCATCGCTCTATCTCCTAACGCCCCCCGGCAAGGCGGGAGTTTTACCGCTCCAGCACCCGAAAGGTGAAGGGGTGGTCGTCGCCTTCCTGGGGCGCGTGGTGTTCGCGCCGCACTTCCTTCCACTCGCTCTCGTCGAACGGCGGGAAGACCACGTCGCCCTCGACCTCGGCCTCCACCTCGGTGAGGTAGATGCGCCGGGCCTTGGGCAGGGCGGCCTCGAACAGGGCCACGCCGCCGATGACGCAGATCTCCTCGGCGCCGTCCTCGGCCGCCTGCTCGCGGGCGATCTCGAAAGCCTCGCGGAACTGCTCGCACACAATGGCCCCGTGGGGCTCGAAGGTCCCGTCGCGGGACAGCACGATGTTCAGCCGCCCGGGCAGGGGCCGCTTGGGCAGGCTGTCCCAGGTCTTGCGGCCCATGATCACCGGCTTGAACAGGGTCAGCTGCTTGAAGAGGGCGAGGTCCGACTTCAGCCGCCACGGCAGGCCGCCGGCGCGCCCGATCACCCCGTTGCGGGCGCGCGCGACGGGGCCGACGGTCAGGATGGGTACGCTCACGCCACAACCATTTCGTCAGAGGGGGCCTTCCGGTCCAGGTCGGCCCGGCTCATACCGCCACCGCGGCCTTGATGTGCGGATGGGGCTCATAGCCCTCGATGACGACATCCTCGGGCTCGAAGGCGAAGAGGTCGGTCCGGGGCGCCATGACCAGCCGCGGCAGGGGGCGGGGCTCACGGCTGAGCTGCAGCCGGGCCTGATCCAAGTGGTTCAGATAGAGGTGGGCGTCGCCGAAGGTGTGCACGAACTCGCCCGGCTGCAGCCCGACCACCTGCGCGATCATGTGGGTGAGCAGGGCGTAGGAAGCGATGTTGAACGGCACGCCCAGGAAGACGTCGGCCGAGCGCTGGTACAGCTGGCAGCTGAGCTTTCCGTTGGCGACGAAGAACTGGAACAGGCAGTGGCACGGCGGCAGGGCCATATCGTCCACATCCGCCGGGTTCCAGGCCGAGACGATGTGGCGGCGGCTGTTCGGATTGGCCTTCAGCCCGTGCAGCAGCTTTTCGACCTGGTCGATGGAGCGGCCGTCCGGCGCGGCCCAGGAGCGCCACTGCTTGCCGTAGACGGGGCCGAGCTCGCCCTCCGCGTCGGCCCACTCGTCCCAGATCTTGCAGCCGCGCTCCTGCAGCCAGCGCACATTGGTGTCGCCGCGCAGGAACCACAGCAGCTCCACCACGATGGAGCGCCAGTGCAGCTTCTTGGTGGTCAGCAGGGGGAAGCCCTGGGCCAGGTCAAAGCGCATCTGGCGGCCGAACACCCCCAGGGTGCCCGTACCGGTGCGGTCGCCGCGCTGGACGCCGTTGTCGATGATGTCGGCCAGGAGGGCGAGGTACTGCCGTTCCGGGTGATCGGCGGCGGCGGCGACAGGCGGCAGGGCGACGTGAGCGTTCATGGGGCGGACCTCCGCGCCCAGCCTAGACCCGAATCGGGCGCCCTCACAGACGCCCTCTCTCAGAGTCGCCGGTCGCGACCTCCGCGCACCAGCTGCACCAGCCCGATCGAAAGCAGGACCACGAAGGCGATGGACAGGACGACGATCATCACCAGCAGCCGCTTGCGGGGCGGCGGCGGCGGCTGGGCGACCGGCTGCAGCCGGCTGGGCGGTCCGCCCGCCGTGGCCGCCGTGGCGAGCCAGGCCCCGATGGTGGAGGCCTTCGTCCCGGCCAGCAGCAGCCGGCCCCCGCCGCCGCCGAGCTGGATGGTCAATCCCGCGGGCGTGTCGGCGAGGGTGTAGTCGACGCCCGTGGGCAGCTCGATCCGGTCGCCGTCGATGCTGCTGAAATCGGTGATGGTGTCCGAGCCGGACAGGTTGTCGAAGAGGAAGCGGTCGGCCCCCAGCCCGCCGGTCACGGTGTCGTCGTCGCGGTCGCCCGAGACCGTGTCGTCGCCCTGGCCGCCGTTGACCTGGTCGGCGCCCGGACCGCCGTAGACCTCGTCATAGCCGGGACCGCCGCCGACGCTGTCGTCGCCGCGGTTGCCGAAGACGCGGTCGTCGCCGTCCATGCCGCGGATCGAATCGCCGCCTCCCCGCCCCTGCAGCGTCTCGCCGGCCGGGCCGCCGATCAGGGTGTCCGGCCCCTCCGTCGCGGCGGGAACGGCGGCATGAACCGCCCCAGCGACCAACAGGGCGGCGGCCAGGGCCAGGGCGGTGCGCGGCGGATGGTGGGGGTGTCGAGGCATGGACGCGCTCCGGGACGGAATCGATGAAGCTTAGCCGAAGCGGGCCTGACTGCGAATTCGGCGCCGGCGCCGCGCAAACTGTCACACGGCTCCGATCCCAGCCTCATTAAACAAAAACCCGCAACCGTTAATCCGGCCCCCGCATTCGCCCGGCAGGATTGGATGGCGTTGTCGTCAAACCATTCAGATTCCCGGTTATTCCGTGCCCACGGGTGCGCAGCGAGGCGGTGGAAGATGGAGCCAGGCTACAGGTTCGACTTCGTCAACAGGGACGGCTCTGTCGACACCTTCGAGATCGGCCAGTCGCGGGACGATGGCGACGCGGCTCTTCGCGCCCGCGCGGCCATGCTGGTCAGCCTGACCGCCGTGGCGGTCGAGGTGTGGAAGGGCGGCGAGCGCCTGTGCCGGATCCGCCGCGACAGCGGCCCCGGGGCGCCCAGCCTCGGCCTGCAGGCCCTGGCCTCGGGCCAGCCGGTGGACCCGCCTATCGCTTCCCGCCGCGCGGCTTATGCGACCCGACCATGGGGGACGGCCGCTTCGGCCTGACCCAGCCCTTGGGCGGCACGTGGGCGGGGTCGCTCGTGCCCAGGCCCATGGCGCCAGGGGCGGTGCGGCGCAGCTTGGAGCCCGCCCCGCCCGACTTGAACGCCTCGATCGCGTCGCGCAGGTCGGCGGCCGCCTCGAAGTCGTCCGCCGCCACGGCCTCGGCCATGCGGCGCTCCAGGTCGGCGATGATCTCGTCGGACATCAGCGCTTCTCGAACACCACGATCAGATTGTTGGCCGGCATGGCGATGCGCTCGGCCAGCTGCAGCCCGTGCCGCCCGGCCAGCGCCGCCACCTCGTCCAGGTGGCGCAGCCCCCAGGCCGGGTCGCGCCCCTTCAGGCTGACGTCGAAGGCCTCGTTGCTCGGCGCCGTCTCCACCCCCGCCTCGCGGTAGGGGCCGTAGAGGAAGATCCGCCCGCCCGTGGGCAGCACCCGCCCGGCGCCGGCGAACAGGCCCTCGCTGGCGCTCCACGGGGCGATGTGGATCATGTTGATGCAGACCATGGCGTCGGCCCGGTCGACCGGCCAGCTATCCGGATCGCCGGCGTCGAGGGCCAGGGGCTCCAGCAGGTTCGGCAGGCCCGCCTCCTCGCGCCACGCGGCGATGCTGGCCAGGTCCTCCCGGTCGGTCGGCTGCCAGGTCAGGTGCGGCAGGGCGCGGGCCATATGCACCGCATGCTCCCCCGCCCCGCTGGCCACCTCGACCACCAGGCCGGGCTCGGTCAGGCGCTCGCGCAGCACCTCCAGGATGGGATCGCGGTTGCGGGCGGTCGACGGGGCGGTGCGGGCGGCGGGGTTCATGGATGGCGCGTTCATGGGCGGCAGTTAGGCTGCTCACGCCCCGCTCGGCAACAGGTCGGCGGCTTTCCGTTTGAAGCCGGAGCGCCCGCCCCTATAGCGTGCAGCCCATGACCGCCACCGAGGCCGAAGCCGCCATCCGCGCCCGGCGCAAGCTGACCAACCGGCTGATCGCGGAGCATCAGGCGGCGCGCCTGCGCCCGTTCTTCGCGGATGACGCCGTGGTCATCGTCGGCGGCGGCGGGCTGATCACGGGTGCGGACGCCATCATCGCCGCCTTCGCCGCCCAGTTCGCCGAGCCCGGCTTCAACGCCTATGAGCGCGCCGCCGAGACGGTGGAGGTCGCGGCCGGCGGCGACCGCGCCGCCGAGACCGGCCGCTGGACCGGGCGCTGGCTGGGCCGCCCCGACATGACCGGGCGCTACCTCGCCGCCTGGCGCAAGGTCGGCGGCCAGTGGGTGATCGAGCAGGAAATGTTCGTGACCCTGGCCGGATAGGCCGGGGGGCGAAGGTTGATTCCGCACCGAGAACCTTCCGAACGTCGCCGAGTTTAGATACCTATTCCACCGATCGGGCGCGCGGCTGCGAGGCGTGTCCTGGTCTGCCCGGCGGCGGGACCGCCGGATCCTGATCGGTCCTTAGAAACAGGAAAAGTCATGCCCAAGTTCGCAGCCGGTGTCGTCAAGTTCCAGAAGGAAGTCTTCCCGGATAACGCCGCCCTGTTCGAAAAGCTGGCCAAGGGGCAGTCGCCCGAGGCCCTGTTCATCACCTGCTCGGACTCCCGCATCGAGACCGGCATGTTGACGCAAAGCCAGCCCGGCGACCTGTTCATCGTGCGCAACGCCGGCAATATCGTGCCGCCGCACGCCCGGGGCACCAGCGGCAGCACCACCTCCGCCATCGAGTACGCCTGTATCGCCTTGAACGTGCCGCACATCGTGGTCTGCGGCCATACGCAGTGCGGCGCGATGAAGGGCGCGATGAACGTGGATGGGCTGACACAGCTGCCGCACGTTCGGGAGTGGCTGTCCTATGCCCAGGCGGCGGTGGATATCACCAACGAGCTCGGCAAGGATCTGGACGACCACGGCCGCAACCTGATGCTGCTGGAACAGAACGTCATTCTGCAGCTGACGCATCTGCGCACCCATCCGGCCGTCGCGGTGCGGCTGGCGCGCGGCGACCTGCGGCTGCACGGATGGGTCTATGATATCGTCGGCGGCGAGGTGTACGCCTATGACGAGGCGGAGAACGCCTTCGAGCCGGTGAGCAAGCGCTACGCCGCCGAAGTGGCCAAGCACCTGAAACTGCATACGCACGGCTAGGGCGGCCGGTCAGGCGCGCGCGGCCACCACCCAGGTCGCGGCCGTCAGCCTCACCCCATCCGGTCCATCGTGCCTCGCCAGGGCGGACCGGACGGCGGGCAGCGCCGCGTCCCGCAGCGCGGGGTTCTCGCGCAGGATCTTGCCCAGGGCGCCGACGCGCGTGCACACCGCCAGCATCGCCTCGAGGTCGCCGCTGCCCACCGGCTGGTCGCAGGCCGTGATCGCGATGCCCTGAAAGCCTGCCGCGGCCAGGACGCCGCGCACGCGGTCCGGGTCGGCGAAGGCGAACGGGCCGGGCGCGAGCGGGTCGGGCTCGGGCTGCGGCGGCAGATGAGGCGTGGCCGCCCGCAGCGGCACGGCGTCCAGCGGATTGTCCTCCAGCGCCCGCCAGCACACGAAGGCCAGCCGCCCCGCCGGCCTGAGGGCGCGGCGGATGTTGCGGAAGGCGGCGACGGGGTCGTCGAAGAACATCACGCCGAACCGCGAGAAGGCGGCGTCGAACGCGGCCGGTTCGAAGGGGAATACCTGGGCGTCCGCCTCGACGAACCGCACGTTGCGGCAGCTTTGCGCGGTGCGCCGGGCATAGGCCAGCACCGCCGCGGACCGATCGACGCCCAGCACCGCGCCATCCGGCCCGACCGCGCGGGCCAGGTCCACCGCCGTCTCGCCCCCGCCGCAGCCGATATCGAGGACACGCTCGCCGGGGCGCGGGGCCAGCGCCGCCAGAGCGCGCCGCCCCAGCGGCGCCAGCTGCAGCTCCAAGGGCGCGCTGACCTGCGCCCAGGCGGCGACCCGCACCGCATCGCGGGTGAGGGCTGGCGAGGGGCTGGTCCGGTCCATCCCCGATCATCGCGTGGCGGCGCGATGAGGTCGAGCCGGGTCGTCGCGGTTCCAGAGGGCCGGGGTTGCGCCCGGTGGCCGCTTGCTGCATTGCAATATGCAACAATGGACCCGCCTCGCGGGTGGCTATCCTGAGCGCCTATCCCTCGGGGGACCTGAGCAATTTAACGCCCGCGCCAAGCGCCTGCGGCTCGCTCAATCGATTGAAAAGATTAAATGACCCTCCTTGCATCGGCCCGCCAGCAATGGCTCGCCAATCCCCGTCGTGACGTCCTGGCCGGCACCGTCGTGGCCCTGGCCTTGATCCCGGAGGCGATCGCGTTCTCGATCATCGCGGGAGTCGACCCGGCGGTCGGCCTCTACGCCTCCTTCATCATCGCCGTCACCATAGCCTTCGTGGGCGGGCGGCCGGCGATGATCTCGGCCGCCACGGGCGCCATGGCGCTGGTCATGGTCACGCTGGTGAAGGACCACGGACTGGAATATCTGTTCGCCGCCTCGATCCTGTGCGGCGTGTTCCAGATCCTCATCGGCCTCGCGAAGCTGGGGCGGTACATCAAGTTCGTGTCGCGCAGCGTGATGACGGGCTTCGTCAACTCGCTGGCGATCCTGATCTTCCTGGCCCAGATGCCCGAACTGATCGGGGCCAACTGGCAGACCTTCGCCCTGGTCGCGGGCGGCCTGGGGATCATCTACGGCTTCCCGCTGATCACCAAGGCCGTGCCGGCGCCGTTGGTGGCCATCGTGGCCCTGAGCGCCCTCGTCATCTTCACCGGCCTCGACGTTCGCACCGTGGGCGACATGGGCCAGATGCCCTCGACCCTGCCGATATTCCACCTGCCCATGGTCCCCCTGACCTGGGAGACTCTCGCCATCATCGGGCCCGTCTCGGCGACCCTGGCCTTCGTCGGCCTGCTGGAAAGCCTGCTGACCGCCAACCTGCTGGACGACATCACCGACACGCCTTCTGACAAGGACCGCGAAACCCGCGGCCAGGGCATCGCCAACGTGGTCTCCGGCTTCTTCGGCGGCATGGCCGGCTGCGCGATGATCGGCCAGTCTATCATCAACGTCACCTCCGGCGCGCGCGGGCGGCTGTCCACCCTCTGGGCGGGCCTGTTCCTGCTGTTCCTGATCCTGGTGCTGCAGGACTGGGTGGCGCGCATTCCCATGGCCGCCCTGGTGGCGGTGATGATCATGGTCTCGGTCGGCACCTTCGACTGGGGCTCGATCCTGCGCCTGCGATCGACGCCGATGCAGTCGTCGATCGTCATGCTGGCGACGACGGCGACGGTGGTGCTGACCCACGACCTGTCCAAGGGCGTGGTGCTGGGGGTCGTGCTTTCGGCGATCTTCTTCATGCGCAAGGTGGGCAAGACCGTCGTGGTGGCGGAGATCGAGACGCCCGAAGAGGGCCTGCTGCGCTACCGGGTGACGGGCCAGTTGTTCTTCGCCTCGGCCGACCTGTTCGCCGCCAGCTTCGAGCACCACGGCCACCCGCGCCGCGTCGAGATCGACATGACGGGAGCCCACCTGTGGGACCTCACCGGCGTCGCCGCCGTCGACAAGGTGGTGTTCCGCTATCGCCGCCAGGGCGCCGAGGTGGAGCTGATCGGGATGAACCAGGCCGGCCAAACCCTGGTCGACAAGCTCGGCAGGCACGACAAGAGCCACCTGCCGTCCGGCGAGGCCGCCCACTAGTTGGCCTGCGCGAAGTGGACGGGCCGGGCGACCGCGGCCATAGTCCGGCCAAGGGTTTTTCCGCCCTTCGCGGCGGGTCCATGGAGAGACGTCATCTTGCGAATCCTGGCTCTGGCCTGCGCCGCCGCCGCTCTCGCCGCCCCGATCTGGGCCGCTCCGATCTCGGCCGCCCACGCCGCTCCCGCTGCGGTCCCCGAGGGCTCCACCTATGTGGCCCTGGGCAGCTCCTTCGCCGCCGGGCCCGGCATCGGGACGATCGCCGCCGACACCCCGGCCCGCTGCAACCAGTCGGCCGACAACTATCCGCGCCAGGTGGCCCGCGCCCGCAAGCTGAAGCTCATCGACCGCAGCTGCTCCGGCGCCACCACCGTCGACGTCCTGCGCGGCGGCCAGTTCGGCCTGCCCGCCCAGCTCGACGCCCTGACCCCCGACACCCGCCTCGTCACCGTCACCATCGGCGGCAACGACGTGCGCTACAGCGTCGACCTCGCCATCCGGTCGGGCTGCCTGAGGGCCCAGGCGGCCCAGCCCGCCGCGCCGCCGCCCTGCCCCGCGCCGCCCGCGGGCTTCGACCTCGACCAGGCCTTCGCGACCACTGAGGCCAATATGGAGGCCATCGCCGCCGAGGTCCGCCGCCGCTCGCCCCAGGCGCGGCTGGTGTTCGTCGACTATGTGGAGATCCTGCCCGCGGGCGCGCCCTGCCCCGCCCTGTCGATCACCGCCGCCGACGCCGCCGAGCTGAAGGCCCGTTCCGACCGGCTGGTGCGCGTCACCGCGGCCGTGGCGGCCAAGGCGGGGGCCGAGCTGGTCAAGGCGTCCGACCTGACCCGCGGCCACGACGCCTGCGCCGCCCAGCCCTGGGCCATGGGCTATGCGCCTCGCAGCGAGTGGGGGCCCGTCGGCTTCCACCCCCAGGCGCCGGCGGCCAACGCCATCGCCCAGGCCCTATCGCGCCTCGTCGGCGGCTAGGACAGCGATTGGGCCCATTGCCGCCCCGATAGGCGCTACAATCGCGGGGCGCGGGAGGACGAGGTTCCGCGCGAACACCCAAGGCGAGTGATGTTGCGCACCATTGCGGTAGTGGCTCTGAAGGGCGGGTCGGGGAAAACCACCATTGCGACCCATCTCGCCCTGGCCGCCCACCTGCGCGGCCTGGACACCCTGGTGGTGGACACCGATCCCCAGCGCTCGACCACCGAAGTGCTGGCCGCCCGGGAGGGGCCTGGACCGGCCTGCATGGAGTCGACAGGCGCCGGGCTGCTGGCCGCCAAGATCGCCGCCCAGGGCCTGCGCAAGCAGCTCTTGATCATCGACACGGCCGCCGGCGCCCTCGAGGACGCCAGCGAAGCCGTCGTGCTCGCCGACCTCGCGGTGCTGGTGGTTCGCCCCACCCTGCTCGACCTGTCCGCACTGGCGCGGACCATGACCCTGGTCCGCCGCCTGCAGAAGCCGTCGGTGGTGGTGGTGAACCAGGCGGCGGCGGCGCGCGGCGGCGAGGAGTCGCCCCTGGTGAAGCGGGCGCTCAAGGCGCTCGGCTACATGCGCGCGCCCGTCTCCCCGGTGATCGTCCGGTCCCGGTCGATCTACCAGATCAGCCTGGAGACCGGGCGTTCGGCCGAGGAGATGTCCGACCCGGCGGCGGCCAAGGAGATCGCGGCGCTGTGGGACTTCATCGACGCCGGCCTCGTACCCGAACCAGACGACGACGAGGCTCTGCCGGCGCTGCAGGAGATCGCCGCCTCGGGGGCGGAAGAGGACTGAGGCCGAGCACCCTTTCTTACAGCCAAGGTTTCGTTCAGAAACGAGCGTCCCCGCCGGGCCAAGCGTCACGACGGATCGACCAAAGCGGCCATATTTGTTACCCGCGGGCTTCAAGTCATCAATTCTTCCTTCAGCACAGGACTCTACTGTCGAGTAAATCCAGTGAGGAGAGCTTGGCGTGGGATGTGAAGGTTGCCGCGACGGGGCAGGGTTCGATCTGCCGTTCACCATGGCGTTCCAGCCGATCGTCGATATCGCGGACGGGTCGATCTTCGCCCATGAGGCCCTGGTGCGCGGCGTCGAGGGACAGGGCGCGGGCAGCGTGCTCGGTCAGGTCAGCGAGGCCAACCGCTACGCCTTCGACCAGGAGTGCCGGGTCAAGGCCATCGAGCTGGCGACCTCGCTCGGCCTGGCCGCCCAGGGCGCCCGGCTGTCGATCAACTTCATGCCCAACGCGGTCTATGAGCCGCGGGCGTGCATCCGGCTGACCCTGGCCACGGCCATGCGCACCGGCTTTCCGCTCGACCGGATCATCTTCGAGTTCACCGAGGACGAGAAGCTCGACACCAACCACCTGCTGAACATCCTGCGGACCTACCGCTCGATGGGCTTCAAGACGGCGATCGACGACTTCGGGTCCGGCTACGCGGGGCTGAACCTGCTGTCGAAATTCCAGCCCGACATCGTCAAGCTCGACATGGAGCTGATCCGCGGGATCGACCGCGACAGCGTCAAGCAGCGGATGGTGACCCACACCCTGGCCATGCTGAACGACCTCGGCGTCCAGCCCCTGTGCGAAGGGGTCGAGACGCGCGAAGAGCTCGACATGCTGCGCGATCTGGGGGTGCGGCTGATCCAGGGCTACCTCCTGGCCAAGCCCGCGTTCGAAAGCCTGGTCGACGAGAGCGCCCTGGCGCCGGGACTGGCCCGCAAGGCCGCCTGACAGGAACGCTCGTCGGGCGAAACGACGTCAGCGATCGCCCGGAACAACGGTTCCTGGCGGCAGGCACGCACTGAGCCGCTCGAACAGCCGATGCGCCCGCTCGCGGTCCGAGATGCTGATCTGCGCGCCCTCGCGCCCCATCCCGTATCGGCCCTGCCAGACCACCGACAGCAGGGCGTCGTCGTCGGCGACGAAGGCCAGGCGCAGGCCGTCGTGGTCCGTCGTGGCGTTCTCCAGTCGCGTCGCCGCCTCGGGGCGGAACTTCAGGAGCAGCGCCGGGTGGTCGAACGCCTCCAGCCTGGCTTCGACGATGTCGGTGGTGCGCGTCAGGGCCTCCCGGCGCACCTGGATGACCTGGTTCCCCCGCGCCTTGACGGGACGGGTCTGGGGCGAGGCCGCAGCCTCCACCAGGGTGAAGCCGACCTCGGGACAGGGCTGGGCGGCCAGGGACGGCGAAGACGACGCGGCCAACGCCAGCACCGCCGCCATCGCCGTCCGCCTCAAGGTCCTGGGCATCCGCCCGCCTCCTCTGTCCACCGCCCATCATAGCCGAGCCCCGCGGCTCCGACGATGGTCTGACGACCTGGACACCACGGGCCGGATGGTCTCCTCTCAGGCGGCCAGGCCGCAACGAAGCCTGGATGAAAAGCCAGGGAGCGGAACCGTGCAGAGGGACGCCATGCGCACGCGTCGGACGGGTCTGGCCAGCGCGGGCGCCGCCGCCCTCCTGGCCTTCGCCCTGGCGGCCCAGGCCGCGCAGCCGCCGCCACCCAACCTCAACGGCAGTTCCGACCCGACGCTGAAGCTCTACGCCAGCCGGGTGGCGGAGAACTGGGCGCCCCCGGGCTCGGCCCCGCCCAATCCCGACCCGCGCAACTTCGAAGGCGTGTGGTGGCTGGGCGGCTACCAGTACATGCTCGGGCCCGAGCTCTATGTCATGCCGCCGCTGAAGCCCGAGTACGTGAAGCTGCTGGAGCAACGGATCCGGCAGAAGAACGCCGGCCGGCCCGAGGCCGACGCCGCCACCCAGTGCTTTCCCCACGGCATGCCGCGGATCATGGAAAGCCCCTATCCGATCGAGATCGTCCAGACCGACACGCAGATCACCCTGTTGCACGAGGTGGCGCACAACCTGCGCCGCCTCTACATAGACCGGCCGGCGCCGAAAGACTGGCCGCTGAGCTTCCTCGGCTATTCCAACGCCCACTGGGAGGGCGATACGCTGGTGGTCGAGACCACCCGCATCAACGACCGGTCGTTCATCGACGACGAGGGGTCGGCCAAGTCCACCAGCCTCAAGACCACCGAACGGTTCCGCAAGATCGACGGCGGGCGGCGCATCGAGATGATCATGACCATCGACGATCCGGTGACCCTGGAGCGCCCCTACAGCTACAAGCGCTACTACTACTGGCGGCCCGACGTGCGGCCGATGGAATATGTCTGCGAAGAGAACAACCGCAACGCCCCGGTCGACGGCGTGACGGTGGCCCAATGAGGCTGGCCTTGCTCGCCGCCATCGCCGTCTTCGCCGCTGGAGCCGCCTCGGCCCAGACCGATCTCAGCGGCGTCTGGAGCCGCACGGACTACAGCCCCGCCCTTCGCACCGAGGCGGGCGCCGCCCCGCCCCTGACCCCGGCGGGCAAGGCGGCCTATGACCGGAACCTCGCCCTGGCGTCCAAGGGCGACCGCAGCTTCGACGACGTCCAGATGGCCTGCCTGCCCCCTGGGCTGCCGCGGCTGATGCTGATCGACAAGCCGTTCGAGATCATCCAGCGGGCCAAGACGGTGTTCTTCATCCACCAGGAAAACCGCCTGCCCCGCCGGGTCTATCTGGACGAGGCCCTGCCGGTCGATCCGGACCCGGCCTACCTGGGCTATTCGGTGGGCAAGTGGGACGGCCAGGCGCTGAGCGTGCAGTCGGCCGGCTTCCGGCCCGGGACCCTGCTGGACGACTCCGGCCTGCCGCACACCGAGGCGCTGAAGGTCGCCGAGACCTGGCGTCTGACGGACGGGGGCAACGGGCTGGAGGCGCGCTTCACCATCGAGGACCCGGGTATGTTCACCGGGCCTTGGACCACCGTCGCCCATTACCGCAAGCGGCCAGGCCTGCTGATCCCGGAAGAGGTCTGCGCCGAGCGGCTGAAGACGACGGCGCCGCGCGGGTCGCGCCGCTAGCGCCGTGCCCTAGGACTTCACCAGGCGAAGGCCCCGCTCGCTCGCCAGCAAGGCGATGGCCTCGGCCCGCATCGCCCTCAGCCACAGGGGCGTCGTGGCGGCGGCGATGTCCCAGCTCTGCAGGAAGCGCGTGCCGATCATGGGCGCCTGACGCCACTGCACCCGCGCCCGATAGCCGACGATCGCTACCGCGTCGATCAGGTAGATCTCGTCCGGAATCTCTTCGGTCCCCACCTCCAGGCGGGCGCCGTAGGCGTTGATGTCCAGGATGGTGCAGGCGCACAGCAGCTTGCGCTCCATGGCGAGCGCGGCGGCGATGTGGGCGGTGTGCCGGGGCGCGCGGCGCCGCTCCTCCTGTTCGCCTGCCATTCCCGCTCTCGCTAGATCCTGGGCAAACCTTAGCATTCTCCTGAGCGCGAGCCATGGCCGGTGGCGCGGGCGCGCGGCTTGGGTAAGAGTGGGGCCATGCTCCATGCCGTTCTGCTCGTGGGCCGCCTGGCCGCCGCCCTCGTCGTCCTCTTCGCCGTCGTCGTCGGCCTCAGCGCCGCCGCCGCCGCCATGACCGAGCCCGAGCGCCGGGGCCGCATGCTGGACGTCGGCGAGGGGCGCCGGATGCGGGTGGTTTGCGAGGGCCCGGCGTCCTCCAGCCAGCCGACGGTGTGGTTCGAATCCGGCGCCTTTGGTTTCGCCGCCGACTGGGGCTCGGTGCAGTCGCGCCTGACCGGGCTGGGCATGCGGTCCTGCGCCTACGACCGGGCGGGGCTGGGCTATTCCGATCCGGGCCCCTCGCCCCGGGACGCCGACGCCATAGCCGGCGACCTCGAGCGGCTGATCGCCGCTTCGGGGGAGCGCGGCCCCTTCCTGTTCGTCGGCCACTCGGCCGCCGGCCTCTATCTGCGCCGCTTCTCGGGCCTGCATCCGCAGCGGGTCTTCGGCCTGGTGCTCGTCGACGCCATGACCCCGGAGGCGGCCATCGCCTCGCCCTTCGCCTCGCGCTTCCCCAAGCTGGCCCGCTGGGCCGCCCGCGGCGCGAGCATCGGCCTGTTCAAGCCCCTGTCCTTCACCAACACCGCCGACCGCATCGGCCTCGTCGGCCCCGCCAAGGCCGAGAAGCGCCGGGTGTTCGCCAGCGGCCGCCACAACCGGGCCGCCGCCGCCGAGGCCGCCGCCTGGCCCGCCAGCTTTTCAGAGGGCGTCGCCACCGCGCCCTACGACCCCGACTGGCCGATCGCCGTGGTCCTGGCCGGCCCCGAGAGCGCCCGCCCGGACGTGGGCGGCATGCGCGCCGCTCCCGCCAACAATGCGCGCCGCGGCCGGGTCGAGCGGGTCGAGGGGGCCAATCACGCCACCCTCCTGGGCGAGGCCCACGCCGACCGCATCGTCGACGCGATCCGGTTCGTGGCGGGGGCAGCGCCCGCGCCAGCACTGTAAGCCGGCCCTTCTCCCTCCCCCTGGAGGGGAGGGAGAAGGGCCGGCCCCGCGGGGCGGGGGGACGCCGGCCGAAGACGCTTCGGTCCAGATGAAGGTCGTGGGGGCGGACACGTTCCCCCGCCCCGCTCGGCTGCGCCGAGTCGCCCTCCCCTCCAGGGGGAGGGGAAAAGCGCCTACCCCCCGAACCTCAGCCGCACGCCGGCGTTGGCGACGAAGCCGTCGGTGGGGGCCCAGACGTCGGTGGTCCAGCCGCCGTCGACCGAGCGGCTGGGCAGGACCAGGGGATCGTACTTGGTCTGGCGGATGTCGAGCAGGTTCTCGAGGTTGAGGAAGACACGCACCTTGCCCAGCACCACCTCGCCCATCAGGCCGAGTTGGACATAGGCCTTGCCGATGGTGCGGAAGGGGTTGTCCTCCAGGGTCTGGCGGCCGGTGTAATAGGCCTCGAAGCCGATGCGGCCCTTGGGCGTCTCCCACATCATGTCGACGCCGCCGGTGTGGCGCGGGGTCTGGGGCACGGTCCGACGCCCGCCGGCGAGGTCGGGCTCGCGCGCGTCGACGTAGACATAGGCGCCGTTGACGAAGAGATCGCCCCACCGGTAGCGCATGGTCAGTTCGGCGCCGTGGGTCCGGGTCAGCCCTCGCGCATTGATCAGCCGCACCCGCTCGGGACCCGTCTCCTGCAGCCGCACGGCGTCGCGGATGTTGGAGGCGAAGAGGGTGACGTGCGCCTCGAACGGCCCCCTGGCGTAGCCCCCGTCCAGGGAAGCGGTCTCGGCGGTCTCCGCCTTCAGCCCCGCCAGCGGCTCCAGTCGCTCCAGTCCCGCGGCCTCGATCTCCTCGATGAATGGGGTCGGCGCATAGAAGCCCGCCCCGATCGAGGCCCGGACGCTGAACGGCCCCGGGCGGTACAGGGCCGACAGGCGCGGGCTGAGCCGCGAGCCGTATTCGCTGTGCAGGTCCCAGCGGGCGCTGCCGGCCAGGGTCAGGTCCGCCCCCACGTCGTGCTCGGCCTGAACGAAGAGCGCCGGGACGGTGTAGGTGTAATCGAACCGCGGAAACGTCCGTGAACGGAAGGTATCGGTTTGAACGGCGACGCCGGCCAGCAGCTGGGTCCCCTCCGTATCGGCGCTGACCGACCACTCGCCGAACAGGGCGCCCTGGCGGTCATCCTGCAGGCTGGCCCCGAACCGGCGCTCGTCCTTCTGGGTCATGCCCGCGGCTCGCAGGTGGCCGATGAGGTTCCCCGCGATAGGAACCTGGGCCACCAGACCGGCGTCGAAGCGGCGGCTATCCTGGGTCTGGGGGAAGGGCCGGCCATCGGGCGTGATCCGCCCCGCCGCCGTGCCGCCGACCCGGGTCTCGTCCATGGCGCCGAAGGTCAGGAAGCCTTTCGCGCCGCCGCCGCCTTCCCAGAACAGGCGCGGCCGCAGGGTCCAGCGGTCATAGCCGGGGATGTCCAGCCACCCGTCGCCGTCGAGGTCCTTGCGGCTCTGGTGATGGTAGCCGCCGACCACCGAGGCGCTCCATTGCTCGCTCAGGGGTGTCGAGGCGTAGGCGGTGAGGTCCTGGCCGCCGCGGCTGGTGCCGTTGGCCAGCACCTCGGCCAGGGCCTTCTCGCCGGGCCGGCGCGAGACGAGGTTGATTACGCCGCCCAGCGCCGCCGGCCCGTAGAGGGCGGAGGCTGCGCCCTTGATCACCTCCACCTGGCCAAGATCGGTCGGCGGGATCTGCAACAGGCCGATCGAGCCGGCGGACCCGCCGTACAGCGGCAGGCCGTCCGCCAGCAGCTGGGTGTAGCGGCCCTGCATGCCCTGCACCCGGATGCGCGCCGCGCCCAGGGCCGGCGAGGTCACCTGCAGCCGCACCCCGCCGGTCTCGTTGACCAGCATGGCGATGTTGCCCGGCGACATCAGGACCTTCTCGTCGATCTCTTCGCGCGGTACGACCTCGACGCGGATCGGCTCGTCCTGCAGCAGCCGCCCCGAGCGGGTCGCCTCGACGACGATGGCCTCGACCGCCTCGTCGTCGTCCGCGTCCTGGGCATGGACGGCGGACACCGCGCTCCAGGCCACGATCGCGGCCACGACGGGCGAGCACACACGCGGAACGGTCATGGCCCCAGATAGACCGGGACCATTCCCGACGAAACCGGGAAGTTTTCCCGATACCGCCCGACCTGCGGCCTCGCGGGAAGCTAGAGTCGGTAGCCGCCGGACACCTCGATCTCCTGAGCGGTGACCCAGCGGAAGTCGTCCGACAGCAAGGCGGCGATCACCGCCCCGACGTCGTCAGCCTCGCCCATCCGGCCGAGGGCGGTCTGCTGGGCGAAGACGGCGGCGTATTCCGGGTGCTTGTCGAAGACGCCGTCGCCGATGTGCGTGCGCGTCGGCCCAGGGGCGACGGCGTTGACCCTGATGCGGCGCGGGCTGAACTCCTTGGCCATATAGCGGGTCAAGGTCGACAGCCCGCCTTTCATCGAGGCGTAGGCCGAATAGCCCGCGTCCATGCCGGCGCCCGTCGAATTGCTGGTCACATTGACGATGGCCCCGCCGTCCCGGAGCAGGGGCGACAGGGCCTGGGTGAGGAAGTACGGGCCTTTCAACAGTGTGCGCATGAAGCCGTCGAACATCGCCTCGGTCGTGTCCTCCAGCATGGCCATGCCGCCGAACCCGGCGTTGTGGACCAGAAAGTCGAAGCGCTCGGCGCCCCACCCCGCCAGCGCCTTGGCCACCGCGTCGCGAAAGGCCGCGAAGGTCTCGCTGGATCCGACGTCGAGTTGTAGAGCGACCGCCCTTCCGCCCCTCACCCCCAGTTCGTCGGCGAGCGCCCGGGCCCCATCCGGGTTGCTGTTGTAGGTGACGATGCAGTCCACGCCCCGGGCGGCCAGGGCATTGGCGGCGGCGTGACCGATGCCGGAACTGGCCCCGGTGATGATGGCGATCTGGCGCATGGCGTATCTCCCCTTTGCGTTCCATGGAGAAAGCCTAGCTCTGGGACGCGGGACGATACATAATACGCTGTCCAGTTCACGTTACGGATCGTCCAGAATGGAGCCCTTGGCCGACATCATCGCCCTGCTGCGTCCACGCGCTGTCGGGATCAAGGTGATCGAGGGCGCCGGCCGCTGGAGCGCCCGCTACGACCGGGTGGACTACGCCGGATTCGGGCTCGTCCTGGCCGGCGGCTGCTGGCTCGCCGTCGACGGCCACCCGCCCCTGCGTCTGGCCAAGGGCGACTTCGTCCTGATGCCGGCGACTCCCGGCTTCACCATCGCCAGCGACCTGGACATGCAACCCGTCGTGACCGACACCGCCGCGGCGATGGCGCTCGGCGCGCGAGAGGTTCGCCATGGCGACCCGCAGGGAGAGGCGCAGTTCAAGCAGCTCGGCGGCTACTTCCGGTTCGACCCGGCCAACACCGCCCTGCTCGCCGGCCTGCTGCCGACCCTGGTGCATATCCAGGGGGCCGACGCCGCGGCGGGGCGCCTGGCCCGGACCATAGACCTGATCACCGACGAAGCGCTGGGGGACCGGCCGGGCCGGGACCTGGTGGTGGAGCGGCTGGTGGAGGTGATGCTGGTCGAGGCCCTGCGTTTCCGCACCGAGGCCGTGGGCCGGATCGGCCGGCCCGGCCTGCTCGAAGGCCTCGCCGATCCGCACCTGGCGCGCGCCCTGCGGCGTCTCCACACCCACGTCGCCGATGCGTGGACGGTGGCGAGGCTGGCGCGCGAGGCCGGCCTGTCCCGCTCGGCCTTCAGCGACCGCTTCACCCGCAAGGTGGGGACCCCGCCGATGGAATATCTGATCGGATGGCGCATGGCCCTGGCCAAGGACATGCTGCAGACGGGCGCCCCGCCCCTTGAGGCGGTGGCCGCCGCCATCGGCTATCAGTCGGCCAGCGCCTTCAGCGCCGCCTTCCGCCGCCAGGTCGGGCGCCCGCCCAGTCACTTCGCGCGCTTGCAGCCAGCCGGCGGTTGAGGCTTGCTGCGCTCCGGGGAAAACGAAAAGGGCCGCGGGATGAGACTGGCTGCGATGATTCTGGCGGCCTGGGCGCTCGCCGCCGCCGCATCGGCCGCCGAGCCGCCGCGGTTCAAGGTCGATCCCGCCTGGCCCAAAGCCCTGCCCAATGGCTGGATCATGGGCCAGGCGTCCGGCGTGGCGGTGGACGCCCAGGACCACGTCTGGGTGATCCAGCGGCCGGGGTCGCTGACCCCGGATGAGGCCGGCGCCGCACAGACCCCGCCCCGCTCCAAATGCTGCAGGCCCGCGCCGCCGGTGCTGGAGTTCGACGCGGCCGGGAATGTGCTGCGCGCCTGGGGCGGACCCGGCGCGGGTTACGCCTGGCCGGACAGCGAGCACGGCATCTATGTCGATCCCAAGGGCATGGTGTGGATCGCCGGCGCCGGCGACAACGACGGCCAGGTGCTGAAGTTCACCCCGGACGGCCGCTTCGTGCTGGCGATCGGCAGGAAGGGGCCGCAGACGAACAGCAACGACACCACGCGCCTGGGCAAGCCGGCGGCCATGACAGTCGATCCGCAGGCGGGCGAGCTCTATGTCGCCGACGGCTACTTCAACCGACGGGTCATCGTGTTCGACGCCGAGACCGGCGCCTACAAGCGCCACTGGGGCGCCTATGGCGAGCGCCCCGTCGACGGGCCGGCCGTAGCTTACGACCCCGCCGCGCCCCTGCCCCGGCAGTTCGGCAATCCCGTGCACTGCGTGCGGATCGCGAACGACGGCCTTGTCTATGTCTGCGACCGCATCAACGATCGCATCCAGGTGTTCCGCAAGGACGGGAGCTTCGTGCGCGAGTTCCGCGTCGAGCAGTCCACCTTGGGGAACGGTTCGGTGTGGGACCTCGCCCTGTGGCCGGACCGGGCGCAGAGCTGGCTGCTCAACGCCGACGGCGAGAACAACGAGGTCCGCACCCTGGCCCGCGAGACCGGGGCGGTGACGGGCGCCCTTGGCCGGCCGGGACGCCAGGCCGGCGACTTCCACTGGATCCACAACATCGCCCTCGATTCCAAGGGCAACCTGTTCACCACCGAAGTGGACAACGGCAAGCGCCTGCAACGCTTCGAACTGCAGAACCCCGCCGCACTCAAGTAGATGGTCGGACGAACCTGCAGACGATTTATTTCTTGCGGCGTTGATCCAAGCTGATGGTTCGCGCGTAACTACGGCAACGACTGGGGGGCTCCCAGGAGTTGTTATGAAACCTATGTTAATCGCCGCCGCTTCGGCAGCTGTTCTGGCCCTCGGCGCCTGCGCTACGGCCACACCCTACCAGCCTCTGCAACGCGGCTCCGCCGCGTCCGGCGGCTATACCGAACAGGCGCTGGAGGCGAACCGCTTCCAGGTCAGCTTTTCGGGAAACTCGCTGACCGACCGGCGCACGGTCGAAACCTATCTGCTGTTCCGGGCCGCCGAGCTGACCCGGCAGCAGGGCTATGACTGGTTCGCCATCGTCGATCGGCAGACCGACCGCAACACCCAGGTCTATGCCGACCCCTTCTTCAACAACTGGGGCGGCTACTGGGGCCCCAGCTGGCGCGTCTACGGCAACCGCTTCGGCTGGAGCCGTTGGGGCGGATGGGGCGGCATGGGCGGCTATGGCGGGGGTTGGGGCGGCGGCTGGGGTCCCGGCGGCGGCGCCATGAGCCTGCGCGAAGTGACCCGCTTCGAGACCAACGCCGAGATCTATATGGGCCGCGGTCCCAAGCCGGACGACAGCAAGGCGTTTGAAGCCGGTGCGGTCATCCAGCGCCTGGGCCCGACGATCGTCAGGCCGTCCACGACCTAGCCGCGATGGGCGTCAGGTCCCCGCCTCTCTCTAAAGAGGGGGGCGGGGGCCGCCTTCGCGGTAGGCTCAGCTTGGAAATGCGACGGCCGTTCCCACCTAAGGGGCCGACAAGCAGATACTTGGAGAAAGCATGGCTGGCGGCTGGACACGCGACGGCGCGGTTCTGGACCAGATCGACGACACCGTCACCGACGGGGTGTTGAGCGCGCGCTCGCGCCTGCCCGCAGGCGAAGGCGCGGACCACTGCGTCGAGTGCGGGGACGAAATTCCGGAGGCCCGCCGGCGCGCCCTGCCCGGGGCGCGAACCTGCGTATCGTGCCAGTCCGGCCGCGACAGCCGCATCGTCGTCGCCGGCATCAACCGCCGGGGCAGCAAGGACAGCCAGCTACGCTAGCCGCCGGCCGCGGCCTCAGACCTCCGCCACACAGATGGCGTTGCGCCCGCCATCCTTGGCCCGATACAGGGCGGCGTCGACCTGGGTGAAGAGCTCGCCCGGATCCTTGGGGCCGCGGAAGATCCCCACACCGAACGAGGCAGTGACCACGCCGTAGGGCGGGTTGCCGATATGGGTGAGCGACATCGCCGCCACGCTTTGCCGCAAGGCCTCGAAGAACGACAGGGCGTCGGCCGCTTCGCGCGTCTTGCAGGCGAACAGGAACTCCTCGCCCCCAATACGGAAGACCATGTCTTCGGGACTGAGCTTGCCCCGCAGCAGGCTGCCGATCTGGCGCAGCACGAGGTCGCCGGCGGCGTGACCGTAGCGGTCGTTGTAGGCTTTGAAGTTGTCGATATCCATGATGCCGACCGACTTGATCAGGCCGTCGTCCGCCGCCTCGACGAAGCTGGGATAGTCGGCGGAATAGGCGCGGCGATTGGGTATGCCGCACAGCGCATCCATCCGGGCGTCGCGCGCCTCGGTTATATCCGTGAAGATCCACAGCCGCGCCTCGAACCGGCCGTTCTCCTCGAAAGGCGCGCTCCGGCGAGACAGCACGCGGCCATCCTTGAGGTGCACCTCGTCCTGCGACATCTCAGACGTCGGGTTGATGCGTTCAACCTCCCGGACGAAGGCCTCGGGATCGGCGAGTTGGGACTGGACGAACTGGAGCATGCGCGTTTCATCGCCGGCCGCCATCAGGCTGGCCGGGATGTTCCAGTGCCTCGCGAAAGCCGGGTTGGCATAGACCACGCGACGCGCCGCGTTGGTCAGCAGGACCCCGTCGGGAAGAGCGTCGAGCGCCCGCTGGAACATCGAGCGGTACGAAGACGGGTCCGCTTCAAGCTTGGCCAGGGAAGATCGATTCTTGATGGGGCGCACTCCTGGCAGGCGACACCAGAGGCTACCCCATCGCTCCTAACCAATGGACAATGCGGGTCGGTCCCGGCGACGGCCTCTCGCTGCTCCGCCCCTTATTGAGCGCAAAACCCGAGAGCCCGCCACCGGGCCGGTGATCAGGCGAAGGCGATCCAGTCGGCGCTGAAGGTGCTGACGCCGGTCAGGGTGAGCGAGGCGTCGCCGGCGGTGATGACCATGTTCGCGCCGACGAGGGCGTTGGTGTAGGCCTGCCCCGTGGCGAGCAGAATCTTGTCGCCCTCCGCCGCGCTGAAATCGGTCACCGTGTCGGCCCCGGCCCCTATGCGCAGCACGAACTGGTCTGCGCCTGCGCCGCCGGTCAACACATCGATCCCGAGATCGCCCGACAGCCGGTCATTGCCGTCGCCGCCGAGCACAGTGTCGTTGTCCTTGCCGCCATACACGGTGTCGTTGCCCGCGCCGCCAGCCACCGAGTCGTCGCCCTGGTTGCCGTTCACGTGGACGTCGGCGCCGTCGCCGCCGGTGATGGTGTCGGCGCCCGCACCGCCCCGGACCGTGTCAGCCCCGTCGCCGGCGGTCAGGGAATCGTTGCCGGCATAGCCCTGCAGGTCGTCGGTCAGGCCCGAGCCGACCAGGAGGTCATTGCCCGCCAACATGGTGGCGAAGCTGTCGGTGCTGTTCTGCAGATCAGTGAAGTTGACGTTCAGTTCGAGCAGCGAAACGAAGGGCTGGCCCTTGTAGCTGATCTCGACCGACGTGATGGTGCCGCCGGTGATGACGACGTTGGCAAGTACCGTGAAGTTGCCCTTGTAGTCGATGACCAGATTGCCGCCATCGAGCTTTATCTGCCACAGAGTCCCGGTATTTGCAGTGATTTGGACGTCTGTCGCCCTAAACGCAGCCAGAACTTCTGCCGTGGCTCCGAGATTACCATATACGACGCGCGCCATAATTCTTGACCCCTTCAGATATCGCTGGCGGGAGCCAAGCATCATCGCAGGCGCGCGACTACTCCCGGTTTAGGGAGGGGCGGCGTTGAACTCCAGAGCCTGGATCGTCATCGCCGTGGTCGGCGCGCGTTGCACCCGGCCGGCGACGCGGCCGTGTTCACAGGTCCAGGTGAAGCGGCCTTCCATGGCGGACAAGGGTTGGGCCGGCTCGTCCGCGGCGCAGGCGCCGGCCTCGGCCTTGAGGCCCGAGACCAGGGTCGCCCATCCCGCGGCGTCGCGGTCCAGCAGCATGTTGTTGGCGAGCGGCGCGGCGGCGATGTCGCCCGAGCGCCAAACGGCCCGCGCCGCCTCATAGGCCGCCGCCAGCCCCGGGCTGACCGGGATCGCCTGCTGCGTCAGGGCGCCCGCCTTGTGCAGGGCGAGCAGGGCGCGGGTCGCCGCCAGCGACGGCGCGCCGTAGGTGCGGCTGGAGAAGGCGAACACCCCCACCCCCGCCTGCGGCAGCAGCATCACCACCGAGCCGTAGCCGGGATAGCCGCCGGTGTGGGTGACGACGAGGCCGAGGT
This sequence comes from Caulobacterales bacterium, assembly GCA_027312185.1. Taxonomy (GTDB): domain Bacteria; phylum Pseudomonadota; class Alphaproteobacteria; order Caulobacterales; family Caulobacteraceae; genus NCED01. The sequence goes on along the minus strand of DAICXL010000011.1, from coordinate 3,160 downwards.
CGCAATCGTCGATCACCCGCCAGCCCATGCCGTAGGCCACCGCCTGGCGGCAGGCCGCCCCGCCCGCCGCCGGATTGCGCATCTGCCCGGAGGGGAAGTTGGCGCCGGTGACGATCTCGCGCACCGTACCGCGCCGCACCGGCCCCGTGTCCGCCCCATCGCGGGCCGGCCAGGCCGAAAGCAGGAAGGCGACCCACCGGGCGTAGTCGTTGGCGCTGGTCTCGACGCCGCCCATCGCGCCAAAGACGCCATCTCGCATGTCCGGCTCGCGCACCCACCGGTTCGCCTGCCAGCGATAGCCGATCGCGCGGCGCGCGACGGGCGAGGCGAAGATATCGTAGCCGGTCGAGGCCATGCCCAGCGGGGCCATGATCTGAGTCCGGATGAACGCCTGATAAGGTCGGCCTGAGGCGTTGGTGACGATCCGCCCGAGGGTGGCGTAGCCGAGGTTGGAATACTCCATGGCCAGCCCGGGGGCGCGGGCGAACGGCACGCCGGACTTCAGGTACTGGGTGAACGCCGCCTCGGGCATCACCTGCTGGCGGTCGCCCCAGGGATTGTCCTCCACGAACCCGGCCGTGTGGGTCAGCAGGTTGCGCACCGTGATCTTCGGCGCATCGCTGGTCGGATAGCGCCAGGCCTTCAACTCCGGCACGTAGGTCTCCGCGGGCGCGTCCAGCGCCACCCTGCCCTCGTCGCGCAGCTTAAGGATCGCCAGCCCTGTGAAGGCCTTGGACATGGAGGCTATGCGGAACAGGCTGTCGGCCGTCACCGGCGCGCCCGTCTCGACATCCTGCACCCCCAGCCCCTTCACGTGGACCAGCCGGCCGTCCGCGACGACGCCATAGACGAGCCCCGGCGCATGGGCCGACAGCCGCCATTCGGCGAAGATGCGGTCGATTTCGGACAGGGCCGCGGCGTCGGGCGCCGCCGCCCGCACCGGCCCCGCGATCAGCAGCATCAGGCCGGCCAGCGCCGCGCGAAGTTTCATCTCCAAGCCCCCCACATCCCAGCCCGAAGCTAGGCTGGGCGGAGGGCCTCGTCACCTCACATCAGCCCCTCGTGGGCCATCGCCCCCTAACCGCCGGCCTCTCACGCATCCGCCCTCTGAGCCCTTGGCGGGCCTTCACGATTGAGGCACGCTCAGCGCGTTGACGCTTACAGGAGACGGGCGATGTCGAACGCCGCGCGACAGTTTCAACAGTTCCACATCGGGCGCTGGCGCCTGGCGCTGTGGGCCGCCATGGCCGCGGTGCTCCTGGCCCCCCTGGTCGCCATGCGGTTCACCGACGAAGTCGCGTGGACCGGCTTCGATTTCGCCGTGGCCGCCACCCTCCTGTTCGGCGCCGCCGCCCTCTATGAACTGGCCACCTGGAAGGCGCGCAAGCCCGCCCAGCGGCTCGCCATCGGCCTCGGCCTCGCAGCCCTGGTGACCCTGGTGTGGGCGCAAGGCGCAGTCGGGATTTTCTAGCGCTTGTAAGCAAGCCCCGGTTGGCGGCAGACTCGCGGCACGCTCGCGTTCCCGTCGCCATCCCATCCGAGGCCGATGCCCACCCGTTTCGAAGGCTTTCCCCGCACGCTGGAGCGCAGTTCGCTTCGGCCTGGCCGATGGTTCAGCGCCTCCTACCGGCGGGGCCCGACCGTGTGCTTCACCACGGACGTCGGCGAGGGGGCCCGCCGCACCATCCTCACCTTCAAGCCGGCGCGGGTCGACGAGCTCGAATTCGCCCCCGTGCCGCTGGCCGAGATGAGCGGGACCTTCGCGACGATCGAGGACGAGCTGGTGCTCGCGCCGGGCCTTGGCCCCGAGGCGGCCCGCCTGATCGCGCCGGAGAAGCGGCCCTTCCTCTCGGGCTCCCTGCTGCGGCTGTCGAACGGCGACATGGGCATGGGCTATGCCGACGCAGCCGGGGGCGAACTCGTCCTGGTCTCCCTGTCCACGGGCGAGCGGGCGCAGGGGTTCGACCTGGTGTTCGACCGCTGGTCGATGTCCCTGCGCCGAGGCGCCAGCGAGCGGATGGTCGGCTTCTTCAAGGGCCTGCGCGACCGGCCGATCCGCTTGCAGGAATCGTGACGCGGGCCGCGCCGCCCGTTCAGGTGACGATCGTCTCCAGATAGTCCATCAGTTCGTCGCGGCGGTGCGCGAACACCGGCGGGATCTGGAAGGTCTTGCCGATCTGGTCGGCCGGCTCGTCGATGGCGAAGCCCTCGGGCTTGGACACCGCCGCCTCGAACAGGGCGCCGCCGGGCATGCGCACATAGACGCTGTCGAAATAGCCCCGGTCCTTCACGTCGGACACGTCAGTGTAGCCCTGTCCCTCGAGCTGGAACTTGACGAGCTTCTGGATGTCGAGGTCGTCGACCTCGAAGGCGCAGTGGTGCGTCACCCCCTCGCCGTAGGCCCACGAGCCCTGGGCCGTGTGCGGCTCGACGCGGAAGTCGACCACCGTGCCGGAGCCGCCTTCCCCCACCTCGTAACGGATGTAGTTGGCGTCGGTGCGGCGGTTCTTGCCGCTCCAGGCCATCTGCATGAACTCGTCGGAGTCCTCCTGGTCCTGCACGCACACGGTGATCCCATGGGTGCCGCGGATGCCGAACTCCGCCGGCACGGCGCCGTTCGAATAGGGCCGGCGGGCGTCGTCGGCGATGCCCACGAGCTCGTACTCGATGCCGCAGGGGTGCTCGAAGGCGATCAGATGCTCGCCGAACCGCTCCTGCCGCTTGGGCCCGAAGCC
>DAICXL010000011.1:0-415 GCA_027312185.1 Caulobacterales bacterium | reverse complement strand
CGCTCGTTCCAGAAGTGCAGCGACGATTCCGGCACCGAGAGCGCCAGGGTCGAAATCTGCCCCGTTCCACGCCGGGCTTTGCGCCCCGACTGGCGCATCGGGAAGGTGGTGACGAGGGTCGAGGCGTCGCCCACGTCGTTGCCATAATAGAGGTGGTGGATCGGCTCCTCGCCGTCATAGAGGGCAGTCTTCTTGACGCTCTTCAGCCCCAGCACCTGGGTGTGGAAGTCGTAGTCTTCCTGGGCGCCGCCGACATTCAAGGTGATGTGGTGGTGGCGCTTGATATACGGGTTGGCCTTCACGGGCGGTTCCTCGGCTCTTGGCGGAATGCAGGCGCAATTAGGCGCCCGGACCCGTCCGTCCGCCTTTGATCCGGATCAATTTCCGCAGCTCAGCCCCACAGGCCGCGTTGGTC
>DAICXL010000119.1:333-6753 GCA_027312185.1 Caulobacterales bacterium | reverse complement strand
GCGGAGGCGGGGGCGGCGGAGGCGCAGCGGCCCGGCCGAACTTGATCCGCAGGCCCGCGGTCACCGAGGCGTCCTTGTAGTTGCCCGAGAAGGTGCCGAGGTTGGTGATGCCCGGGTTGCCGACGGCGAAGGCCGGGCCCGCGTTGGTGGTCACAGAACCGAAGTCGAAGTTCGACCGCAGGTAACGACCGGTGATGTCGAAGGCGACATTGTCGGTGATGTCGAACGCGATACCCGCCAGCAGTTGGTAGGCGAAGTCGCGGTCCGTACCCTGGATCGACAGGTTCTGGAACTGACGGGTGCCGGCCGGCACGCTGTTGAGCTGGCCGGTCATGTCCATCTTGCCCCAGGCCACGCCGGCGCCGGCGCCGACGAAGGGATGGATGCGGCCACCGGGGACGATATCGAAGATGGCGTTGACCATCGCCGTGGTGACTTTGAAACGACCGTCAAGCGGGCCGCAGCCCGGCGCGGCGGCCGTGCGGGTCACGCCGGCGGTGCAAAGGCCCTGCGGCTGGACATTGGCGTTGTTGGACCGGACCGCGTTGAGATCGCTCGGGCGATAACCGCCCTCGAGCTCAAGACGCCAGTTCGGCGTGAAGGCGTAACCGAGACGGCCGAAGGCCACCCAGTCGTTTTCCGGGCGGAAACGCCACTGCACGGCGGTATTGGCCGAAGAAGTCGCATTGTAGTCGTACGGCCAGTGATAGCCGAAGTCGGCCGCGGCATAAAAGCCCGTCACCTGAGCCGAGGCGCCGGTCGCTGCGGCCAGCGCGGCGATGGCGGTAGCCGCCATCAGCTTCATTTTCATTTGAGAGCCCCTGTTTTCACGTACCGCTGGAGATTACTCCAGACAGTCACCCTAAACCGCCAAGCCAAGCTATACTGTGTCTTGCCAGTCACACTAAGGATTTCTTCCCGGAAGCCGGTCCATCCGAGCCCCTGTATGGAGGTTCGAAAATCCCGTCCAGGCCTTTCCCAGCAGGCGGTTCCGTCAAAAGCACCCCCATCGGTTTACACCGAGTGAATACTTGAGGCGAGAAACGCTGCCACACGGAAAAGCCCGAGTTGGGCCGGCTGGGTAAGATCCCCATTGCCTGAGGCCGAACGTCTCCGCGAGCGGTCCGTTCCCGGCCTCTGATAATTTTTTCCCGTCTTGCGCGGGGGTTAGGCCAAGAGGCTCAACCGGGTCCGCGCCGACCGGGCCTTCCGGACCCGTAGAATCCGCCCACGGACAGCCTTACGGCCGTGACGCTTCTCCTCGCGAAGCGGCGCGGCCGGCTGTGTCCCTGGCGACATGTTGCAATGTCCACCGAGAATATATCAGCCGCGTGACTAATGCTCGTCTCGCCCATAACTTTCAGGGCCGTGACGGTCGGCTTCAGCCCTTGGGCTTGGCCGCGGTGGTCGAGGAGGTCGCCGCGCGCACCGGCGCCTCGCTGGCCCGCGCCTCGGCCAGCAGGCCGGCGCAGTTGGCGTCCTTCTCCAGGCCCGGGCTGACGAAGGGCAGGATGGCGGCCAGAGGCGACAGCACGGCCCCAAGCGCCACGGCGACACCGACCTGGGCGGCGGCCGCGCCGGCGTCGACGCCGAACTTGGGTTCGCGCAGGCGTCCGCCGACGGTGATCGGCGCGGCCACGCGCATCGCCCGCAGCTTCTTCGGCTTGCCCTTGAACCTCAGGTCCATGGCCTCGGTGTCGAGGTTCACCGTGCCCTCGCCGTTGACCAGCACCGGCCCGGTGTCGAACACGATGCGCCGGGCGTAGAGCACGCCGGAGCGGACGTCGAAATCGGCCAGGGCGCAGCGCACGTCGGCCGGGCTCTGGTCCTTGCCGAGGAGCAGGAACAGCCCCTTGCTGGCGTTGATCCCCATCAGTTCGGCGAAGGCCCGGCGGATCTGGCCCTTGGGAATGACGGCGGTGACCGCGCCGTCAGCATTGGCCGCCGCCTTGTGGACGGTGTTTCCCGAACCGGTGAGCTTGGCCCGGCCCAGCAGGGTTCCGGTCAGAGGCGGCGGGCCGTCCGTCTGGAGAAACTCTTCCAGGCGCACGTTCGAGACCCGCAGGTCGATCTCGGAGATGGGCGTGTCCTTGCGCGCATCGATCTTTGCGACGCCCGTGAGCTCTCCGGACGGGAACTTCAAGCGGATCGGATCGAGGTTCAGCACCCCATGGTCAAGCTTCGCGCCAAGGGTGACGGTGCGCAGCGGCAGGTTTGGCGCATTCACCTCGGCGGCGGTGTAGATCACCTCCGCGTCCATGGCCCGCATGCGATCGGCCTGCAGGGTGGCGTCGGGCAGGAACCGGCCCTGGGCGGCGAGGGTCCTGGCCTCGGCCTTCTGGCCGGGAGCCGCGACCTTGGAGGCGCCGGGATTGCCGAACAGGCTGCCGAGGTCGACGAAGTCGAGGCGGCGGGAATTCAGCTTGGCCTTCAGGAACGGCCGGCCCGTGTCGTCCAGGGTCACGGTCGCGTCGCCGTTCACGTCGCTGTTGCCGACCCGGCCCGTGAGTTTGTCGTACCAGTACTTGTTGCCGTCGCGCCGCAGCTGGCCGGAGATCCGGTACGGCGGGGTGTTCGGAAAGGCGAGGCCGGTCAGATAGTAGAGGTCGTTGAGGTCCACCCCCTGCACCGCGACGGCGGCGTTGAGCAGGCCGAGGTCGAAGGGCTTGGGCGCCTGACCCTTGGCGGTGATGCGGGTCGCGCCGGCGCGGATGTCGGCGTCGAAGGGATAGGGCCGGTCCTGGCGCACATTGACCAGGGGCCCGCCGGTCACGTTGACGGTGAACAGCCGCCGGTTCAGCTCGCCCTTGCCGCTGAGGCGAAAGCCCCGCTCGTAGGCGGTCGTGCTCTGCTCGTTGGCGTTGATCGTGCCGGCGAAGTTGAGCTTGCGGGCGATGTCGTTGAGGCGAAGCCTGCCGTCGCTGATGACGAAGGTCTGGATCGGCGGCAGCTTGAACGGCTTGGGCGCGGTCTTCTCGCCATTCGAGAAATCCCAGTTGGTGCGGCCCTGGGCGTCGCTCAGCAGGCTTACGTTCGGGTGGGCGACCGAGACCAGCGGCAGGATCACCCGTCCCGTCAGCAGGGGGAGAAGCTTGGCGCTGACGGCGATGTTGCCGACCTCGGCCATGTTCTCCTTGGGCCCCCAGGCGGGGTTGCCGACCTTCAGACCGCCGATGTCCACCCGCGGGGTGAGCGTCAGCAGCTTCACCTTCAGATCGCCCTCGAGCACCACTGTGCGGCCCGTCCTGGCCGAGGCGTAGCGGCCGATCGGCCCGCGCAGCCAGTTCCAGTCGAAAATCATCAGGAAGACGACGATCGCCAGGATCAGCAGGCCGGCGATCGCGCTGCCCCACCCCGGACGCCACGGCTTCTTTGGCGCATCGGGCGGATCGCCGCCGCCCTCGCCATGGTCGTTGGCGGTGAAGGGACTGAATTCCTGCCAGCGGTCTTTGTCCCACCTGGGCAGGCGCCAGCCGGTGCGGAGCTCTTCAGGGGACTTGAGGACGGTCGACACGGGCGGCCTCCGGCGAGAGCTACAGAACGCGCCCCCGCCTCCAACCGGTGTCTAACGCCCAACCCGGGCCTGTTCGTTCCACAAGAGGGCTGGGCGCCCGCTACCGCGAGGCGATCCGCGCCCCGGCCGGCGTCACCGCATGGGCGGGCCGGGCCCCGCGCGGGCCCGACTGGCAGGTGTAGTTGACCGGCTCCTCGCCGCTGCCGACACCGCGCCAGCGCGAGATGGCCGGATAGGCGCAGATCGGCCGCTCGCCATAGGCGGGGGCCTGCACAACCTGGGCGTTGGGCGCCGGCGTGAATCCGGGCGGTGGGATGCGCTTGGCCAGGATCAAGTCCGGAGCCACGCCGCCCTCGACCCAGCGCTCCAGGGCGCCGATCCAGTCGACCATGTAGGCCCCGTTGCAGTGGCCCATCCCGGGGACCAGGAACAGGCGGTGAAAGCTCTGCGCCGCGCCCACCCCGCCCTGCCGCGCCGCCACGCTCTCATAGTAGTTGATGCTGTTCTCGGTCGGGATGAAGGGGTCGGCCCAGCCATGGTACTGGATGATCTTGCCGCCCCGGGCCTTGAAGGCCGAAAGGTCCGGGTCGGTGGCCAGGAGGCCGACGTCCGCGGCCTCGGCGGCCTCCACGTCCCGGGCCAGGTCGATGCCGTAGAAGTCCCAGTCCGGCTTGTTGAACAGCACGCGATAGGTGTCGGCCCCGGTCTCCCACGGCCGCGAGATCACCGGTCCCCAGGTCAGCTCGCTGCCTGGCGGCATGCCCGGGTAGATCAGGGCCCCCGTGCGCGGGTTCTTCACCGGCGCATAGATCCGGTCGGCCGCGTCGGCCTGGGCGGGGGTCAGGCATTCGGCCGGGCTCTGGCCGGCCTTGCAGATCAGGCTCGCCGCCTTGAAGTCGCAGGTGCGAGGATCGAGAATCTGGCTGTCCTTCAGCCCGTCGGCCGCGTCGCACTGGGCGATCACCCCCTTGTTGAGGATGGCGAACTGGGCCGGGGCCAGCACCGCTGCGCCGCCCTTCGGCAGGTTGGCGATGTTGGCGGCCAGGGACTGGGTCTGCAGCCGGATCCAGTTGTTGGCCGGGGCGCCGGCGACCACCCCGTCGAAGTCGCCGGGGTACATCTGCACTTCCTTCAGGCCCTGCTTGCCCCCCGAGGAACAGCCGTTCCAGTACGAGAAACGCGGGTTCATGCCGTAGAAGGCGGCCGCCAGGGCCTTGCCCTTCACCGTCGTCTCGTGAACCGCCCGATGGGCGAAATCGGTCAGCTTTTCGGGATGGCCGAGCGCGAAGGTCCCGCGCGTCCCCTCGTGGCCCGTGTCCGTCGAGGCCACGGCGTAGCCGCGCCCCAGGGCCTCGGCCATGGCCGGATAGCTGATCGATCCGCTCCAGCCGCCGTTTCCGACCATCATGAACTTGCCGTTCCACACCTGCGGCAGCCAGACCTCGGACTTGATGTCGGAATCGGCGCTGGGGGTGAGGGTCGCGGCGACGCGGCAGAAGGCCGTCGCCACCGGGCGCGGCGCCGGGCCCTGGCCGCCCGCGGGCGGGGTGAAGCCGCCGGCCGCAACCGCCTGGGCCGAGGTGATGCGGGCGTTGGGCAGGGCGCGGGACGCCAGGGCGGCGCAATCGACCACCGCGGTCCTCGGCGTGACGAGCGATTGGGCCTGTGCGCCCGGTTGCAGCATTGCGGTCGCCGCGGCGGCCAGGGCCACGCCGCTCACGCCCATCAGGGCCAGCCTCAGGGTCATGATCTCCTCCCGTCGGCCCTCTGCGGGGCCAGGGCGAAACCATCCCTCCGTTACGGGGTGTTGGGAAGGGCCGTCCCCGCCATTGACGGTACGGGAAATCCAACCATACCGTCCTGTCAACGACGGGGGACATGCGCTCCCGATACCGGAGGAGATGAGGCCATGAGGCAAGCTCGCAACGTCTGGAGCAACGTCTGGCTTGCCGCAGCGGCCTCGGCCGCCCTGCTCGCGGGACCCGCCCACGCCGCCATCGACCTGTCGGGCTACTACGCCCCGGTGATGCACGAGGACGTGGACGAGCGGATCCCCGGCCCCGACGCCGGCGACTTCCTTGGCCTGCCGATCAACGACGCCGCCCGCTCCCGGGCCGACACCTGGAACGGCTCGCTGCTGACCCTGCCCGAGCGCCAGTGCATTCCCCACCCCTCCACCTACGGCTGGCGCGGAGTCGGCAACCTGCGCATCTGGGAGACCCGCGACCTCGTCACCCAGCAGGTGGTCAAGCTCGACGCCTATATCGTCTGGGAGACCCAGCACCGGCAGATCTGGATGGACGGCCGGCCGCATCCGCCGGAGTCCGCGCCCCACACCTGGCAGGGCTTCTCGACCGGCAAGTGGGAGGGCGACGTGCTGCACGTCCACACCACCCACCTCAAGCCCGGCTGGATCCGCCGCAACGGCCTCGCCCTCTCCGACAAGGCGACTCTGGACGAGCGGTTCTTCCTGCACGAGGGCATGCTGAACCACGTGATGATGATCTCCGACCCGGTCTATCTGACCGAGCCCCTGGTCAAGACCAACCTGTGGGGCCCCCGCCCCTACCTCGACATGGCGGCCTATCCCTGCCGCCCGGCGGTGGAGATCCCGCGCGAAAAAGGCGTGGTGCCGCACAACGACTTCCGCGACCAGTCGGCCAGCGCCGAGTTCGCCGCCACCTACAGCCTACCCCTCGCCGCCGCCCGCGGCGGGGCCGACACGGCCTTGCCGGAGTTCATCGACACCCACCCGCAACCGGCGGCGCCGGTCCGGGCCGCGGCGCGTTAGGCACGGGCAGGCCGGTGAGCGACCGCCGGCAGGAGTCGCGCCCATGAAAGCCCTGTCCACCCGCCGGATCGCCGTTCCCGTGGCCGTGGTCTGCGCGATCGCGGTTCCCGCCCTG
>DAICXL010000119.1:0-323 GCA_027312185.1 Caulobacterales bacterium | reverse complement strand
GCTCGACATCGGCCTCGACCAGAGCGAATTCTCCAGCCAGGGCGACAGCACCCTGCGGGCCGCCGGTTACGCCTTCTCGATCTGGGGCCTGATCTACCTGGGCCTTATCGCCTACGCCGTCTTCCAGGCCCGGGCCCGCGACACGGCCCTGCTGCGCGCCTTCGGCTGGCCGTCGGTGATCGCCATCGGCGCCTGCGCCCTGTGGATCGTCGTCTCGACCCTCAACATCAGGGCCGCCTCGGTCGCGATCATCCTGGTCGGCGCGGCGGCGGCGATCACGCCCCTGCTGCGTCGCCCCTCGCCGGCGTCCTTCGGCGAGCGGG
>DAICXL010000118.1:6555-6833 GCA_027312185.1 Caulobacterales bacterium | reverse complement strand
CGGCGCGTTGGTTTCGGTCGACGGTCACAGGCTCCGCGCGCTGACCAAGGCAGGACGCTCGCTCGGAGGCGGACCGGCCGCCCACCGCGACCTGACCTTCGCCAGTCTGCTCAACCGGGTAGATCTGCTCAACGCTTTGGGTCTGGCTGCTAGCACCGAAGCCGCTCGTTACCGTATCCGTCTGACCAATGGCGAGGTCATCGAACGATCGTTAAGCCCTAAGGCCCGCGACGCTGGCTGGCCCCGACTGCCGTCTGTGGACCACGCGCCTTGGGCGC
>DAICXL010000118.1:0-6545 GCA_027312185.1 Caulobacterales bacterium | reverse complement strand
ACGTCGATACACAGGACCAGAAGCTCCTCGACTTTCTTCATGAGGCGGAAGCGAACCGGAAGCGTCTAGGCCGGGCCAACATCGTGCTCGATATGCGCTGGAATACCGGCGGCGACTTCCTTCTCAATCGGGATTTCATGCGAACTTGGCCGTCGGCTCTACCGGTACCGGGCCGCTTCTTCGTGCTTATGGGACCGGCGACGATCTCGGCAGGGATGGCCAGTGTGGCTTACCTCAAACAGGCGGCGGAAGACCGGGTCGTCATCGTCGGAGAGCCGCCCGGCGACCGGCTGATGTTCTTCTCCGAAGGCGAGTTCAATGACCTGCCCCACGCTGGCGTCGCGTTGCTGTCGTCCACGCAGCGTCATGAGTGGCGCTCCGGTTGCCGGACCTATCAGGACTGCTTCGCACCAGTTGCCCAGCCGGGGGCCCCGACCGGAACGCCGCCAGCGATCGCGTCGGAGCTCGACAGGCTCTACGGCCGCGCGCCCCTGGAGATCCAAAGCCTGGAACCGGACGTGCCGGCGCCGTGGACTGTGCGCGACTACTTGGAAGGTCAGGATCCCGGCATCCACGCGATCGCCGCAGTGTTGCAACGGCCTCACTGACGCTGCCGGCGCGCTAGGTGGAGCGGCTACTAGGGTGAACCTAGCAGGGGCAGTGGTTTCATCGTGGCCGGAATGGGGGCGTCGATGTGGATCGTGGCCGCGCCAGGGACGGGCCGCAGTCTACCCGCGCCGGGCTTTCCTTGCCGGCTGTCCGCCTCATCGAGCCGTCGGCCTTAAGCGGCTAGATCAGCTCAGTCCGCTTACTCGTCCCCGGCCGCAATACCTCTTATCCTTCGCCAGGAGTGCGCAAACAGCCCGCCCCTCACCCCACCACCCGCTCCATGGCGTAGTTGTGGATCGGAACGCCGCGCACCTCGAAATCGCGGCGGTGAAGGCGGGTGAAGCCGTTTCGTTCGAAGAGGCCGCGGGCGAGTTCGCTGGCTTCCACGTGCAGGCGGCCGATTCCGCTCGCGGTGGCCTGGGCCAGGAGGGCTTCGAGGAGGGCGGCGGCGAGGCCGGACCCGGCCACGTCCGGCCGGCAGTAGAGTTGGTCGATGTGGCCGTCCGCCTCCAGGTCGGCGTAGCCGAGGACCTCGCCGCGCGGGCTGGCGGCGACCAGGGTGGTGCGGCCGTCGCCGGCGCGGGCGTGGACCAGGGCCGGGTCGGCGGGGGCCGGCGCCCAGGCCGCGACCTGCTGCCGGGTATAGCGGCGCGCGCCGAGGGTGCGGGCGGAGTCGAAATAGAGCCGGGCCATGTGGGGCGCGTCGGTGGGCTGGTAGGGACGGATGACGAAGGGCGGGGCGGGGCCGGACATGGCCCTCTTGTAGCGCGCGCCGGTGCTACAGGAACGCCCCTGCGGCCCGTGCGTCCGCTCAAGCCTGGGTCCCCGCTTCCGCGGGGATGAGCGGGGTCGGGGCGGGGGTACGTCGGGATGAGTGGGTCGCTGGGTCGGGGGTCTGGGGGCGGCCGGGTTGGTGGCAGGGCTGGGGGCGGCTAAGCTTACTGGTGATGCGGCTCCACAGGGCGACCCTCCGGCAAAATCGTGCTGAGCAAACGCCCTAGCCACCCGCTTCGAAGGCGCTCCAGCAAGCCGACCCTCCCAATGTCCGCCATGGGTCGGAAGGCGACCTGCAAGGTGAGGGCTAAAGGTCCGCTTCCCGGCGATGAGCCAAGTTCCGCTCGTGGCGCGAAGTGGAAGGGCCTGCCATCCGCTAAGCGTGGGCAGCCGTCCTTCGTCGGAGGCCGCTCATTCAACTCAGTCGGACAGCCATTCCGTGAGGAGGCGCTCAATGGCGCCAGCCTGTTCCAACGGCGTCAGATGGCCTGCGCCCTCGACGATCTCAAGCCGCGCCCCGGGAATGGCCGACGCCATTTCCTGCGCCCGATCCGGCGGCGTGACCGCATCCCGATCGCCGACCACAATCCAGGTTGGAACCGTGATCCCGGCGAGATGCGGCCGGGAGTCGATCCGACCGATGATCGCGGATTGCTGACGAATATAGGCCTTGGCTCCAACCGCCAGCCCCATGCGCATCTGGGCGCCGATCAGCGTCGCATCCGCCTGGTGGTCGGGATGAAGCAACCGGGGCGCCATCTCGCGCAGAACCGCTTCCAGCTCGCCGGCCTCGACCCGGGCGATGGCTGCGCGCCGACCCTCGCTCTGTTCCGGCGTGTCCGGGCGGGCCGCCGTGTCCACCAGGGCGAGGCGAACGACGCGATCAGGCGCGCGCCGCATGATTTCGAGGGCGATGTAGCCGCCCATGGAAAAGCCCGCGAGCGAGAAGCGCGGCGGCGCATCGGCGAGGATGGCGGCGGCCAGATCGCCCATCGTCTCGCCGTCGAGCGTTGAGGCGACGGTGACAGGGCCGCGCGTCCACAGAGCGCCGACTTGGGATGCGAACAGTTCGGCGGTGCAAACCAGGCCGGGTATCAGGACTATCGGGTTCATAGCCCAGCCTAGGCGTATCGGCGGGGGCGGTCCAGAACGCCCGAAGGCCTTCGCGGGAAACCGGGGACCGCGCCAGGCCGCAGCCGACGCGGCCCGGCGGCTGCCTCGTCAGCCGATGTCGACGTTCAGGGCGACGCCCCGCGTTCGTGGCGCCAGCAACGCCGTGCGACCGCCGCGCGGGCCGCGCCTCCGCTCAAGCCTGGGTCCCCGCTTCCGCGGGGATGAGCGGGGTTGGGGCGGGGCTTGCGAAAAGCCAGAACTTGGCCGGACGGGCCGCCGCGCAACAGGCCGGCGCGGCGCCCGTCAATTTCGCGGGTCGTTGGGTCAACGGCCTGGGTTCGACCATGGACTTGGCCATCGTCGGAAGCGCCGACACCATCAAGACCCTCTGGCAGATGACCACCAATGTCGACGATCCGAACGAGACCACCGGTCTGTGGGCGTCGATCTTCGCCGGCGCCGACACGTTCACCCGCTGACGCCTTAGCCCAAGACACATCCGGCGCCCGCCCGGGCGAGAGCCGCCGGAATACGCGGGTCGTCGATCTGGGCCGCCACGGAAAGCACGTCCCGGGCCGTAACAGGGCCGGCGTCCGGGCCCCTCTGCCGCTTCACCATCGCTATGGCCGCGGCGAGTTCCCGCAGCTGAGCGATGCTCAACTCGTCTGTCAGGCCCCCCGCAAGACAATCCGCCGCCGGTTCGGCGAGACCGGCGCGCACGAGTTCACCCGCGACGCGGTCCTTGGGGCTCGCGCAACCGGCGAGGCAAGCCGCAACCATAACGGCGAGCGTGGCGCGGCCTCTGTTACGGTCGGAGATCAACAACATCTGGCATCTCTTCTCATTGGGGGGGCCACCTCAAAGCGGCTCGGACAGGTTGTCGTTCCGCCCCCGTGGGCGGGGAGCGTGCGGCCTAGCCGTCCGCCTCCATCGGCGCGCCATCGCCCTCGGCGGGCGGGAAGCGGCGGCTGAGGAGGAAGAGGGCGAGGATGACGACGATCATGGCGGCGGCGATGGCGGTGCTGCGCCAGTCGTCCTGGGTCACCTGGCTGACGATCATGGCCAGGCAGACGGCCACACCCAGGGCGGGAACGGCGACGGGGGCGTTGAAGCAGCCGGGCAGCGCGCCCTCGCGCCGGACCAGGATGACCAGGGCGCCGTTGACGATGCAGAACACCATCAGCAGCAGCAGCACCGTCGCCCCCGCCAGGTCCGAGATGTCGCCCGCGAACTGAAGGGCGACGACCGCCACGAGCAGGGCGGCGGTGGCGACATGGGGCGTCTGGCGGACCCCGTGCACCCGGCCAAGCGCCGCCGGCAGGAGGCCCTGGCGCGACATGCCGTAGAGCAGGCGCGAGGCCATGACGTAGTTGACCAGGGCGGTGTTGGCGACGGCGGCGATGGTGATGACGGTGAAGCCCACGGCGGGGAACCACGGGGCGGCCCGCTCGATGACCAGCCTGAGCGGCCCCGGGGCGGCCGCCAGCTCGCGCCACGGCACGACCGACACCGCCGTGATCGACACCGCCATGTAGATCACCGAGGCGATGATCATGGCGCCGATGAGGGCCATGGGAATGGTCCGCTGCGGCCGCTCGACCTCCTCGGCGACATTGAGCATGTCCTCGAAGCCGAGGAAGGAGAAGAAGGTCAGCATCGAGCCCTGCAGGATCAGGGCGGCGCTGAGCGAGCCGGTGGGGTTGGCGGGCGCGGCCGGCGCGGTCAGAAGGTCGGCCTGGCCCCAGAAGCGCACGCCGACGGCGATGACCAGCAGCAGGCCCAGGGTCTCGATCCCGGTGAACAGGGCGTTGACCCACATCGATTCGCTGATGCCCCGATAGACGACGCCGGCGACCAGAAGCAGGAAGCCGACGGCGAGGAGGAGGACTTCGACCGGGGCGCCCGCGACCGTGACCCCGAGGTCGAGGCCGATCATGGCGTTGAGGTTCTCGGCGACGACCTTGGCCTGGGTGGCGATCGAGCCCAGGCCGGAGCACACCACCGCCAGGCCGACCACGAAGCTGAGCCAGGGCGCCCGATAGGCGCGCTGGGCGGCGTAGGCGGCGCCGCCCGCCTTGGGGTAGCGCGAGGCGATCGAGGCGTAGCTGACGCCGGTGAGCAGGGCGGCGGCCATGGCGACGAGGAAGGCCATCCACACCGCGCCGCCCATGACGCCGGCGGCCTTGCCCACCAGGCCGTAGATGCCCGCGCCGAGCATGGAGCCGACGCCGAGGAGGGTCAGTTGCAGCGGGCCGATGGCGCGTTTGAGTTCAGCCACGCGGGGCGGCCGTGGGGCGGGCTCTCGAACGCTTGGCGGCAAGGGGTGCGCGGCTGCGGCCGCCCTTCGCGGTATTCCGCCGCACAGGGCGGAGAATCTTGGACCCTATCATTCTGGGTGTTCCGGCGACGCGTTCCTCGAGCCGCTAGTCCAACGATGTGCGGTGCAGCGATGTTCCGTCCAGCCTCGATGAACGCCCACCTTGATGAACCTTGGGCAACGACGGGTTCATGCACGGTTCGACGCCCGCTCCCTATTGAACAGGGGCCCGATCAGCTGGGCGTCGAATGGAGGGTCTGATGGTCCCGCGCGCTTCCCGCAGTCTTCTGGTCGCGATCCTGATCGCGGCGCCGGCGGCGGCCGCCGCCGCCGCGGCGCTGGCCCAGGCCCCGGCTCCTGCCGCGCCCGCTGCGGGCGCCAAGCCCTATACCGTCGTCGACGGGACCAAGGTCGACGCCTTCACCCTGAAGGGCTTTCGGACCTGGCGCGCCGCCTCGTGCGACCGCTGCCATGGCCCGGAGCAGGAGGGCCTGGTCGGGCCGTCCCTGATCGACAGCCTCAAGGTGCTCAGCAAGGACGAGTTCAAGGCGGTGGTCCACGATGGCCGGCTGGACAAGGGCATGCCGGCCTTCGGCGAGAACCCCGCGGTCGCCTCGAGCCTCGACAACCTGTACGCCTATCTCAAGGGCCGTTCGGACGGCGCCATCACCAGCGCCCGGGTCACGCAAGCCCCATAAGCTCGGCCCGGCGGCCGACGGTGCGTTGTCAACCAATCGCGTCGCAGGCACAGTCGTCGCTGACCTGCCGCAGAGCGGGCCAGCACACAGGGAGCCGCCGATGCCGTCCAAACCCGCCGCGCCGTCGTGGACGATCGCCGCCCTTGTCGCGGCGGCCTGCAGCCTCGGCGGCCTGCCGGCCGAGGCGGCCCAGGCGCCCGGGTCCGCCGTGACCTCGCCCGCCGACGTGCCGGCCGGCTGGACCGTGCAGGCCGGGGTGGACGGCACGCCGGTGGCGCGGCCGCCAATCAAGTTCGGGCCGCCGGCCGGGGTGCAGCCCCTGGCCGTCGACCTGTTCACCACCAGGAACTTCTACAAGGACGAGGCCCTGTGGTCGGACCCGCGCTACTGGCGCTGCCAGAACCCGCGGGTGCTGACCGAATCGATCTGGGAAAGCGGCAAGATGGGCCCCAATCCGCCGCAGTCGGCGGCGTGGGGCGACTGCAAGCTCGACTATCCCCGGGACAAGATCGTCAGCCCCTACCCGCACAAGACCGCCAAGGCGCACTATGACGCCCTGATGGCCCAGGCCAAGCAGCGGGGCGGGCCGACCCAGTACAACCGGGCGACGACGCCCGAGTGGGACGGCTTCTACGCCCGCGACATGAACGCTAGCGACTGGCCGGGGGTGCGCGGCGAGGACTGGGTCTATCCGTCGCCGGGCGCCGGCGGCGGCCCGCGCTGGCAGGGCGAGCGCTGGCACTGGATGGGGATCAACCAGACCCCGACGATCCTGTCGCTGCTGACGCCCAAGTACCGGCAGCGCTATGTGCAGCAGCTTTACCACGAGAGCGTCAGCAACTCGCACCAGTGGAGCGCCACCTTCTGCTATCCCGAGGGGCTGGTGCGGTGGTGGTCTTGGTCCTCGGGCGGCGGGACCTTCCAGCTGATCAACAGCGCGTCCCAGATGCAGCTGATCTCCGGCCTGGGCGACAATTTCATCCGCCAGTACCTGGTCGGCCGCGAGCATGTGCAGAAGGTGCCCCAGTGGTACG
>DAICXL010000117.1:0-6838 GCA_027312185.1 Caulobacterales bacterium | reverse complement strand
CAAGGGACTGAGCTGAGACGCCGCTCAAACATTGGGCGCCGCCGCTTAAGGGATTTGGCCTAGCCTGCCGCCTTTGTCATTCGGCCCGCCCGCGACTAACTAAGGGAAAGAGGCCCAGGAAAACCCATGTCCTCCCGCTTGCGTCCCACCCGTATCGAACACGTCGTCGACGGCGACAGACTGCGCGTGCAGCTGACGGCCGCGGCCCTGGACGCCATCGGCTCGGAAATCGAGCAGCGCAGCCGGGCGCTTGAGGTTCTGCGCCAGGCCCTGTTCCGCGGCCGCATGGTGGCCAAGGAGCGGCTTGAGGCCGGCGCCGGCGGCATCGAGACGGCGCGGCTGCTGTCCAGCGTCACCGACGAGGTGGTCTCGGCCCTCTACGACTTCACCACCGTGCACATGATCCGGGCCCGCAACCCGACCGAGGGCGAGCGGCTGGCGGTGATGGCGGTGGGCGGTTACGGCCGCGGCGCCCTGGCCCCCTTCTCCGACATCGATCTGCTGTTCGTGCGGCCCTACAAGCAGACCGCCCACGCCGAGAGCGTGATCGAATACATGCTCTACGCCCTGTGGGACCTCGGCTTCAAAGTCGGCCACGCTTCGCGCACCATCGACGAGTGCGTGAAGCTGTCCCGCGAGGACTACACCATCCGCACCGCCATCCTGGAGGCCCGCCATCTGGCCGGCGACCAGAACCTGTCGGCGGACCTGCGCCGCCGCTACCGCAAGGAAGTGGCCGAGGGCACAGGGGCCGAGTTCGTCGCCGCCAAGCTGAAGGAGCGGGACGAGCGCCACGCCCGGGCCGGCGCCTCACGCTATCTGGTCGAGCCCAACGTCAAGGAAGGCAAGGGCGCCCTGCGCGACCTCAACACCCTGTTCTGGATCGCCCAGTACCTGCACCCGTCCGAGACGCCGTCCGAGATCGTGCGGCTGGAGGAGTTCACCCCGACGGAGGTGCGCACCTTCCTCAAGGCCTTCGACTTCCTGTGGGCGGTGCGCTCGCACCTGCATTTCGCCACCGGCCGGGCCGAGGAGCGCCTGTCCTTCGACCTGCAGCCCGTGGTCGGCGCCCGCATGGGATATGGCGACCGGGGTGACGCGCCGGCGGTCGAGCGCTTCATGCGGCGCTATTTCCTGATCGCCAAGGAGGTCGGCGCCTTGACCCGCACCTTCTGCGCCAAGCTGGAGCAGGAGGAGACCAAGAAGCCCCACGGCATCTCGCGCTTCCTGCCCCGCGCCAAGCCGAGCCGCCGCCCGCTGGAGCCCGGCTTCATCGAGGAGGCCGGCCGGCTCAACATCGAGGGGCCCGAACTCTTCGAGGCCGATCCGGTCAATCTGATCCGCATGTTCAAGATCGCCGACCAGCGCGGTCTCGACCTGCATCCGGACGCCTTCTCGGCGGCCACCCGGGCCAAGGCCGTGATCACCTCCAAGCTGCGGCGCGATCCCGAGGCGGCCAGGCTGTTCCTCGACATCCTGGCCCGGGGCAAGAACACCTACCAGACCCTGACCCTGATGAACGAGGCGGGGGTGCTCGGTCGCTACGTGCCGGAGTTCGGGCGCATCGTCGCCCAGATGCAGTTCAACATGTACCACTCGTACACGGTGGACGAGCACACCCTGCGCGCCGTGGCCGTCATCTCGGACATCGCCGCCGGCCGGCTGAACGACGACCATCCCCTCGCCGTCTCGGTCATGCCCCTGATCGCTGACAAGGAAGCCCTGTTCCTGGCCATGCTGCTGCATGACACCGGCAAGGGCGGGGCCGGGGGCCAGGAAGTGGCCGGCGCCCGGTCCGCCCGCACCGCCTGCGAGCGGCTGGGGCTGGAGCGCGAGCGGGTCGAGATGGTCGCCTGGCTGGTCGGCCACCACCTGGTCATGTCCGACTTCGCCCAGAAGCGCGACGTCAACGACCCGGCCACCGTCGCCGCCTTCGCCAAGGTGGTGGAGAACCCCGAGCGCCTGCGCCTGCTGCTCGTCCTCACCGTCGCCGATATCCGCGCCGTGGGGCCGGGGGTGTGGAACGGCTGGAAGGGCCAGCTGATGCGCGAGTTGTACGGCGCCACCGAAGCCATCTTCCGCGGCGGGCGCGGCTCCGACCCGGCCGCCCACTTCCGCCATCACCAGACCGGCGCAGCCGACGCCGCCCGTGAAAAGCTGTTCGAGGCCGCCCCGCGCGACGACGAGCTGCGCCTGTGGGCCCGGGAGATGGAGGACGCCTACTTCACCGGCTTCACCGAGGAGGAGCAGGCCCTCCACTACGCCCTGATCCGCCAGGCCCGCACCCAGGGCGGGGTGGCCGCCGCCTCCCAGGTCGAGCCCAACCGGCAAGCCGCCGAAATCGCCGTCGCGGCCCTCGACCGCCGGGGCCTGTTCGCCGATCTGGCCGCGGCCATGTCCGGCTTCGGCGCCAATGTGGTGAGCGCCAAGGTCTACACCTCGACGACCGGGCGCGCCCTCGACGTCTTCTATGTGCAGGACGTCTCCGGCGCCGCCTTCGGAGAGTCGAACCCCGACGCCCTGGAGCGGCTGACCCGCGCCGTCGAGGCCGCCGCCCGCGGCGAGGAGCAGAAGTTCGAGGTTCGCCGCACCGCCGACTTCGGCCGCTCCGCCGCCTTCACCGTCGCCCCGGCCATAGCGGTGGATAACGAGGCTTCCGACGCCGCCACCGTGATCGAGGTGTCGGGCCGCGACCGGCCGGGCCTGCTCGAAGCCTTGACCCGGACCCTCGCCGACGCCGGCGTCTCGATCCAGTCCGCCCACGTCGACAACTACGGCGAGCGGGCGGTCGACGTCTTCTACGTCACCGGATCAGCAGGCGAGAAGCTAGTCGACCCCAAGCGGCTGGCGGCGTTGAAGCTGGCCCTGACCGTCGTGCTGCAGGAGACCGATCCGGAATCGACCAAGCCCCGCCTGCGACTGGAGCGGGCCCGGGCCAGCGTGGCGCGGTAGGCCCTGGTCCGTCCCCCTCCCCCGGCCACGAGGGGCCTGGGGCATCCTGGTCGCGCCTTGACCGACTCCCGCCCCAGGTCTACCGCCGCCTCGTGAGCGACCACGACAAGTCAAAGCAGGAAGCCGCCGTCTCCGCCACCGAGGCGGCCTCCGCGACCCCGGTCGCCAAGTCGCCCAAGGGCGGCCTGCTCAAGTCGTCCGCCATCTATTCCGGGCTGACCCTGGTCAGCCGCTTCCTGGGCCTGGCCCGCGACTTGGTGCTGACCGCGCGCCTGGGGGCCAGCCAGACCCTGGCGGCCGACGCCTTCTACACGGCGCTGACCTTCCCCAACCTGTTCCGGCGCATGTTCGCCGAGGGGGCCTTCGCCGCCTCCTTCGTGCCGGACTATTCCAAGCGCCTGGCCGCCGACGGCAAGGAGGCCGCCGACGCGTTCGCTGCCGACGCCCTGGCCACCATGGCGGCCCTGACCATCGCCATCACCGTCGTGTGCCAGCTGGCCATGCCGTGGATCATGTACCTCTACAGCAACGGCTACGGGCCCGGCTCGGACAAGTTCAAGCTGGCGGTTATCCTGACCCAGATCACCATGCCCTACCTGCCCTGCATGGTGATCGCCGCCCTGTTCGCCGGGACCCTGCAGGCGCGAGGCCGCTTCATCGTCTACGGCCTGTATCCGACCCTGCTCAATGTGGTGATGCTGGTGGCGGTGCTGCCGCAGAAGGACCCGACGGGCGCGGCCTACGCCGCCTCCTGGGGCGTGGTGGTCGCCGGGGTCAGCCAGGCGGCCCTGTGCTGGTGGGGCGCCCGCCGCGCCGGCGCCCACATCCATCCGCGCCACCTGCGGCTGAACGCCGACATCAAGGCCCTGCTGAGGCGGATGGTCCCCGGGGTGATCGCCTCCAGCGCCACCCAGATCAACCTGTTCATCTCCGCCGCCTTGGCCAGCCAGGTCGCCGGCATGCGGGTGTGGCTGAACGTGGCCGAGCGCTTCTACCAGCTGCCGCTCAGCCTTGTCGGCGTGGCCATCGGGGTCGCCCTGCTGCCGCGCCTGTCCAAGGCGGTGCAGCTGAAGGACAAGGAGGACACGCAGGGCTCCCTCGACCAGGCGGTGGTGTTCGGCCTGGCCCTGACCCTGCCGGCGGCGGCGGCCCTCATGGGCATGCCCGGCTACCTCGTCGACGGCCTCTTCGCTCGCGGAAACTTCACCAGCCAGGACGCGGCCAATTCGGCGGCCCTGCTGTTCCATTACGGCTGGGGCGTGCCGGCCTTCGTGCTGATCAAGATCCTGCAGCCGGCCTTCTTCGCTAGAGGCGATACGCGGACCCCCATGGTCTATTCGCTGATCTCGGTGGGGGTGAACATCGCGCTCGGCGTGCTCCTGTTCTACACCGTCGGCTTTCCCGGCATCGCCATCGCCACCGCCGCCGCCTCGTGGATCACCGTGCTGCAGATGGGGCTGAAGCTGTCCCGCACCGAGGTCTGGCGGCCCTCGGCCAGGGCCTGGGGCAAGATCGTGCGCGTCGCGGCGGCCAGCGTCCTGATGGGCGCCCTGGTGGCGACGGGCTCGCACTACCGTGCGCTGCTGGAGGCGCCCTTGGCCGGCCTGCCCGGGGCCAAGGAGATCGTGGTCCTGGCCGTGGCCCTCGCCGGCGCCCTGGCCTATCCGGTCCTGCTGTTCGCCCTCGGCGGCGTCACGCCCGCCGAGGCCAAGACGGCCCTGCGTCGCCGGCGCTGACTTGCGACTTGACCGCCCCGGCTCTATTCCAGCGCCATGGCTACCCGGACGCACACCTGCTGGCGATGGCGCTGACCCGCCGACCGACCCTCACCCGGGCGCCCGCCCGCACGTCCTTTCCTGAAGAAGCCTGATCCCATGACCGACCAGCCCACGCCCGCCTACGCGGGGCCTCAGCGCGTCCTCTCCGGCGTCCAGTCCTCCGGCTCGCTGCATCTCGGCAACTATCTCGGCGCCCTGGTGAAGTTCACCCGGCTGCAGCACCAGACCGACACCTTCATCTTCGTGGCGGACCTGCACGCCATCACCGTGCCGCAGGACCCCGCCAAGCTCGCCGCCCAGACCCGCGAGATCGCCGCGGCCTATATCGCCGCCGGCCTGGACCCCAAGGTCGCGACCATCTTCCCGCAGTCGGCCGTGCGCGCCCATGTCGAGCTGGCCTGGATCTTCAACTGCGTCGCCCGCCTCGGCTGGCTCGACCGGATGACCCAGTTCAAGGAGAAGTCGGGCAAGCACAAGGAGCGCGCCAGCGTCGGGCTCTACACCTACCCCGTGCTGCAGGCGGCCGACATCCTGGTCTACAAGGCGACGCAGGTGCCGGTGGGCGAGGACCAGAAGCAACATCTGGAACTGACCCGCGACATCGCCCAGAAGTTCAACAACGACTTCGCCGCCACCGGCTTCTTCCCCCTGCCCGAGCCCCTGATCCAGGGCCCTGGCGCGCGGGTGATGTCCCTGCGCGACGGCTCGGCCAAGATGTCCAAGTCGGACCCGTCGGATCAGTCGCGCATCAACCTGCTCGACGACGTCGACACCATCGCCTCCAAGATCAAGAAGGCCCGCACCGACCCCGAGCCCATCCCCGAGACCGTCGAGGGGCTGGCCGGACGTCCCGAAGTCGCCAATCTCGTCGCCATCTACGCCGCCTTGGCCGGGACCACCGACGCCGCGGTCCTGGCCCAGTACGCCGGCCAGGGCTTCGGGGCCTTCAAGCCGGCCCTGGCCGAGGTGGCTGTCGAGGCCCTGCGGCCGGTCACCGACACCATGCGCCGGCTGATGGCCGATCCGTCCGAGATCGACCGGGTCCTGGCCGACGGCGCCGAGCGCGCCGCCGCCGTGGCCGACCCGGTGGTGGCGGAGACCAAGCGCCTCGTGGGCTTCTGGTCCAACTAAAGCCGTCATCCCCCGGCTTGTCCGGGGAACCCAAGCGAGGCTTCCGATGAAGGCGCCGGCAGTGACACGACCCTCGAGGTGGTTTGGATCCCCCGGACAAGCCGGGGGACGACGGTTTGGAGCAGCGCTGGCGGGGCTCTTCCTCGCCCTCCCCGCCGTCGCCCACGCCGCCATCGTGGTCGAACGGCCGCAGATCCGCGCCTCGCTGGGCGCCCAGCCCACGACCGCCGCCTATATGGTCCTGCGAAACACCGGGGACGCCCCCGATCGGCTGGTCGGCGCCAGTTGCGCCTGCGCCGCCATGGTCATGACCCACCGCAGCACCACGGTGGACGGCGTCTCGCGCATGACCATGGAGCACGCCGTGGCCGTGCCGGCGAAGGGGACTGTCGCCTTCGCCCCCGGGGGCCTGCACCTGATGATCACCGGGGTGAAGGCGCCGATCGCCGCAGGGGCTCGCGTCCCCATCATCCTGGAGTTCGAGAAGGCCGGAAAAGTGACCGCGACCTTCATGTCCAGCAATACGGCCGGGATGGCCGCGGATTCGGCTCACCCCCGGCGCTGACTTGCCCACTTTTTTCGGTTATACAGGCCCACTGCCAAAAAGTGGGCAGGATCAGGGGACCACATCCATGGCCGACTATATCATCCGGGACATCTCCTTGGCCGACTGGGGCCGCAAGGAAATCGAGATCGCCCAGACGGAGATGCCCGGCCTGATGGCTGTGCGCGCCGAGTTCGGCAAGGATCAGGTCCTGAAGGGCGCGCGGATCGCCGGCTCCCTGCACATGACCATCCAGACGGCGGTGCTGATCGAGACCCTGCAGGCCCTGGGCGCCGAAGTTCGCTGGGCCTCGTGCAACATCTTCTCCACCCAGGACCACGCCGCCGCGGCCGTGGCGGTCGGCGGCGGCACCCCCGACGCACCCGCCGGTGTCCCCGTGTTCGCCTGGAAGGGCGAGACTCTGGAGGAGTAC
>DAICXL010000116.1:0-7080 GCA_027312185.1 Caulobacterales bacterium | reverse complement strand
GCTGACCAACCGCCACGGGGCCGCCGTCCTGCCGTCCATCGATCTTGTCGACCTGCGCGAGACCCCGCCGGAGCACGGCCGCTGGATCTCGCCCGTGCTGTCGCAGGCCATGGTGGAGACCTTCGCGGCCGGCGAGCAGTCGCTGCTGTTCCTCAACCGCCGGGGCTATGCGCCGCTGGTGCTCTGCAAGGCCTGCGGCGAGAAGCTGATGAGCCCGGACAGCCAGTCCTGGCTGGTCGAGCACCGCTATTCCGGCCGGCTGGTCTGCCATCTGACCGGCTGGTCCATGCCCAAACCCGCCGCCTGTCCCCATTGCGGGGCCAAGGACAGCCTGGTCTCCATCGGCCCGGGGGTGGAGCGGCTGGAGGAGGAGGCGCGCGCCCTGCTCCCCGACGCCCGCATCGCCGTCTTCTCCTCCGACACGGTGCAGGACGCCGCCTCCGCCCGCGCCCTGGTCGCGCGGATGGCCGAGGGCGAGATCGACGTGCTGGTGGCCACCCAGGCGGCGGCCAAGGGCCACAACTTCCCCAACCTGACCCTTGTCGGCGTCGTCGACGCCGACCTCGGCCTGCGCGGCGGCGACCTGCGCGCGGCCGAGCGCACCTATCAATTGCTCGCCCAGGCGACGGGGCGCGCCGGCCGCGCCGAACGGCCCGGCCGGGCCCTGATCCAGACCTACGCCCCCGAACATGCGGTGATGCAGGCCCTCAAGGCCCAGGACCGCGACGCCTTCCTAGCCGCGGAGGCGCAGGCGCGCGAAGCTTCCGGTCTGCCCCCTTATGGCCGGCTCGCCGCCCTGATCGTCTCCAGCCCCGATGCGGCGGCGCTGGACGCCTTCTGCCAGGCCCTGGCCGCCGCCGTCCCCAATGCCGACGGGGTCGAGGTCTATGGCCCCGCCGACGCGCCCCTGGGCCTGATCAGGGGCCGCCGCCGCAAGCGCTTCCTGGTCCGCGCCGACCGCACCGTCGATTTGCAGGGCTTCCTGGGGGCCTGGCGGGCGCGGGTGCGGATACCAGGTTCAGTCCGGCTGACCATCGACGTCGACCCGTACAGCTTCCTCTAAAATGGATCGCCATCGCCCGGATGGATGACGGGAGAAGTGCGGGGGGCTAAAACCCCTCAAAAGGACCCACCATGCAAATCTTCATCGACACCGCCGAGATCGCCGTCCTGCGCGAGCTCAACGCCACAGGGCTGGTCGACGGGGTCACCACCAATCCGTCGCTGATCGCCAAGTCGGGCCGCAACTTCCTGGAGACCATCGCCGAGATCTCGGCCCTGATCCCCGGTCCCATCTCGGCCGAGGTCGCCGCTGTCGACGCCAAGACCATGATCGCCGAGGGCGAGAAACTGGCCAAGATCGCCAACAACGTCGTGGTCAAGCTGCCCCTGACCTGGGACGGCCTGACCGCCTGCCGGGCCCTGACCGACCAGTCGATCCAGACCAACGTCACCCTGTGCTTCACCGCGGTGCAGGCCCTGCTCGCCGCCAAGGCGGGGGCGACCTACATCTCGCCCTTCATCGGCCGCCTGGACGACTACGGTTTCGACGGCATGGAGCTGATCCACGAGATCCGCGCCGTCTATGACGCCCATGATTACGACACCGCCATCCTGGCCGCCTCGATCCGCAATTCGGCGCATGTGAAGCAGGCGGCCCTGGCCGGCGCCGACTGCGCCACCATCCCGCCCGCGGTTTTCCGCGACCTGATCAAGCACCCGTTAACCGAAAAGGGTCTTGAAACGTTCGTCAGCGACTGGGCCAAGACGGGCCAGTCCATCCTCTAGAGCGCGTCAGGCGAAGGTTCGCCGCCCGGGCGCGCTCTACGGATTAAGGGGTAGAGCCTTTTTGTCGGGTCAGATGATCCCATCTGACCCTGAAGGCTCGGGGGGGGATCCATGAGCGCGGCCAGCGAGACCGAAGTCGACTGGACGGCCATACGGGCCAGCATCCTGGCCCAGCCGGACCGGTTGCGTGAAGACGACACCCTGTTGCAGGCCCTCGGCCTGAAGCTCGACCACGCGAACGTGGTCGAGTTTGGTCCCGCCGCCCTCACCCGCCTCGAGGCGGCGCGCACCCGGGAGATGACGGCCCGCCAGGAGATCGAGGCGGTGGCCCGGGCCAATTTCGCCGCCCAGGCCCAGACCCACGCCATGGCCGTGGACCTTCTGGAATCCCGTAACAACGCCGACCTGGCCCGCCGGGTCAACGAAGGCGCCCGCAGCCGCTTCGGCGTCGCCTGCGGCTCCATCTGCGTCGAGGGTCCCGGCCCCGCCCCCTTCGGCTGGCGCAGCGTGCCCACCGGACTGCTCGACATGCTGCTGGGCTCCGGCCTCGCCCGCATGGGCCCCTGTGCCGGCGCTGCCGAACTGTTCGGCGAAGCGGCCTTGGACGTGCGCAGCGCCGCGGTGGTGCGCATGGCGGTGTGGTCGCCGGCCCGCACGGCGGTGCTCGCCTTCGGCTCGTCGGACATCGACGGCTTCACCCCGGACATGGGCGCCGAGCTCGTCGCCTTCCTCGCCCGCGTCGTCGAACGCACCGCCGAGCGATGGCCGCCGCTGTAGCGGCTGAGGCCGCCCTTCTCGACTGGCTGCACTACCTCACGCATGAGCGGCGCGCCTCTCCGCGCACCGTCGAGTCCTATGGCGCCAACCTGCGCGCCTTCCTGGCCTTTCTGACCGGCCACATGGGCGCCGCGCCGACCGTCGCCTCCCTCGGCGACGTCGCCGCCGCCGATCTGCGCGCCTATCTGGCCAGCCGCCGCCAGGGCGACCGTCCCCTGTCTCCCCGCTCGCTCAGCCAGAGCCTGTCGTCGATTCGCGCCTTCTATGGCTGGCTCGACCGTCGGCTGGGGGTGCGCAACACCGCCGTCGCCATGGTGCGGGGGCCTAAGATCAAGCCGTCCCTGCCCCGCCCGGTGTCGATCGACCACGCCTTCGGCCTGATCGAGGAGGCCGACGACCCGGACCGCGACCCGTGGGAGGCCGCCCGCGACGCGGCGGTGCTGACCCTGCTCTACGGCTGCGGCCTGCGGATCTCGGAAGCGTTGTCGCTGACGCGCGCCGATGCGCCCCTTGGCGACAGCCTGCGGGTGCTTGGCAAGGGCAAGAAGACGCGCATCGCCCCGGTGCTGCCGGCCGTGCGCAGCGCCGTGGACGCCTATGTCGCCCTGTGCCCGTTCCCGCCCGATCCGCAAGCGCCGCTGTTTCGCGCCAAGCGCGGCGGCGCCCTGACCCCGCGTCACGTCCAGGCCCTGATGCAGACCCTGCGCGGCCGCCTGGGCCTGCCCGACAGCGCCACGCCGCACGCCTTGAGACATGCCTTCGCCACCCATCTGCTGGGCGCGGGCGCCGACCTGCGCACCATCCAGGAGCTGCTCGGCCACGCCTCCCTGTCGACCACCCAGAAATATACGGCGGTCGACGCCGAGGCCCTGCTCAGCGCCTACGCAGCGTCGCACCCGCGGGCTTGAAGCGGCCTCAGCTCAGCCGGTCGCCGATCCACGCCCCGGCTTCCGCGATGGCGCGGCGGGCCGCGGCCAGTTGCGGGTGGAACAGCGGGAAGTCGTGCAGCATCTCGGGGAACACCTCGAGACGCACCTCGACCTTGGCCATGGCGGCGCGCTCGGCCAGGCTGACCGCGTCAGACAGCAGCACCTCCTCTGAGCCGACGTGGATCATCAGGGGCGGCAGGCCGGCGAGGTCGCCGAACAGGGCGGAGGCCCGGGGGTCACGGGGTTCGGCCGCCGCGAGATAGGACTTGCGGCTTTCCTCCAGGCCCGGGACCGAGCAGTAGATGTCGCTCTCGGCCTTGAGAGCGTAGGACGCGCCGCCCTCGGCCAAATCCACCCACGGGCTGACCAGATAGAGCGCGCCCGGCTGCGGCAGGCCTTCGCTACGGATGGCCTGGGTGAGAGAGGCGGCCAGGCCGCCGCCGGCCGAATTGCCGGCCACGACGATGCGGTCCGCCGGCAGCCGGTCGAGCGCCCAGCGATAGACGGCCACCGCGTCCTCCACCGCTGCCGGAAACGGATGCTCGGGCGCCAGTCGGTATTGCGGCACGAGAGCGGGGGTGCAGGCGGCTTCGGCCAGGCGGGCGACGTAGTGCCGGACGAAAGCCGGGCTGCCGACGTGATAGCCGCCGCCATGGAAGAAGATCAGCAACCGGCCGTCCCGGGCGCTGGCGGGGGTCAGGCCCTCGGCGGGCACCCCGCCCGCATCCGTCGGCGCCACGCTACAGCCCTCGGGCAGCGCAATGGCCAGACCTCGGCTGTCGAGGCGCTCGCGGGTTTCGGCCAAGGTCTCCCCCGGTCCACCCTCCTGCGAACGGAGGAAGGCGCGGAAGGCGGGGGGATCGAGATCGCTGTCATCCATCGGGCCCAAACGCTCCCGGAGCGCACAGGTTCAGACCGGCCGGACCTTCAGCCGGCCGCCGTCCAGGACCGCCGTCACCTCGACCCGGTCGCCCTTGCGCAGGGCCGCGTCCGCGTCGGCCTCGGCCGCCCATTCCTTGCCGTCGACGAACACCCGCCCCTGGCCGCGGGAAAAGCCGGCCACGGCCTCGCCATGCTGGCCGGCGAGCCGGTGGTTCGGGTCGTTGATGTCGGGCCCGGTCAGCTCGGGACGCTTGATGTAGCGCCGCGCCGCCAGGGTCGAAACGATGGTGAGGACGGCGAAGAGGGCCAGATCCGCCCCCGGCGGCAGCTTCAGGCCGAACAGCAGCAGCACGCCAACCACGGCGGCGGACGCCGTCGGCCACAAGAGGTGGCTGGTCCCGATCGCGACCTCGGCCGCCAACAGGGCCGCGGCGGCGGCGGCCCACCACCAGAAGGCGTGCTCGGTATAGACGGCGATCAGGTCCATCGGCTCATGGGGCCAGGGGCGGCACGCCCCGCGCCGAGGGGCGCGGCGGCGGCTGCGGCGGCGCGGGGCCGTCCTTCTGGATCGACTTCATCAGCTCGCCCACCCCGGCCAGCGAACCGACCAGGGCGCTCATCTCGGCCGGCACGATCACCGTCTTCTGCTGCGGCGAAGCGGCCAGCTTGGCGAAGGCGTCGACGTACTTCTGGGCCACGAAGTAGTTGATGGCGTTGACGTTGCCGGCGTCGATGGCCTCGGACACCACCCGGGTGGCGGTGGCCTCGGCTTCGGCCGAGCGCTCTCGGGCCTCGGCGTCGCGGAAGGCGGCCTCCTTGCGGCCCTCGGCCTCCAGCACGGCCGCCTGTTTGGAGCCCTCGGCGCGGGCGATCTGGGACTGTTTCTCGCCGTCCGCCTCGGTGATCACGGCCCGGCGCTCGCGCTCGGCCTTCATCTGGCGGGCCATGGCGTTGGTGATGTCCGGCGGGGGCAGCAGATCCTTGATCTCGATGCGGGCTACCTTCACCCCCCAGGGGCCGGTGGCGGCGTCGATCACGCTCAGCAGGCGCGAATTGATCAGGTCCCGCTCGGCCAGCACCGCGTCGAGCTCCATCGAGCCGACCACGGTGCGCAGGTTGGTCATGGTCAGCTGGGTGATGGCGGTGGCGAGATCGGTGATGCGGTAGGCCGCGGCGGCGGCGTCCATCACCTGGATGAAGACGATGGCGTCGACCTTCACGCCCACGTTGTCCTTGGTAATGACCTCCTGCGAGGGCACGTCCAGAACCTGCTCCATCATGTTGATCTTGCGGCCCACCGTTTCGACGAACGGGGTCAGGATGGTGATGCCGGGCCGGATGGTGCGCGTGTAGCGGCCGAACCGCTCGATGGTGAACTCGTAGCCCTGGGGCACGATCCGGATCGCCCGCAGCAGAACGAACCCCGCGAGCGCCAGTAGCGCCAGAATCACCGCCGTCGGCATGGACGCCTCCCCTGATGGGGCAGACTAGCGCGCGGACCGCGACAAGTTAATGCGCGTTGCGGGCTTCGAGACGCGCGAGTTCCTCGCGCTCCTCAGCCTGACGCAGGTTCTGCAATCCACCTACGCTCGTCATCCTGAGGAGCCGGATGAAATCCGGCGTCTCGAAGGACGCAGAACGCAGGGGCGCCCTAGGCCTGCATCGTCCAGCCCTCGACCCCCATGGCCGCCTGGCGCAGGGCTTCCGAGCGGGTGGGATGGGGGTGGCAGGTGCGGGCGACGTCTTCGGACGCCGCGCCGAACTCCATGGCCACGCAGTACTCGCCGATCATCTCGCCGACCTGCGGGCCCATCATGTGGGCGCCCAGGATCTTATCGGTCTTGGCGTCGGCCAGCACCTTCACGAAACCCTCGGCCTCGTGGTTCACCTTGGCCCGGGCATTGGCCGAGAACGGGAACTTGCCGACCTTGTAGGCGACGCCCGCGGCCTTCAGCTCCTCCTCGGTCTTCCCGACCCAGGCGACCTCCGGATAGGTGTAGATGACGCCCGGGATCACGTCGTAGTTCACGTGGCCCGCCTTGCCGGCGATCAACTCGATACAGGCCACCCCCTCGTCCTCGGCCTTGTGGGCGAGCATGGGGCCGCTGGTGACGTCGCCGATGGCCCAGACGCCGGGGGCCGAGGTCTTGTAGTGGTCGGTGGCGATCATGCCGCGCTTGTCGGGAACGACGCCTACCGTCTCCAGCCCGACCCCCTCGGTATAGGGGCGCCGGCCCACGGCCAGCAGCACCACATCCGCCTCCAGGGTCTCGGCCGGACCGCCCGCGACGGGCTCGAAGGTCAGGGAGACGCCGCCTTTGGTCGCCTTGGCCCCGGTGACCTTGGACGACAGGCGGAAGATGACGCCCTGCTTGGTCAGGGCCTTCTGGAAGGCGGTGGCGATCTCGCCGTCCGCGCCCGGGATGGTGCGGTCCAGATATTCGACCACCGTCACCTCGGCGCCCAGGCGGCGCCACACCGAACCGAGCTCCAGGCCGATGATGCCGGCGCCGATGACGATCAGCTTTTTCGGCACCGTGGCCAGCTCCAGGGCGCCCGTGGAGTCGACGATGCGCTTCTGGTCGACCGTCACGCCGGGCAGGGACGACGGCTCGGAGCCGGTGGCGATGACGATGTTGCGGGTCTCGTGCGTGGTCTCGGAGCCGTCCTCGGCCTTGACCACCACCTTGCCGGGGCCGGCGAT
>DAICXL010000115.1:0-7094 GCA_027312185.1 Caulobacterales bacterium | reverse complement strand
GGTGGCTGGTGGGGTTGATGATGGGACGCAAATTCATGTCGCCCGGTATGAGTCAAACGGGCAGTGGTCGGAAGATTTCATTGGGGCCTACCAGCCGATCCGGCTGCTGATCCGCCACCATGAGCCGACCGAGGTGTTCGAACTCTTCCGCGCCGCCGACCTGTGCATCGTCAGCAGCCTGCACGACGGGATGAACCTGGTCGCCAAGGAGTTCGTCGCCTCGCGCGACGACGACCAGGGCGTGCTCATCCTGTCGAGTTTCACCGGCGCCTCCCGGGAGATGTCCGAGGCCCTGATCGTCAACCCCTACGATGGGCACGAGATGGCCGACGCCCTCGACATGGCCCTGCACATGCCCGAGCAGGAGCAGCGGGAGCGGATGCGGCTGATGCGCCAGCAGGTGCGCGAGCAGAACGTCTATCGCTGGGCGGGGCGCATGCTCATCGACGCGGCCCGCATCCGCCAGCGGCGGCGCATCCTCGATCTGGTCGAGCACCGCCCTTAGGGCGCAGACCCTATCAGCGCGGCGACACGGTCGGCGGCGACGGCGAGGTTCGGCTCGTCCAGGCTCGGCAAGGTCACAGCGCCAAGCTGCGGCCTGGCCTCGTCGCGGGTGGAGCGGCGGTAGGCGGGGTCGTAGTGCTCGGTCAGCAGGCCCTCGGCCAGGGCGGCGAATTCGCCAGCCGCAGCCTGGGCCCGCCACGTCTCGATATGGACGCGGGCCATGGTGCGGGGCAGGCGCTGCAGCAGGCGATCCGTCTCGGCCGGATCGGCGACCATGTCGGCGTAGACCCGCACCAGATAGGCGGCGCGCTCGGCGGCCGAGGCCTGCAGCTCAATGCGCGGGGCCGTCGCCATCGCCGCCCAGACGGCCGGCGGCACGAACCGCTCCCCGATCTTGCTGGACTCGGCCTCGACCAGCACCGGACGCGATGGGTCGAGCCCCTCGAAGGCGGCGAGCAGCCGGCTCTCGAACATCTTCTGGCTGGGCTGAGGCGTGCCGGGAATGCCGCCGAACAGGGAGCCGCGGTGGGCCGCCAGCCCTTCCAGGTCGACGACCTGGACGCCCCTGATCGCGGCCAGCTTCAGGATGTCGGTCTTGCCGCTGCCGGTGTCGCCGTCGAGCAGGATCAGGCGATGCGGCAGGACGGCGTCGTAGAGCTCGGACACAACCCGGCGGCGGTAGGTCTTGTAGCCCCCCGCCACCAGGCCCGCCCGCCAGCCGACCTGGGACAGGATGGTGGCCATGGCGTTGGAGCGCTGGCCGCCGCGCCAGCAATAGACCAGGGGCCGAAAGCTCTTTTCCTTGTCGGCCAGCGCGGTCTCCAGGTGCCTGGCGATATTGCGGGCGACCAGGGCCGCGCCGAGGCGGCGGGCCAGGAACGGCGACTCCTGCACATAGATCGTCCCGACCCGCGCCCGCTCCTCGTCGTCGAGCACCGGCAGGTTGACGGCGCCCGGCGCGTGGTCCTCGGCGAACTCGCTGGGACTGCGCACGTCGATCACGGCGTCGAACCGGGCCAGGCTCTGGGCGTCGACAGTGTCGATGGTCTCGATGGCCGACATGCCTGCCCTTCGCAGGCGCGGCCCCTTATAGTCAACCGATGACGCTTCCCGACTTCGACACGACTCTCCGCCTGACCTCCCTGGCCCATGGCGGCGGCTGCGGCTGCAAGCTGGCCCCCGCTGTCTTGCAGGACATCCTGCGCAGCGTGCCGGCGGCGGCGGCCTTCCCCAACCTGCTGGTCGGGACCGAGACCTCCGACGACGCCGCGGTCTGGCGCCTGAACGACGAACAGGCGCTGGTGGCCACCACCGACTTCTTCATGCCGGTGGTCGACGATCCGTTCGAGTTTGGGCGCATCGCCGCCACCAACGCCCTCTCCGACGTCTACGCCATGGGCGCCAAGCCGATCTTCGCCCTGGCCATCGTCGGCATGCCGGTCGGCAAGCTGCCGGTGGAGACCATCGGCCAGATCCTCGCCGGCGGGGCCTCGGTCTGCGCGGCGGCGGGCGTGCCGATCGCGGGAGGCCACTCCATCGATTCGGTCGAGCCGATCTACGGCCTGGTGGCCCTGGGGCTGGTCCATCCCGACCGGGTCCTCACCAACCGCACCGCCCGGGCCGGCGACGTGCTGATCCTGACCAAGCCGCTCGGGGTGGGCGTGCTGAGCGCCGCCTTCAAGCAGGAGCGGCTGGGCTCGGACGGCTACGCCGCCATGATCGCCTCGACCACCCAGCTCAACGCCGTCGGCGCCGAGCTGGCGCAGACGCACGGCGTCCACGCCATGACCGACGTCACCGGCTTTGGCCTGCTCGGGCACCTGCTCGAGATGTGCCGGGGATCACGGCTGGCGGCAGAGCTGGACGCCAGCGCCCCTCACCTGCTCGACGGGGTGGAGGACCTGGCCCGCGCTGGCGTGCGCACCGGGGCGTCCGCCCGCAACTGGGCCAGCTATGGCCATGACGTGCGTATCCCGGACGGCCTCGCCGACTGGCGCCGCGACCTCCTCACCGACCCCCAGACCAGCGGCGGACTGCTGGTCGCCGTCGATCCGGCCGAGGTCCCGGCGGTGCTCGACCTGATCCGCCAGCGCGGGTTCGCCATGGCCGCCGTGGTGGGCCATCTCGTGGATGGGCAGGCCGAGGTGCGGGTGAGCTAGTATCCATTCCCCGCTCCCCGCGGGATGAGCGGAGTTTAAAGGCGATGGCGAACCGGCGTGAGGTGCTGCAAGCGGCGGCGGCCATAGGGGCGGTCGCGGCCACGGGCGCGCACGCCCAGACGGGCGGCGCGGTCAGGCCGTTCAGGATCGCCATCCCCGAAAGCGACCTGGTGGATCTGCAGAACCGGCTGGCCCGCACCCGGTGGCCGCAAGCCGTGCCCGGGTCCGGGTGGGACTACGGGGCCGACGTCGGCTACATCCGCCGGCTTTCCGACCACTGGCGCACCAACTACGACTGGCGCGCCGCCGAGACGCGGCTGAACGCCTTTTCGCAAGGCCTCACCGAGATCGACGGGGTCGACATCCACTTCTGGCACGTCCGGGGCACAGGCCGGAACCCCATCCCGCTACTGATGCTGCACGGCTGGCCGGGATCGAACTTCGAGTTCCTGGAGCTGCTGGGGCCCCTCAGCGACCCGGCCGGCCACGGCGCCCCCGACGCGCCGTCCTTCGACCTGATCGTGCCGGCCCATCCGGGCTTCGGCTTCTCCGGCAAGCCGAAGGAGAAGGGCTGGGGCTTTTCCCGCATCGCCGCCGCCTTCGACCGGCTGATGACGGAGCGGCTGGGCTATCGATCCTATGGGGTGCAGGGCGGCGACATCGGCTTCTTCGTCGGCGGCCGCATGGCCCAGCTCTTTCCTGAGCGGGTGCGGGCCTTCCATACCAACCTGCCCTACGTCATCCCGCCGGGCCAGCGGCCGGACACCCCGGCCAGCGAACTCGGCTATCGGCAGATCCAGGCCACCAAGCCCGACAGCCTGACCGTGGCCCAGGCGGACTCCCCCGCCGGCCTCGCGGCCTGGATCGTCGAGAAGTTCCGGGCCTGGAGCGACTGCGACGGCGAGGTCGAGCGCGCCATCCCCCGCGACGTCCTGCTCACCAACCTGATGTTCTACTGGTTGACCAACAGCGCCCCGAGCGCGGCGCGGCTCTATTACGACTCCGCCAACGAGCCGCCCTCCCCCGCCCCGCCGTCGAAGGTCCCGACCGCCGTGGCCGCCTTCCCGAAGGAGCCGTTCAAGACCCCGCGCGCCTGGGTCGAGACCCGCTTAAACGTGGTGCGCTGGACCGACATGCCCCGCGGCGGCCACTTCGCGGCCCTGGAGCAGCCCGCCCTGCTGATGGACGACGTGCGGGCCTTCTTCGCGGACTACCGCGCCTAGACCTTCTTGCGCAGGGGGCGGACGAAGAGCGAGCCCGTCTCGGAGAAGCCGGTGGCCCGGCAGAAGGCCTGCAGCTCCGGCTGATCCGGCGGGGCGACGAGCCGCAGCACGTCGCAGCCAGCGCTCCTCGCCGCCTGGGCGGCGGCCTTGAGCAGCATGCGGCCGATCCCCCGCCGCCGATCGGCCGGCGCCACCAGCAGCAGGCTCGCCTCGGCGACCGGGCGGGCGTCGGTGAGGGTCGGCCGCCAGTGGACCACGATCACGCCGCTGGGCGGACCCCATTCCACGGCGATCAGGATCACGCCCTTGTCCTGGCGAAGAGCGTCTATCCGCTCCGCGGGGACGGGGACCTCGAGCAATTCCGAAAGGCCAGGGGCGTCGCCAGCGTCCGGACTGCGGATCTGCAGGCCGTAACGACTACTCAAGCGGGGCGCCCGGAAGCGCTGACCCTGTCGGCGACACGGCAGGGTGGAGGGCGCAGGGGCCGACGCGGGACATGAGCGAGGATTCGCCCATTGCGGGCCTGATCGTCAATGATCCGGGCGATGCGCCCCCGGGTTTGTGCAGGGGGCAGGCGCCGGCGCGGTCCGCCGCGGGGTGCGGCGACGCGGCGCCCGCAGACTCGCCGGCGTGATCTAGGCTCGCCGCGTGACCCCATCCCAGCCGACCCTGCCCCGGCGAGTCTTCGCCAGCCTGTTCTCCGTGTCCGCCACCGGCGCCATCGGCCTGACCGGCATGCAGTCGGTCCTGCCCGCCATCGCCCGCGAGGTCGGCATTCCCGACGTGGAGATGGTGAGCATCTTCGCCCTGTCCTCCCTGCTGTGGGCGGTCAGCTCGCCCTTCTGGGCGCGGGAGGCCGACCGTCGGGGCCAGAAGCCGCTGATCCTCATGGGCGAACTGGCCCTGGGCGCTTCGATGCTGCTGTGCGGGCTGGCCGTGCTGCTCGGGTCGCACCGCTGGATCGG
Source organism: Caulobacterales bacterium (assembly GCA_027312185.1). GTDB lineage: Bacteria > Pseudomonadota > Alphaproteobacteria > Caulobacterales > Caulobacteraceae > NCED01. The sequence continues at coordinate 2,243 of DAICXL010000115.1, read as the reverse complement.
GCCGACGGCGGTGTTCGTCATGCTGCTGCTGTCGCGGGCCCTGTTCGGCCTGATCGGCGCGGCCGCCCCGCCGGCCACCCAGGCCTTCGTGGCCCACCGGACCTCGCGGGCCGATCGCACGCGGGCGGTGTCGCTGCTGGCCGGCGCCTTCGGCCTCGGCACCATCATCGGGCCGGCGGTGGCCCCCCTGTTCGTCCTGCCCTTCGTCGGCCTGGCCGGCCCCCTGTTCGCCTTCGGGATCGCCGGCATGGTCATGGTGGTGATCGCCGCCCGCGTCCTGCCCCAGACGCCGCCCCAGCCGGCCCGCATCCTAGACGCAGGCGAGGCGGCGCCCGCCAAGCCGAAGAACCTGTGGTTCGACCGCCGGCTGGCGCCGTTCCTGGTGTTCGGCTTCCTGGCCGTCAGCTGCCAGTCGATGATGAGCCAGGTTCTGGGCTTCATGATCATCGACCGCATGCAGATGCCGCCGCTGCAGGCCCAGGGCTATACCGCCGTGGCGATGATGGCCGGCGCGCTGGGGACCCTGCTGGCCCAGTGGGGCTTCATCCAGATGTTCCGGCTGACCCCGCGCCAGCTGATGCGGATCGGACCCGCGGCCGCGGCGGCCGGCGGCCTGCTGGTCGCCTTCGCGCCGACCTTTCCCCTGGTGGTCGCCGGCTATGCGGTGGCCTGCATCGGCGTCGGCATGTTCCGGCCCGGTTTCACCGCCGGCGCGTCCCTGTCGGTGCACCCCAGCGAACAGGCGCGGGCCGCCGGGGCCCTGACCGCCAGCACGGGGGTCACCAACCTGTTCGCACCCGTCATCGGCATCCTGCTCTACCAGTGGCTCCACCCGGCCCCTTACGTCCTCGCCGCCCTGATCCTGGGCGGACTGACCGTCTTCGCCCTGCGTCACCCCACCCTGCGCGGCGAGGCCGCCTAGTCTGGCGGCGCCCGGGCGCCCGCCGGCGCCCCACGGGCGGCATCGGCGGCCGATCCGGCCCCGCAGGGCCGAGCCGCCGCGCCGGGGCGCGCCCGGCCGCTAGGGTCGGCGCCATCCACCAACCAGAGAGAAAACCTCCAATGCTGAAGACCGCCCTCCTCGTCTCCGCCGCCCTGGCCCTGGCGGCCGGCGCCGCCCCCAACCTGGCCTCGGCCCAGGTCAAGCGCGTCGGCCCGGCCACCTCCGGCATCTCGTCGGTGGTCTCGGTGCCGCCCGGCGCCGGCATCGTCTATGTGGCCGGGATGACGGCGGGCGGCGGCGGGCAGCCGATCCCCGCCTCGATGGACACCAAGGCCCAGACCATCGTGGTGCTCGACAAGCTGAAGGCGGCCCTGGCCGGCGAGGGCCTGACCTTCGCCGACGTGACCATGATGAACGTCTACCTTGTCGGCGTTCCCGCCAACGAGGGCCGCATGGATTCGGCCGGCATGAACGAGGCCTACCGCCAGTATTTCGGCACGGCCGACCAGGCGAACAAGCCGGCGCGGGTGACCGTGCAGGTCGCGGCCCTCGGCGGCCCCACCACCCTGGTCGAGATCTCCGTCCAGGCGGCGCGGATGAAGTAGCGGGGCTGCGGCGGCCTCGTCCAGGCTCTGGATGGGGCCCGCCTGCGCCGGGCGCCGGCTCGCCGAGCCATAGCGCAACCTGGCGAAGGCTGGTGGGCGGCGAGGGATTCGAACCCCCGACCCTCTCGGTGTAAACGAGATGCTCTAACCAGCTGAGCTAGCCGCCCGCGTGGTGACTTCTAGCGCAGGGAAACCGGCAGGCAAGCGCCTGCTCCACTGTCGCCCTTCTCGCCCTCGGGGGAGAAGGTGGCTCGCGAAGCGAGACGGATGAGGGGCCGCGCCGACGGTCGCGGAGGATCGCTTCGACGCTTCGCGTCGACACCCCTCATCCGTCGGCTGGCGCCGACACCTTCTCCCCCAAGGGGAGAAGGAAACCTGATCAGTTCAGCGCGCCTTTCAGCGCCTCGCCCGGGCGGAAGCGCACGGTGCGGGACGCCTCGCGGCTGACCTGAGCGCCGGTACGCGGATTTCGGGCCAGGCCCGCCGGGCGCTCGACCGGCACGAAGCTGCCGAAGCCCACGATGCGGACTTCCTTCCCGCCCTTCACGGACTGGGTCACGGTACCAACGAAGGCTTCGAGGGCGTCTTTCGCCTGGGTGCGGTTGAGACCCGACTTCTCGGCGATGGCGGCCACCAGTTCGGCTTTGGTCATGGTGTCACAACCTCTTGCTGGGCGAGGAATTCCCCGCTGCGAG
>DAICXL010000114.1:6936-7227 GCA_027312185.1 Caulobacterales bacterium | reverse complement strand
GAGGCGCAGGGACGGGTGGTCGCGAGCACCGCAGCCGCGCCGCTTACCGCTCCTGACTTCACCGCCGAGGACGCGCGCGATCCGCCCCTGGCGGTGGGCCTGGGACCGAACGCGGCCTTCGGGCGGCAGACGCCGGAAATCACCGCTCCGGACGGCCTGCTCAGGACGAACCCGGACCTGCCGGGCGGTTATCGCACCGTCGATGTCGGCGTGACGGCGGTGTTCTGAGCGACGCCGGAGAGGCGGGACGGTGCGGGCTTTCGCACGTAACGCGATGCGGCTCGCCGCGAT
>DAICXL010000114.1:559-6926 GCA_027312185.1 Caulobacterales bacterium | reverse complement strand
GGCGGCCCTGTTCACGGGGGCCGTCGCGCCGGACTGGTTCGCCGCCCCGCCGCCGCCGCGCAGCTATGACGCCGGGGACATCGACAGTTGGGTGAAGGCCTACATCGTCGTCGGCGACTACCTGCAGACCGGCTACAACGCCAATGCGCTTTCGTTCATCTCCACCAACGAAGTCGACATGACCGGGCCGCGCCAGCTGCTGGTCTGGCTGCGGTTCGAGAATTTTCGCGCCGCCGTGGTGAAGGACGTGGAGATCCGTTCAGCCCGCATCCTGACGGAGTTCGACTGCACGCGCGGGCTCTACCGCCAGCTCGCCTTCGAGCTCTACTCCGGCAACAACCTCACCGGCATGCCGAGCACCGAAAAGACGCCGGAAGCGGCGTGGATGGTCGAGGCCCCGGGCAGCGCCTCGGCCACCAACGCCGCCCTGCTGTGCGCCTTCCTGGAAACGGCCGAAAAAGACCCGCCTTGACGTCACGCTTGCCAGCGGCGCGGATGTGGGGGCCAGGGGAACGATGGGAGCGTGCATTGAGACGGGTCGACGGGCCGCGCGCTGACGGGGCGCTTCATGCCGTCCGGGTGATCCATGCGCGGCCGGGCTGACCCGCCGCCCAAGGGCGCACACGCGGAGCCGCCCGGATTCGAGGACGTCCGCTTCGTCGGCTTCGACGGCGACCTGACGCGGTTTCTCGGCGAGCCGCCGCGGAACGGGGCCGAGGCCGGGCGCGGAGGCGTGAAGGTGCTGGCCCTGTCGGGGGGCGGCGCCGGCGGCGCTTTCGGGGCCGGGGCCCTGGTGGGCATGACGCGGGCAGGGACCCGCCCGGTCTTCACGACGGTGACCGGGGTGAGCACCGGCGCGCTGCTGGCGCCCTTCGCCCTCATCGGCTCCGATTGGGACGCCCGGCTGGAGGAGGCCTTTACCGGCGGTTATGCGTCGGAACTGCTCGCCCTGACCTCGGTCCGGCCCGGGCCCAGCCTCTATCCCAGCGAGCAGCTGTCACTGCTGGTCAGGCGCTATGTCGACGAAGCCCTGGTCACGGCGGTCGCCGAAGCGCACCGCGCCGGCCGCCGGCTGTTCGTCGCAACGGCCAACCTCGACGCGGAGACCACCTCGATCTGGGATATGGGCGCCATCGCCTGCAGCGGACGGGACGGCGCCCTGGAGCTGTTCGCCGATGTGCTGATCGCCTCGGCGAGCCTGCCAGGGATCTTCCCGCCCAAGCTGATCCGGGTCGAGCATGAGGGGCGGGTGTTCGAGGAGATGCACGTCGACGGCGGGGCCATCACGCCGCTTTTCGTCGCGTCGGAGGCCCTGCTGTCGCGCCGGTCGGCTGGCTGGGACGGGGCGGGGGTGGAGATCTATGCCCTGGTCAACACCACCCTTGGCCCGTCGCTCAAGGTGACGCCGATGCGGGTGGTCCCCATCCTCGTCCGCAGCTTCGAACTCATGCTCCGTTCGTCCTACAGGAGCGCCCTGCGCGCGGTGGCGGCGTTCTGCGAGATCAACGGGTTCGCCCTGCAGACCGGCAGCGTGCCGGTCTCCCTGGCCGGCGCCAGCATGCTCCGCTTCGACCGCCGGGCGATGACCAGCATGTTCGAACACGGCCTGGCCCTGGCCAGCGCCCAGAAGCTGTGGGCGCCCTACACCGCATAGCCGCGGCCCAGGACGCGTCAGTGGAGCTTGAGCCGCGGGCGGACGATGGCGTTGGCGTGACCGACGAGGATCAACAGTAGGCCCTTCAGCCATCCGTGGATGGCGATCAGGTGCATCCGGTAGAGGGACATGTAGACGAACCGCGCCAGCCGCCCTTCGACCGCCATGCGGCCGCCGATCAGGCTGCCCATCAGGCTGCCGACCGTGGAGAATCGACTGAGGGACACCAGCGAGCCGTGGTCGTGATAGACGAAGGGCCTGAGCGGCCGTCCGGCCATCAGCCGCCCCAGGTTCACGACCGCCACCGAAGCCATCTGGTGCGCCGCCTGGGCGCGGGGCGGGACGGGCCGCTCGGCCCCCTTGGGCGTATAGGAGCAGCAGTCGCCGATGGCGAAGATGCGCTCATCCACGGTTGTCTGCAGGGTCGGCCCCACCACCAGCCGGCCGTCCCGGCTCAGCTCCAGTCCGTCCAGTTCCTTCAGAAGGTCAGGCCCCCGAACGCCGGCCGCCCAGACCTTCAGGTCGGCGGGAATCCGTTCGCCGGACTTGGTCACCATGGCGTCGGCCGTGACCTCGGTGATCGGCATGCCCGTCAGCACCCGCACGCCCAGCTTCTCCAGCTCCTGGTGCGCCGCTTCGGCGAGGGCCTCCGGCAAGGCCGGCAGGATGCGCGGCCCCGCCTCGACCAGGGTGACCTTCAGCCGGCTTTCGTCGAAGACCTCCAGGCCGTAGTGGCTGAGGGCCGCGGCGGCGTTGTAGAGCTCAGCGCACAGCTCGACGCCTGTGGCCCCGCCGCCGACGATCGCTATCCGCACATATTCGTCTGCCTCCGGATTCTCGCTCATCGCCCGCGAGACCCTGAGGCAGTGGTTCAGCAGCCGGTTGCGGAAGCGGTCCGCGTCGGCGCGGTCGTCCAGGAACAGGCAGTGCTCATGCGCGCCCGGGGTGCCGAAGTCGTTGGTCACCGACCCCGTCGCCATGACGAGGTAGTCGTAGCGGATGGCGTGACGGCCGATGAGTTCGGAGCCGTCGTCGTCGAGCAGGGGCGCGACGATCACCTGCCGCGCGGAGCGATCGACCCGCTCCAGCGCCCCGAAGAAGTAGCGGTATCCCCAGCGGAACCCATGGCTGCGATAGCCGACCTCGTCCAGGTTGGCGTCGAGGGAACCGGCCGCCACCTCGTGCAGCAGCGGCTTCCAGATGTGGGTGCGGTTACGCTCGACCAGGATGATGTCGTGCCGCTTGCGGCCGTATAGGGAGCCAAGCCGGCGCACCAGCTCCAGCCCGCCGGCCCCGCCGCCGACAACGACAATCTGAGTCTTGCGCATCATCGGCGTCCCCAAGCGTCCTGCGCCGCACCTTAGCCGCAAGCGGGCGACAGTACGTCAGTCCTTGGATGGGTCCTTGTAACGGAAGGGATCGCTGTCGGTCGGCTCGGTGGGCAGGGTCGCCGCCGGGATCGGCTTGTCCGAGTCCGCGGCCGACAGCAGCACCGAGGCGAGGATCACCGCCGCCTGCCGCAGGTCCTCTGGGCGCAGGTGATCGTAGGTGTCGATGCTCGTGTGGTGGGTGCGGCTCTGGTACTCGAGCGGGTCTTGCATGAACTGGAAGCCGGGCAGGCCCACGGTCTGCATATAGACGTGGTCGGTGCCGCCGGTCCGGCGCGCGACCACGGCGGTGGCGCCAAAGCCCGAGAAGGGCGAGAGCCAGTCCTTGAGCATCGGCACGGCGGCGAAGTTGCCCTCGGCATACAGACCGCGCAGCTTTCCCGAGCCGTTGTCGATGTTGAAATAGGCCGCAAGCTCGCGATAGCCGGGCAGGGGGGTGATCGGGAAGGTGCGGGCGTTGTAGCCCGGTCCCAGCGCCGCCCGGTCCGGATCGGGATTGACCGGCCGGGTGGCGAGGTGCTGGCGAACATAGGCGTCCGAGCCGTGGATGCCCTGCTCCTCGCCCGACCACAGGGCGAAGCGGATGGTGCGCTTCGGCTTGGCGCCGATGGCCTTGAGGATGCGCGCCGCCTCCATGATCACCGCGCTGCCGGCCGCGTTGTCGGTCGCCCCGTCGGCGGCGACCCAGCTGTCCAGATGCGCCCCGGCCATCACGTAGCCGGCGGCCGGATCGGTCCCGGGAAGGTCGGCGAGGATGTTGTAGGCCTTGCGGTCCGCATCCTCGAAATGGACGTTGGCGTTGATCTCCAGGGTCACTGGGCCGGTCAGGGCCAGCCGCGCCAGCCTTCGATAGTCTTCCTGCGCCATCTCGACGGCGGGCAGGGCGGCGGTGTCGCCGGCCCGGTAGCGGTACCCCTCGCCATGGACCAGTCCATTGGCCCGATAGGACATGCGCACCCAGGCCAGGGCGCCCTCGGCCTTGAGGAAGGCGTCGAGCCGGCGCGGCCAGGTCCGCGCCTCGTAGCGGGCCTTGTCGTCGGGATCGAGATCGGGCTGCTGCACCTGGTCGAGCTTGGCGATGTCGTCGCCCGACAGCCGGCGGAAGGGCGGCTGCTTGTCGTCGTCCTCGGGCGCGCCGGGGAAGGTGACCAGGACGATGCGGCCGCTGAGCTTGCCGCGCCATTGCGCGAAGTCCCGCGCCTTGGCCATGGGCGCCACGACGATGGGCGCGCGCAGGGCGCCCTGGGTGGGCGGGGTCCAGGCGATCGGAATGGTGCGAAGGACCAGGGGGCGCGGCGCGGTCATGCGCACGCTGGCGTCCTCGATCCACCAGCCGCGGCCGAAGTCGAAGCCCTCGGCGCGCACGTTCGACAGGCCCCAGTCGCGAAAGCGGCCTTGCGTCCACCGCTCGGCCTCGCGCATGGCCGGCGAGTTGGTCAGCCGCCCGCCGATCCTGTCGGTGAGATGGGCTGCCGTCTGCATCACCTGGCTATGGTTGAAGCTCTGGTCGGTGATCCGGTTGATGGTCACAGCGTCGAGCGGCGCTGCGGCTCCGCTTGTGTGGACGAAAACGGCCGCGAGCAGCCCCATTAAGCCGATCCGCGGTTTCATCCTGCCCCCACCCTCCGATGCGCCATCCCACCGCGTCTAGAGCCTGCGCGACGAGGGTCGGCGCGTCAAATGAGTGTTTCGAGCTGAGGGTCCGCAAAGCTTTTCGCGTATAGCCCGCCGGGAGCGTGGAGCGCCCGGGGGGAATGCAGGTCCCGATCGCCCATCGAATGAAACAGCCGTTCAGGCGCAATAGCCGCTGGAGATTATCTTTGACCAAGTCTTGCCTGCGCACGGGGGCGTCCGCCTCCGTCCTCGCCGCCGCCGCCTTCATCGCCGTCCCGGCCTCCGCGCAGGAGACCGATCTGCTGCAAGAGGTGGTCGTCACCGCCACGGCGCGCGCCGAGGACCGGACGCGGATCGCCTCAACCGTACAGGTGCTCGACGCCGCGCGGATTCGGCAGTCGACGACGCTGTCGGTGACCGACCTGCTGGCCGAGAGCGGGGTCGCCTTCGTCAACCAGTGGACCCCGGCCCAGACCCAGATCAACCTGCGCGGCGGCGCGACCGAGGGCCAGGGCCGCGACTTCCGCAGCCAGGTGGCGGTGCTGGTCAACGGCCGCCGCGCCGGCACGGCCAACATCTCCAAGCTGTCGCCCTTCGACCTGCAGCGGGTCGAGGTGGTGCGCGGCCCCGCGTCCGTCGTCTACGGCAGCCAGAGCATGGGCGGGGTCATCAACCTGATCACCAAGACCGGCCGCACCAATCCCGGCTCGGTCGCCCAGGGGGTGATCGGCTCATGGGGCCTGCGTCAGGGCTACGTCCAGACCGGCGGTCAGTTTGAGCAGGTCGACTGGTACGTCGGCGTCTCGGCGGGAGAGCAGGACGACTACGAGGGCGGCAAGGGCAGCTCGGGCCGTATGGAGAACACCCAGTGGAAGCGGCGCGGCCTGACCGCCGCCGTCGGCCTCCAATTGGCGCCCGAACACCGGTTGGAGCTGAACGCTCGCTGGGACGGCATCTACGACGCCGGCTTCCGCGGCTCGGGCGGCAACATCTACAACCTCGACAACCGCCATAACCGCTCGGGCGACGTGGTCTACACCGGCAGCTTCGGAGAGCGCTTCAACCTTCGGGCGCACGGCTATGTCGTCCATGACGCGGACGACCTGAAGTGGGCCTCGCCGGTGCAGCGGAGCGCCGCCGGCCTGCCGGTTCCCGGCACCGCCGCCGACAACAACGACCGCCAGCTCGACATCGCCGGCCTCCGCTTCCAGCCGCGCGCTCGCCTGTTCGAAGGCAACGAACTGTTGCTCGGCTGGGATTGGGAGAACAGCGTCCTGCGCTCGACCCGCTTTCGCCAAGCGGTGGCCGGCCAGCCGGCCCTGGCCCAGATCACCCCGTTCGACAACAACCAGAGCGACACGGTCCACGGCTTCTACTTCGAGGACGCCCAGACCCTGCTGAACGAGCGGCTGACCCTGCGGGGCGGCCTCCGCTACACAACCGGCAAGATGGGCTTCGACTGGACGCCGAACCTGGCCGGCCAGGCGCCCCGCACGGTCTCCTACGACAGCACCACCTGGTCGGCGGGCGCGACCTTCAAGGCGACGCCCGACCTCACGTTCCGGGTCGGCGCGGCGACGGGGTTCCGCACCCCGACGGCCAGCGAACTGGCGGCGGACTTCACCGCGCTTGGCGGGGGGCGCACCTTCGGCAACCCGAACCTCGGGCCGGAATCGAGTCTGCAGTACGAGGTGGGGATGATCTACGCCCA
>DAICXL010000114.1:0-549 GCA_027312185.1 Caulobacterales bacterium | reverse complement strand
CCGCATCATCGCCCGGCCACGGCCCGGCGTCGCCACCACCTCGGACTATATCAACAACCCGGCCGACATTGTGGTGCGGGGGGTCAAGGTTCAGTTCGACGGCGACATGCTGCGGCTGATCGGCCGCGAGGGGAGCGCCTGGCGCTGGTCGGTCTACGCCTCGGGCGCCTGGAACTTCGACATGGTGGACAAGGGGGCGGCGGCCACGGCCAACACCCGCCGCGTCCAGCGCATGTACGAATACCAGGCGGCGCTGGGCACCCGCTTCGGCCAGGGGCGGTGGACGCTGCAGGTCAACGGCGCCCTGCGCGGACCGGTCTGGTACGACACCGAGGAAAACCTGCTCGTGCCGGAGGCGGAGCCGAACCGGACCTTCATCCACCGCAAGTCGCCGTTCTGGGTGTGGAACGTGCGGGCCGACGTCAATGTCTCGGTCTGCAGGAGCGGCGGCTATGACGAATTCCGCAAGACCGGCTCGTTCAAGACCCTGGGCACCCGCTGCGAGATCAAGAACGTCAATTCCATGCGCTTTGTGCAGCAGGCGGTGGA
>DAICXL010000113.1:0-7270 GCA_027312185.1 Caulobacterales bacterium | reverse complement strand
GCTTCGACTGAGCCGGCATGGCGTCAAGGCGGCCGTGGAGATGCGGCCCGAGCGAGACCATCCGGCGGACATGCTGATCGCCCTGGCGGAGCAGGAAGGAGCCGACCTGATTGTCGCCGGCGCCTATGGCCACAGCCGCCTGCAGGAGTGGGCCTTCGGCGGCGTCACCCAGGCCCTGATCCGTCGGTGCCCGGTCTACGTCCTATTCAGCCGATAGAGGCCATGGCCGACCCCGAGTTCGCCCTCGCCGACGTGCTGCTGCTCGCATTCGGTGCAGTGCTCGTCGCCATCATCCTTCGCGCGGTCGCCGAGCCGATCCGCAAGCGCACGCCGCTCGGCCGCACCGGCAGCCTGGTCGCCGCCGTGGCCCTGCTCACCCTCCTGATCGGCCTGTCCCTGTGGTTGTTCGGCAGCCAGGCCGAGCGCCAGCTCGCCAGCCTGTCGGTGACGCTCCCGGCGGCCTGGGCGGACCTGCAGATCCGTCTGGCGCAGTCGGCCCTGGGCGCGCGGCTTCTGGCTGAACTTCACGCCCTCGACGGCCGCACCGGCTGGCTGCTCGCCTGGGTTCCGCGCCTGGCCGGCAGCCTGATGACCGGCGTCGCGTCGCTGGTGATCGTGCTGTTCGCCGGCCTGTTCCTGGCCGCCCGGCCGGAAAACTACGTCGCCGGCGTCCTGCGCCTGGTTCCGAAGTCGGGCCGCCCCAGGGCGGCGGAGGTGCTGCAGGCGTGCGGGCTTTCGCTCCGTCAGTGGCTGGTGAGCCAGCTCGGTTCGATGATCCTGGTCGGGGTCTGCGCCGGGGTGGCGTTGGGGCTGGTGGGGGTCCGCTCGCCGCTGGCGCTCGGCCTGCTGGCGGGCCTGGGCCAGTTCGTGCCGCTGGTGGGTCCCTTCGTCGTGGCGGCGCCTGGGGTGTTGCTCGCCCTCGCCGACGGCCCGGACAAGGGGCTTTGGGCGGTCCTGATCTACGTCGGGGTCGGGCAGTTCGAGAGCAACCTGTTCAGCCCCCTGATGCTGCGCCAGATGGCCCAGTTGCCCATGGCCATGACCCTGTTCGGCGTGCTGGCCTTCGGCATCCTGCTGGGACCGCTGGGCGTGCTGTTCGCGACCCCGCTGGCGGTGGTGATCTTCGTCCTCGTCAAGATGCTCTACATCGAGGATGTGCTGGGCGACCACCCGCCGCCGGCCCTGGCGCAGCTTAGTGACGAAGCGCCCAGCCGAGCAGAATTGCGCTGACCCCATAGGCGGCCAGGTCGAAGGCGACGGCGGCGCCGAGCACCCACAGGGCCGGCGTCGGCCATCCGATCAGCATCACGAGGCCGAGGCCGATCGAGGCCACGCCCGCCGCCACGCCCCACAGTTTCGACCACGTCGGCCAGGTGATCGACCAGACGATCCGGAAGGCGCCCGCCGCGGTGAACAGGACGGCGACCAGCAGTTCGAGCGAGCCGACGTTGGATGGCGCGAGCATCAGGGCGACGCCGCAGCCGGCGTAGACAAGCGCCAGAACGGCCCGAATGCTCCGGCCCGCCATGCTGAGATGGCGCGCCAGCTCGGCCAGTTGCACCAGGCCGAGCACCACCAGCAGGCCGCCGTACCAGACGAGATCGATCGACGGCAGGGCGAAGATCATGAACAGTCCGGACAGGCCCAGTCCAAGCCCGGCTATACCGACCAGGATCAGCCAGGAGCCGACTTGCGACAGCGGCGGTTGGGTTGGGGAAGCTTCGGTCATGACGCACCTCGTTGATACAGTCCGCGGATTGAGCCCCGCCTACCCTGGAGCCGCCTTGCGCCGGCTCAACCCGTGTCGCCCGCGCGGCTGCTAGGGCCTCGGCATGGAAGCATATCAGCCCATCGCTTGGCATACCCTCACGGCGGCGGAGGCCCTGGCGCGGGTGGGCGGCGCCGCCGAAGGGCTGACGGCCGAGGAGGCGAGCGCGCGCCTGGCGCGCGACGGCCCGAACCGCCTGCCCGAGCCCCGGCGGGCCAGCCTGGCCATGGTGTTCCTGCAGCAGTTCCGCAGTCCCCTGATCTATGTCCTCGTCGCCGCCACCAGCATCTCCGCCGCCCTGGGCCGGTGGAGTGATTCGGTGTTCGTCCTGGTCGTCCTGCTGGTCAACGCCACCCTCGGCGCGGCCCAGTCGTGGAGGGCCGAGACAAGCGCCGCGGCCCTCAACAAGACCCTGGCGATCATTCCGACCGTGCTCCGGGACGGGCGGCGGACCACCGTGCCGGTCGAGACTGTGGTGGCCGGCGACGTCGTCCTCCTGGAATCCGGGGCGGCGGCCCCGGCCGACCTGCGCCTCTTGTCCACTGAGCAGCTGCGGGTCGACGAGTCCCTGCTGACCGGGGAATCGGAAGCCGTCGAGAAGGACGCGACCCGCCTGGCGCCGGAGGCCGCGGCCCTGGGAGACCGCCTCGATATGGTCTTCGCCGGTACGGTCGTGATGACCGGGCGCGCTTCCGGGGTGGTCTGCGCCGTCGGTGAGCGGACCGAGCTCGGGGGCATCGCCGAGTCGCTGGCGGGGCCGGGCGCCAAGCCGCCGCTGCTTCTGCGCATGGAGGCGCTTTCGCGCCGCATCGCCGTGGCCACCCTGGTCATCGTTGTCCTGCTGGCGGCGATCCAGATACTTCAGGGCGCGCCCTTCGCCGACGTCTTCCTGCTTGCGGTAGCCCTGGCGGTCTCGGCCATTCCGGAAGGCCTGCCCATGGCGATCACCATCGCCCTGTCGGTCGCCGCCGCGCGCATGGTCCGCCGCGGGGTCATCGTGCGCCGGCTGCCGGCGGTGGAGGGGCTCGGTTCCTGCACCCTGATCGCGACCGACAAGACCGGCACCCTGACTGAGAACCGCCTGACCATCGAGCGGCTCTGGCTGCCCGGCGCGGTCGGGTTCGAGGTGACGGGGGAGGGGCTCGACCTCGTGGGCGGGCTGACTCCGGCGCCGGGCGAACGCCAGTCCGAGGTCGAGGCCCTGGCCGTCGCCGGCGTCCTGTCCAATGAGGCGGCGCTGACCGTCCGGGGCGAGGCGATTCAGGCGAGCGGCGACGCCGTGGACGTGGCCTTCCTCGTCTTCGGGGCCAAGTTGGGCATGGAGCGCCGGGCCCTTCAGGAAGCCGCCCCGTTGCGCGCGGAGATCGCCTATGAGCCGGAGCGCGGTTATTCGGCCGCCCTCCATGTGCGCGGCGATGCGCTGGAGGTTTCGGTCAAGGGCGCGCCCGAGCGGGTTCTGCCGATGTGCAGCCCGTCTGACTGGGATGACGCGGCCCTGGCCGCCGACGGCCTCGCCGCTCAGGGCTATCGGGTCCTCGCTGTCGCCACAGGACCGGCGACCTGGGACGGGGAGGCGCTGGCGCCGGAGCACCTGCATGACCTGCGCCTTCTGGGCCTGGTCGGGCTGATCGATCCCCTGCGCGCCGAGGCCCCCGCGGCCGTGGCCCGCTGCCGCGAGGCTGGGGTCGATGTGCGGATGATCACCGGCGACCATCCCCGGACCGCCCAGGCCATCTTCCGGCAGCTCGATCCCGCCCATACGGCGCAGCGGATCGTCACCGGCGCGGAGCTGAAGGGGCTGCAGGGGGCCGAGCTCGAGCAGGCGATCTTGACCGCGGACATCTACGCCCGCGTCGAGCCGAGCCAGAAGCGCCTGATCGTCGAGGCGCTGCAGCGGGGCGGCCATTTCGTCGCCCTGACCGGCGACGGGGTCAACGATGCTCCCGCCCTCCAGGCGGCGCACGTCGGCGTGGCCATGGGCGCCAGCGGCGCGGACGTGGCCCGCAGCGTGGCGGACCTGATCATCACCGACGACAACTTCGCCTCGATCGTGAACGGGGTCGAGGAGGGTCGCACCGCCTACGACAACATCCGCAAGATCGTCTGGCTGCTGATCAGCACTGCGATCGCCGAGATACTGCTCTTCCTGCTGGCGATCGTCACGGGTGTGCCCATGCCGCTCACCGCGGTGCAGATCTTGTGGCTGAACCTTGTCCACGAGGGCGTCCAAACGGCCGCCCTGGCGCTGGAATCTTCCGAGCCGGGCCTGATGCGCCGCCCGCCGCGCTCGCCGCGGGAGCCGATCTTCGACCGGCTGATGATCGAGCAGTGCGTGCTGTCGGGGGTCTATATCGGCCTGGTGGGTTTCGGGCTGTTCTGGTGGCTGACCGAGGTCGCCGGCTACGACACCTTCGCGGCCCGCAATCTTCTGCTGCTGTTCCTGGTGCTGTTCGACAACGCCCATGTGCTCAACTGCCGATCCGAGCGCCGCTCGGTGACCCAAGTCTCATGGCGGGCCAACCCCGTGCTGATCGCCAGCATGGTCGGGGCCCAGGCCCTGCACATCGGGGCCATGTACATGCCGGGGCTGAAGGACGTCCTCGGCCTGCAGCCGGTCAGCCTGTTGGAGTGGGGCGGCGTCCTGGGGCTGGCAGCGACGATCATCCTCGTCGCCGAGCTCTACAAGCGGCTGCGCGTGCCGGGGCTGCTCGGGCGCACCATGGGGGCCGCGCCCGTCCACGCTGGCGCTTGATCCGCCTCAGTGCGGCCCCGCCCGCCGCGGTTATCCTCGAAGCTCAGCCCGAACAGCTTGGATCTCGCATGACCGTCAGCCTGACCTTCCACGGCGCCGCCGAATGCGTGACCGGCTTCTGCGCCCGGCTGTCGACCTCCACCGCCACGGTGCTGATCGACTGCGGCATGTTCCAGGGGCCCAAGACCCTCAAGGCGCTCAACTACCAGGACTTTCCCTTCGAGGTCGAAGCGGTCGACGCCGTCCTGCTGACCCACGCCCATCTGGACCACTCGGGCCTGCTGCCCAAGCTGGTCCGCGCCGGCTTCTCCGGGCCGATTTTCGCCACGGGCCCGACCCGCGACCTCTGCCGGATACTGCTGACCGACGCTGGGGAGATCCAGGAGAGCGAGGTCGAGCACCTGAACCGGCGAAACCAGCAGCGGGGGAGGGCGCCGGTCGCTCCCATCTATACCGCCCGCGACGTCGCTCCGACCCTCGACCTGTTCCGATCGCTCAAGCTGGACGAGGAAGTCGAGGTCGCGCCCGGCGTGCGCGCCCGCTACTGGAACGCCGGCCACATCCTCGGATCGGCCTCGATCGAGGTGACGGTTGACGAGGCGGACGGCCCGATGCGGCTGCTGTTCTCCGGGGACCTCGGCCCCGGCGGGCGGGAGTACGCCCCCGATCCGCAAGGGCCCGACGGCGTCGATCACCTGATCATGGAGTCCACCTATGGCGCGCGCGACCGCGAGCGCCTCGACCCGGCCTCGCGTCGCCGCCTGCTCGCGGCCGAGCTGCGCGCGGCCCATGCCGCCGGCGGGCCGATCCTGATCCCCGCCTTCGCCGTCGAGCGCAGCCAGGAGCTCCTCGTCGACCTGATCACGGTGATGAAGGACGGCGATGCGCCCGAAGGCGACATCTTCCTAGATTCTCCCTTGGCCATTGAGGCGTGCGAGATTTTCCTGCGGCGCGGCTGGAACCGGGAGTCAGGCCGCAACCCGTTCGATCCGATCCGGACCTCCGGCCGGGTGCGGTTCCTCGAAAAGCCCTGGGACAGCGACGGGCTCGATCGGTTGAGCGGATGGCACGTCATCCTGGCGGGGAGCGGCATGTGCGACGCCGGTCGGATCCGCAAGCATCTGAAGCGCCTCCTGTGGCGGCGGGAGACCACAGTGCTGATCACCGGCTTCCAGGCCGCCGGCACCCTAGGACGGCTCCTGGCCGAGGGGCGCGACAGGGTGCGTATCCAGGGCGACGAGGTGAGGGTGCGGGCACGTATCCGCCCGCTGGACGTATATTCAAGCCACGCCGACGCACCCGGCCTCGTCGCCTGGGCCAAGGCGCGTGGACCAGTGGGGGGGCGGATATTCCTCGCCCATGGCGAGCCGGACGCCCTGGCGGGGCTGAAGGCGCGCCTGATCGCCGCCGGCGCTGCGGCGGACCAGGTCGTCGTCCCCGCGCTCGACGCTCGCTTCAGCCTTGGCCGAGTCGCCACCGTCGAGCAGCCGGCTGGTGCGAGCCGGATTGCCGCCGGGGCCGCCACCGCGCTGGACTGGCACAATGCGCGGGCGGCGCTGCTCGGGGACATCAATGCGAAGCTGGAAGAGGCGGCGGATGACGGGGCCCGGATGCGCCTTTTGCAGCGTCTTGCCCGGGCCCTGGGTTAGCCCCTACGCCGTGGCGGGCTCCTCGGCTGCAAGGGTGACAAGGTCGGAGTGGGCGAAGCCCTTGGTGTAGTCCAGCACCGAGATGACCGACGGCTCGACCCGGAAGACCATCACGTCGGCGAGGTCGACGCCGTCCACCATGCCCTGGTACTCGGGGTACTTCCTGGGCAGCTTGTCGAACAGCATGCTGCGGATCGCCTCGGGATCGGTCACCGGGTAGGCTCGCGCCGCCATCGACAGTCCCATGATCGCCAGCGGATTGGGCGTGTCGCGGTCGATGGTCAGGGAGACGCGGTTATCGGCGGCGAGGTTGCGCGCCTTCTGGCTCTCCCGACCGCACATGAAATAGAGTGTCAGGCCGTCGCTGACATAGCCGACAGTGGTGACCTGGCGCCAGCCGTCCGGCCGTAGGGTGCCCACGCTCATGATGCGATGATCGTCGAGCAGCTGCAGGATCTTGGATAAGAGGGGGGCGTCCATGAGGGGCTCCTCGAGCTGAATGCCCCCTCACTCTGAGCCGCGACTGGGCTGCAGCCTTGAGCAGCCTCAAAGACGCGCTGCGCGCGCCAGGTGAACCTGACGTCGTCGACAACCCGACGATGGTGGACCCCATGCACCAGCAACCCTCCCTGGCTTATCTGATCGCCGACGGGGCTCGAGCTCGCCTGTTGCTGCGTCATGGCGACGGCCGCCTCAGCACCCTCGCCAGCTTTTCGGGAGAGCCGGCGCGTCGTCCCCGTGAGGACACCCGCGGTCGCACCCACGCCTCGGTCGGCACGGCGCGATCGGCCGTCGAGGAGCCGGACACGACCGCCGAGCGGCGGCGCTTCGCCGCGCAGCTGGCCGAGGCTGTCGAAGACTTCGTCGCCCAGGGCGCCGTCAGGCGGCTGGTGCTGATCGCGCCCGCCCGGATGCTGGCGGACATCCGCCGGGGGCTGAGCGAGCCGACCGTGAGCCTCGTCGCCGGCGAGTTGGCCAAGGACCTCACCAAGCTGCCCGAGGCCAAGCTTCATCCCGTCCTCGGTGATCTCGCGCTGCGCCCCCTGTCATGAGTCGCATCGTGACGAGCGCCCTGGCGATCCTGCTGGCCATGCTGGCGGG
>DAICXL010000112.1:0-7383 GCA_027312185.1 Caulobacterales bacterium | reverse complement strand
AGCGGTTCTGGATGGCGTGGGCGTAGACGGCGCGAATGGTGTCCAGGCTGGTGAAGGCGGACACCAGCATCAGCAGGGTCGATTGCGGCAGGTGGAAGTTGGAGACCAGGCCGCCGGCGGCGCGGAAGCGGTAGCCGGGGGTGATGAAGATGTCGGTCTCGCCGGCGAAGGGGCGCACGACCCCGTCCTCGCCGGTCGCCGATTCCAGCAGGCGCAGAGACGTGGTGCCGACGCAGACGATGCGGCCGCCGCGAGCGCGGGCCGCGTTCAGGGCGTCGGCCGTCTCCTCGGACACCACGCCCACTTCGGCGTGCATCCGATGCTCGCCGATGTCCTCGGTCTTGACCGGCAGGAAGGTGCCGGCGCCGACATGGAGCGTGACGAAGCGACGCTCGATCCCCCCGGCCTCCAGCCGCGCCAGCAGCTCGGGGGTGAAATGCAGGCCTGCCGTGGGGGCGGCCACCGAGCCGTCCTCGCGCGCGTAGACGGTCTGGTAGTCGGCCAGGTCGCGGTCGTCCTCGGCCCGCTTGGCGGCGATATAGGGAGGCAGGGGCATCGACCCCAGGTCGCGGATCGCGTCGTCCAGCGCCGGCCCGGCCAGGTCGAAGGACAGGGTAACCTCGCCGCCCTCGCCCTTGCCCTCGACCGTGGCGTCGAGACCCGAGAGCAGGCAGGCGGTCTGCGAGCCGAACCGCACCCGGTCGCCCGGCTTCAGCCGTTTGCCCGGCCGCATGAAGGCGGTCCACCGCGACGGGGACAGGCGCTTGTGTAGCGTGGCCTCGACCTTGACCGAGAACGTTTCGCGCACCCGCTCGCCGAACAGGCGGGCCGGGATCACCCGGGTGTCGTTGAAGACCAGCACGTCGCCGGGGGACAGCAGGTCGGTTAGCTCGGAGACGATTCGGTCCTCGAAAGCGTCCACGCCGCGCACCACCAGCAGGCGGGCGCTGTCGCGCGGAGACGCCGGCCGCAGGGCGATACGGTCGTCGGGCAGGTCGAAGTCGAAATCGGAAAGGCGCATCGGGCGCCCACACGTCACGGGCGCCCCTCCCAGTCAAGGAGCCGGCTTGACGGTTTAGCGTGTTCGCGTATCGTTCCGGGCATGCTGACCCTCTATCACGCCCCCCAGTCCCGCTCTTCGCGCTTCGTCTGGCTGCTGGAGGAGATCGGCGAGCCCTATGAGGTCGAGTACATCTCGATCGGCAGCCGCCCGGGCGGGCCGGACGCCAGGAACCCGCATCCGCACAAGAAGGCGCCGGCCCTCGTGCACGACGGAGAACTGATCCACGAGTCGGCGGCCATCGCCCTCTACCTGGCCGACGCCTTCCCCGCCGCCGGCCTCGGCCCGAAGGTCGGCGAGGCGGGGCGGGGGACCTATCTGACCTGGCTGGCCTACTACGCCGGGGTGATCGAGCCGGCGATGGTGGCCAAGGCCACCGCCTGGGAGAGCCCGCCCGGCATGACCGGCTGGGCGCCGTTCGCCGAGGTGACGCCGCGCATCACCGCCCAGCTGGAGGCGGGGCCGTGGTTCCTCGGCGAGCGGTTTACGGTGATGGACATCCTGGTCGGCAGCTTGCTGCAGTGGGCGGGGCGGATGTTCCCGGACACCCCGGCCTATGAGGCCTACAAGGCCCGCATCGCCGAGCGGCCCGCCCTCGCCCGCGCCATGGCCAAGGACGTCGCCCCGGCATGACCACGCCGATCAACCTCAACAAGGCGAGGAAGGCCCGCGCCAAGGTGGAGGCGCAGGCCCAGGCGGCGCAGAACCGGGTGAAGTTCGGCCGCACCAAGGTAGAGAAGGCGGCCGAAGCGCTGAAGGCGGCCCAGCGCCAGGCCATGCTCGACGGCGCCAAGCGCGAGCGCTGACCTTTCGCGCGAACGCCTGTACGGTTCGCCATGCCCGCTCTGCGTAAGCGCTCCGTCTCCCTCGCCGGCCACGCCACATCCCTGGCGCTCGAGCCCGAATTCTGGGCCGTCCTGGAGGAGAGGGCGGCGACTGAGGGCCTGAGCCTGGCCGCGCTGTTGATCCGCCTGGACGAGGGGCGCGGCGAGCGGCCGCTGGCTTCGGCCTGCCGCGTCGCGGCTCTGCAATGGGCGCGCGGTTGACCGATCCGTCTCATCGTCCAGTGGACCACGCCGCCCTGATCGCCGGGGTGTGCAGCTTCACCCTGTGGGGCCTCTTCCCCCTGTTCTTCCAGGCGGTGGGCCGGGCGGGCGCCGCCTCCGGCGAGGTGGTGGTGTGGCGGATCCTGGCCTCCCTGCCGGTTTGCGCCCTGATTGTGTTGCTGGCGCGTGAGGGCGGGGCGGTCCGCGAGTTGCTGCGCGACCGCAGGCGGCTGGCCGCGCTTGGCCTGTCCGGGGCGATGATCGGGATCAACTGGGGCGTCTACGTCTGGGCGGTCCAGCACGGCCAGGTGCTCGCCACCAGCCTCGGCTACTACATTAATCCGCTACTCAACATGGCGGTCGGGGCCTGGCTGTTCCGCGAGCGGCTCAGCCTCAGCGCCAGGGCGGCCCTCGCCCTCGCCATCGTCGGCGTCGCCCTGCAGGCCGTGGCGATCGGCGGCGCGCCGTGGATCGCCCTGATCCTCGCGTCGAGCTTCTGCGCCTATGGCGTGATCCGCAAACAGGTCCCGGTGGCGCCTCAGACCGGCCTCATGGTCGAGACCGCGCTGCTGGCCGTCCCCTGCATGGGGTTCCTCGTCTGGCAGGCCGGCCACGGCGGCGGCGCCTTCGGCCGCGATCCCCTGGCGACGGCGCTGCTCCTGGCCTCGGGGCCGGTGACGGTCGTCCCGTTGCTGGCCTTTTCGGTGGCGGCCCGGCGACTGACCCTGACCCTGCTCGGCTTTCTGCAGTTCATCCAGCCGACGATCGTGTTCTTCCTCGGCACTGTGAGCGGAGAGCCCTTGTCGCCGCTGAAGCTGGCGTCCTTCGGCTTCATCTGGCTTGGCGTCGCCGTATTCGTCGGCGGCGCCTGGCGCAGGCGCTAGCCGCCCCGCCGCAGCACCAGGGCGCTCCAGGCGTCGCGGCGGATGCGGTCGGCCAGGCGAAAACCCCGGTTGAAGTAGGCGGTCCGAACGAACCGCTCCTGGGTGCGCAGCAGGCCCGACAGAATGACGTAGCCGCCGGGCCTGACCGCCCGCCGGATCGGCTCGGCCAGGCTGACCAGGGGGCGGGCGAGGATGTTGGCGAAGACGAGGTCGTAGGGCGCGTGGGCGGCGACCAGCCGGCTCCCCAGCCCCGAGGCGTGGACGAAGCGGGCGTCGACGGCGTTGACGGCCGCGTTCTCGTTGGAGATTCGCACCGAGATGCGGTCGATGTCGGTGCCGATGGCGGTGGTCGCCCCGCAGCGCGCCGCCGCGATGGCCAGGACGCCGGTGCCGGCGCCGACGTCCAGCACCTTCCTGAAGCGCTTGCGCTTGAGCAGGCGGTCGTAGGCGAGGAGGCACCCGACGGTGGTGCCGTGGTGGCCGGTGCCGAAGGCCGCGCCCGCCTCGATGCGCAGGTTGACCGCGTTGGGCGGCACCCGGCCGCGGTCGTGCATGCCGTAGACGAAGAAGCGGCCGGCGCGCACAGGCGGCAGGCCCGACAGGGCCATGGCCAGCCAGTCGGCGTCGGCCAACGTGTCCGCCGTGACGATCAGTTCCGGATATTCAGCCAGAAGCTCCTGTAAACGCTGATCTTCCTCCTCTGTGGTCGGGAAGGCGTCGATGCGCCACAGGCCCTTGTCCTCGTCCTCCTCCAGGATGGAGTAGGTGGCGCCTTCGAGCAGGCCATCGGCGTCGATGGCGGCGGCGGCGGCTTCGGCCTCGGCGCGGGGGCCGCGGGCGACGATCTGGACGGCGTCTTGGGTCATGGGCGCTGTCTAGCCCGCCGGCCGCCGGGGCGGAAGCGGCCGTCACGGAAACGAGGCTTGAGCTTTAGCCACACTTCGTCACGATAAGCCCCCATGGCCAGCTCCGACCTCATGGCCCAGTCTCTGGACCGGGCCCCCGAAATCCTCATCGTCGAGGACGATCCCGGCGTGCGGGTGCTGTTGGCCCGCACCCTGCGCGAGAACGGGCTGAACGTCACCGCCGCCCCCGCCGCCACCGAGATGTGGCGGGCGCTGAAGACCAACCAGTTCGACCTGATCCTGCTCGACATCATGCTGCCGGGCACCAACGGCCTGGATCTGTGCCGGCAGATCCGCAAGGACAGCGCCGTGCCGATCATCATGGTCAGCGCCCGCGGCGAGGAGATCGACCGGGTGCTGGGGCTGGAGATCGGCGCCGACGACTACATCGCCAAGCCGTTCAGCACCAAGGAGCTGCTGGGCAGGGTGCGCGCCGTGCTGCGCCGCACCGTCTCCGGCCCCATCGGCGCCGCCCCGCCGCGGGAGACCCTGCAGTTCGAGGGCTGGACCGTCGACCTGCGCCGCCGCACCCTGCAGTCGGCCGAGGGCGCCGAGGTCGAGCTGTCGGGCGCCGAGTACGACCTGCTGCTGAGCTTCCTCGACAACCCCCAGCGCATCATCGGCCGCGACCGGCTGCTGGAGCTGTCGCGCTCCCGCATCTCCGACGCCTCGGACCGCAGCATCGACGTGCTGGTCAGCCGGCTGCGGCGCAAGCTGTCCGGCCAGGAGGGGGGCGAGGCCCTGATCCGCACGGTGAGGGGGGCCGGATACATGTTCACCGCCGCGGTCGACCGGGCATGATGCATGTGACGCTGTGGCCCAACGGCCTGATCGGCCGGGTCACCGCCGTCATTCTGATCGCTATCGTGCTGGAGTTCATCGGCTCCATCCTGCTGCACGACCAGATCGACCGCTACACCCTGAGCGAGGACCACGCCCGCCGGGTCGCCGAACTGCTGGTGGTGGGCGAGCGGCTGCTGCGTGACGCCCCGCCGGAGCAGACGCCCACCATCCTGCGCGACCTGTCGACCCAGCACCTGAGCGTGGAGATCACCCCGGACCCGGTGGTGGAGCCGGCCAGGCCCAATTCCCTGCTGGCCAATATGCGCGGCCAGATCGGGCGGTGGGAGCCGTCGCTGCGGGGCAAGCTGCTGCGGCTGTCGACGGCGCCGTCGACCGAGCTGGCGGGGCGGCAGGACCTGGTCGGCTCCATGGCCCTGTCGGACGGCCGCTGGCTGCGCTTCCGCTCGCGCGACGTGTGGGGCCACTGGCCGCAGCTGTACCGCACCATCGGCGCCGCCACGATCCTGGCCGGCGGGGTGCTGCTGGCCGCCGCCATGGTGGTCCACACCCTGGGCTCGCCGCTGCGGGGCCTGGCCGAGGCGGCCGACCGGGTCGGCCACGGCTCTCCGGTCATGGTGCTGGAGCGGGGGCCCCGCGACCTGAGGCAGGTGTCGCGGGCGTTCAACGCCATGCAGGCCCGCATCAGCGGCCTGATCGCCGACCGCACGCAAGCGCTCGCCGCCGTCGGCCACGACCTGCGCACGCCCCTGACCCGCATGCGACTGCGCACCGGCTTCATGGTCGACCCCGAGCTGCGCGAGGCGATGGAGAGCGACATCGGCGAGATGGAGGCCATGCTGGACAGCGTGCTGGCCTATCTGGCCGGCGACAACGACACCGAGCCGCAGCGGCGCATCGACCTGACCGCCCTGATCTCGACCCTGGTCGACGCCGACGCGGACCTGGGCCGCGACGTCTCCTACGAGGGGCCGGACCATGTGCTGGTCCAGGCCCGGCCCCTGGCCCTGAAGCGGGCCCTGAGCAATCTGATCGAGAACGGCCTGAAATACGGCGAGCGGGTGCGGGTGCAGCTGATCCCCGACGGCGAGGAGGTGCGGATCGTGGTCGACGACGACGGCCCGGGGATTCCGGAGGACGAGCTGGCCCATGTGGTCACCCCGTTCTTCCGCCTGGACGAGGCGCGCATGCGCAACACCGGCGGCCTGGGCCTGGGCCTGGCCATCGTGTCCAACGCCGTGGCGCGCGAGGGCGGGCGGCTGTGCCTGAGCAACCGGCCCGAGGGCGGGCTGCGGGCCGAGGTCCGCCTGCCGGTCAAGGCCCCCTGCGCCGGGGCCGCCTGAAAAGGATGACGAGTCACACTTTGTCACGCCCGTGATGCGCTGCGGCAAAAGGGCTGCCCCATCTTCCAGTCTGACAAGTTGGTCGGCCTGGTGCACGTTGCGACCCTCTCGTGGGGACGTCGTCGGCCGGGCCTGAGCCTAAGGAGCTGACGCAATGGACCATTTCCTCGACCGGATCGCCCGTCTGAAGGACCAGGCCCTGCCGGCGCAGCAGGCCCTGTACGAACGGCTGGCCACCCATGGCCAGAGCCCCAAGGCGCTGATGATCTCCTGCGCCGACAGCCGCGTGGCCCCCGAGCTGATCACCAGCGCCGATCCGGGCGAGCTGTTCGTGTGCCGCAACGCCGGCAACATCGTGCCCCCGTTCAGCCAGGCCAATGGCGGCGTCTCCTCGACCGTCGAATACGCGATCCTGGTGCTGGGCGTGCGCGACATCGTGGTCTGCGGCCACTCGGACTGCGGGGCGATGAAGGCCTTCCTCACCCCCGAGAAGATGGCCGACATGCCCAATGTCGCCGCCTGGCTGCGCCACAGCCACGCCGCCAACAGCGTCGTCTGCTCGGCCTATCCGGACCTGGAAGGCAATGAGCGCGTGCGCGCCCTGGCGCTGGAGAACGTCATCGCCCAGATCAACCACCTGCGCACCCACCCGTCGGTCGCCGCGGCCCTGGCCAAGGGCGAGCTGACCCTGCACGGCTGGTTCTTCGACATCCAGACCCGCAGCATCCTGGCCCTCGACGGCGCCACCGGGGTGTTCCACCCCGTCATCCACAACAGCTCGCTGCCCGTCGCCCAGCATGGCCGGCAGCCGGCCGTGACCGAGTTCGCCATGGTCGCCGCCGAATAGGCGGCGCTGAAACCGGGCCGGCGCCTCTTTCCATCCCTTGAGGCCGCCGGTTCGCGGACGGGACAAGCCCTCGGCCAGCCCGCCATTGGGGCCCCCGTCCTTACCGCCCGATCGGTTCGTGGTCGCAGCCCACAAAGCCGATCGGGCGGATTTTATAGGGCCCCTCCAAGCCTCATCCCTCGAATCGAGCAGCTCGCCATGCCCAAGTTCGCCGCCGGCGTCGTCAAGTTCCAGCAGGAGGTCTTCCCTCAGCAGGCCGCCCTGTTCGAGAAGCTGGCCCACGGCCAGACCCCCGAGGCCTTGTTCATCACCTGCTCCGACAGCCGGATCGAGACGGGGATGCTGACGCAGAGCCTGCCCGGGGACCTGTTCGTGGTGCGCAACGCCGGCAACATCGTGCCGCCGCACTTTCACGGCGCGGGCGCCACCACCTCGGCGATCGAATTCGCCTGCGTGGCCCTGAACGTGCCGCACATCGTGGTCTGCGGCCACACCCA
>DAICXL010000111.1:7094-7394 GCA_027312185.1 Caulobacterales bacterium | reverse complement strand
AGAAGTCGTGTGCGAACGCCCTGGGATCGCCCAAGGGCGAAGCCTTGATCTTGGCTCGCAGATCCTGCCGGAGGTCTCGGCGCCGCTGCGGATCGGCCGCCAGGGCCACGGCCGCGGCCTCGTACTCGGGCACGGTCTGCACCACGAGGTCGGCTGCGCCCGCATTGACCAGCACCGAATAGCTGAGCCGCTCGAACAGAGCATCGCCCATCAGCGAAATCACCGGCACGCCCATCCACAGCGATTCGCAGGTCGTCGTGCCGCCGGTGAGCGGGAAGGTGTCCAGGCAGATGTCGATGT
>DAICXL010000111.1:0-7084 GCA_027312185.1 Caulobacterales bacterium | reverse complement strand
CCGGCCGCGCTCGCCATTGAACATCAGCCGCGCCTCGTCGACCCCTTCGGCGGCGAAGCGCTTGATCATCCCGCGACGGAACGAGGGCGCATCGGCCTCCGGCCGAGCGAAGAGGAACCTCGATCCCGGCGTCGCCTTCAGGATGCGAGCCCAGGTCTGCAGACTTTTGGGGGTGAACTTGTAGGGATTGTTCAGGGTCCCGAAGGTGAGATAGCCGTTGCGCTGCTCGGGCGTGCCGGCCGCGATCGCCTGACTGTCGTTAAACAGCGATTGCGGCAGGGCGATCCACGAGCCGGGCATGGTCAGCGGCCGTTCGAGCAGGAGCGTCGTCTGCAGTTGCGGGTCCACGATGATGTGGTCGATGGCCGAAAGGCCCGTGGAGTGCGGATAGCCCAGCCAGCTCGCCTGCCGCCGCGCCGGCCGATAGGCCATGATGTCCAGGGCATGGGCGCCGGACAGGCCGTCGAGTTCGATCAGCATGTCGAGGTCGTCCTCGGCGATGGCCTTCGCCGCATCCAGGGCGGACACGCCCACGAACTGGCGAAAGATCGACTGTGGTCCCAGCCGGGCCGTCAAGACGCCGGCCCCATCGGAACCGACGGCATAGGCATAGAGCTCCACGCTGGGGTCGCGGTGCTCAAAGAGGGGCAGGCAGAACCGCCCCACGATCTGGTCGAACCCCGTCGAGATCAGCCCCACCCGCAGCTTGCCGGCTTTGCGGGCGGCCGGCGGGCTGATGACCGTCCGGTCGGCCTTCTGCTCCAGCCGGGTCGCCCATCGCCGGTGCTGTTCCAGCAGCGCCAGGCGGTCCTCGGGCATGCTGACACGCGCCAGTTGTTGGAGGAAGATCGGGAACTCGCTGCCCAGGGCCCAATCGCCGAAGGTGGCGAAGTCGCACAGCCGGTCCGCCAGCTCATAGGCGCCGATCCTGACCAGGGCCCATCGGGCCAACTGGTTCATGTGCTGCGGCAGGCCCGGGCCGGTCAGCCCCCTGAAGAAGGCCTCGTAGACCTCCTGCAGCTCCCGCCCGTCGATCAGGGCCGACTTGGACATCAGGGCGGCGGCCCGGTACAGGGCCGCGGTTTCCGGGTCCACCTTCTTCGCCGTAAGCGTCATGCCTCTGTCCTTAAGTCGATCGAGTCCGCCGCCCCCCAGGGTGCTCGGCGACCCGAAACAGGCTAGCGGTATCGGCATGCCAGGAACAGCCTGCCGGTCCGCCCGATGAGCGACGCCCAGGACCAGCGCCAGCAGGCCATGACGGCCCTGGCGGAGGGGCGCATCGGCGACGCGCTCGACCTGATCGGCCGCGCCGCCTCTGCCGACCCGCAGAGCGCGGACATCCATGCTGTATTCGGCGTGATCCTGGCGCGGGTAGGCGACCGGGAGGCGGCGCTCGCGGCCTACGACCAGGCCTTGTCGCTGGATCCCCGTCATGCTGCGGCCCTGTTCAACCGGGCTCATCTGCTCGCGGGCATCGGCCGGCTGGACGAGGCCGTCCGTGACCACGGCCAGGTGGTCGAGCTCAATCCCCATCATCCGCACGCCCACTATTCGCTGGGCGCCACCCTGCAGGCCCTGGGGCGCCTGGACGAGGCGGCGAAAGCCTATGACCAGGCCGCCCGCCTCGACCCCACGCTGCTGGCCGCCCATGTGCAGGGCGCGGCCCTGCTGCTGACGCTCGGCCGCTTCGACGAGGCCCTGGCCGCTTGCGACCGGGCCCTGGCGCTCAATCCGGCCCAGGCGGCCTCGTGGTCGAATCGCGGCGCCGCGCTCCTGGCCCTGAACCGGCCGCAAGAGGCCCTGGCCGCTTTCGACCGCGCGATCGCCATCGACCCCGCCTTCCCGCCCGGCCACGCCAACCGGGGGGCGGCCCTGCGGGAGCTGAACCGGGTGGTGGAAGCCATCGCCGGTTTCGAGCAGGCCCTGGCCCTGGCGCCGGACTATGTCGAGGCGCGCTGCAACCTCGGGGTCTGCCAGCTGTTGGCGGGGGACCTGGAGCGGGGCTTCGCGGGCCATGAGCAACGTTGGCGGGTCGAGCCGGGGCTGTCGCAGCGCCGCGCCTTCGACGCCCCCCTGTGGACGGGGCAGGACATCAGTGGGCGCACCATCCTGCTGCACGCCGAGCAGGGGTTCGGCGACACCATCAACTTCTGCCGCTACGCGCCCCTCCTGGCGGCGCGCGGCGCGCGGGTGGTGCTCGAGGTGCAACCGCCGCTGAAGGCCCTGATGCGCAGCCTGGCCGGGGTGAGCGACCTTGTCGCCCGGGGCGAGCCCCTGCCGCCGTTCGATTATCACTGTCCGCTGATGAGCCTGCCGGCGGCTTTCTCCACCCAGCTTGGCGCGATCCCCGCCGCGCCGGCCTATCTGTCGGCCCCGCCCGACCGGCTCGCCGCCTGGACGCAAAGGATCGGGCCTGCGGACGGCTTTCGCCTCGGCGTGGTCTGGTCAGGCAAGCCGACGCACCACAATGACCACAACCGCTCGATCCCGCTGGCGCGCTTCTTACAGGCGCTTCCGAAGGGAATCGAGGTGTTCAGCCTGCACGACCGGGTGCGCGAGGCCGACGCCGAGATCCTCGCGCGCCATCCCGAAATCCGCCGCTTCGACGGACAGATCGCCGACTTCGCCGACACCGCCGCCCTGGCCGCGGCCATGGACCTGGTCGTCTCGGTGGATACCTCGGCCGCGCACCTCGCCGCCGCCATCGGCCGGCCGACCTGGGTGCTGCTCCCGTTCGCACCGGACTGGCGCTGGCTGCTGGAGCGCGACGACAGCCCCTGGTACCCGAGCGTGCGCCTGTTTCGTCAGCCGGCGCTGGGCGACTGGGACAGCGTCCTGGCCACGGTGCGGGACGCGCTGGAAAGGGTCGTCGCCTCCGGCGGCTGATCGGCCGCCTCCCGCAGGAACCCGGCGAGTTCTTCGGCCTGGGCGTCGAAGCCGACGATGCGGTCCTTGTACGGATTGCGCCAACCGGCCAGCCGTTCCGGATGGTCGAGCAGGGCGGCGATGGCCCCCTTCAGCGGCGTCTCGTCCGCGCCAAGGGGGATGACGGTTCCATTCTCGCCATCGACGATGTCCTCTGCCGCGCCGCCGGCGTCGGTGGTGATGACCCAGACGTCGCGGACCAGGGCTTCGCGCACGGTCAGGCCGAAGCTCTCCTTCCACTGCGACGGGAACAGCAGCACGTCGATGTCCCCGAAGAACGCGTCCATCGTCGCCGCGTTGTAGGCAGGCCTGACGGTGATCCGGCCGGCGACCCGCCAGCCCTCCACGTCCATCTGCGACACGCCGAGGTTCAGGGTGTTGTCGACCAGGATCAGCTCGTAGTTGGCCTGTGGCAGGGCCTCGAAGGCGCGGCGGATCAGCGCCAGCCCCTTGATCGGGCCGATGCCGCCGACGAAGCCGAAGCGGATCCGCCGCGGATCCAGCGGCCGCCGCGGCGCGCCCGCGGCCGGGGCGATCCCGTTCTTGTTGACCCGGATCTGACCGGGATCGGCGCCGTTGGCGATGTGCAGCTGGCGGTGGAAGGCGCTGGGGGTCAGCAGCATCGCCGCCCCGCGCAGCAGTTCGCCCAGGCGCTCGTAGCGGCGGATGCTGAAACCGAGGTCCTTGACGCAGGTGGCGCAGACCGACCAGTCGATCCGCTGCTGGAAGCAATAGGCCCCATCCTTGCGGACCATGAACTGGCGCTCGCAGATCCACCAGCTGTCGTGGAGGGTGATGACATAGGGGACGCCTGCCGCCTGACAGGCCTCGGCCAGGGAGGCGCTGAGGCCCTGGATCGAGTGCAGGTGCACCACGTCGGGGCGCAGGGCCTCGAGCAGCTCCGCGAACAGCTCGCCCATGCGCGGGTTGCGATGGTTCTGCTCGTCGGAGATGTGGTCGGGCAGGCGCACGCCGATCACCGGCACGCCCTTGGCCTCCCAGCGGTTCAGGGCGAAGCCGGGGACCAGGCCCTCCGGCCAGGCGGTGAAGACCACGACCTCGGTGTCGGCGCGGCGGTTCAGGCGCTCGGCCAGGTTCTCGGCCACGATGGTGGCGCCGCCGAAGCTCTCGGGCGCGAAGTGGATGTTGACCGTCAACACCCGCATCGCCTTGCGCGGCGCCGGCGGGGCCAGCCGGGAGGCGATGGGGGCGACCTGCGCCCTGGCCACCGCCTCGGGGTCGTAGAGCCGGTGGGCGGTCGCCGCCGCCGCCGCGCCCATGGTCGCGCGCAGGGACGGATCGGCCGCCAGGCGCGTCAGCGCATCGGCCCACTGCTCGGGCGTCTCCGCCAGGAAGCCGTCGACGCCGTCGCTGATCGCCCCCGCGAAAGCCGAGCGCGGCGAGCAGACCGAGGGCAGGGCGAGCACCGCCGCTTCCAGGAACTTGATGTTGCTCTTGGCTTCGTTGAAGGCCGTCGCCTCCAGGGGCGCCAGGCTGATGTCGGCCTGCCCCAGCAGGCGCAGATAGGAGGCGTAGTCGATCGGCGGGATGCGATCGATCCGGTCGGCGAACGGGGCGAAGGCGTCGGACAGCTGCAGCGACCCGACTATCCGGAGGTGGATGGCCGGGTTGGCCGCCATGGCCCGGCGCAAGCCCTCGGCGGCGCACTCGAAATCGGCGTCATGGGCCTTCGAGCCCGAGCCGTAGAGCACGGTGATCCGCCCGTCGGCGAGCGGCGCCCGGCGCTGGATGATCTCGGCGGCCAGGGCCAGGGTTTCCTCGTCCAGGCCGTTCTCGACCACGAAGGCCTCGGCGACGCCGGCCGCGCGCATCGCCTCCGCCAGGGCCTCGGTGGAGGCCAGGCCGTAGTCGCAGGCCAGCAGGGCCTGGCGGTACAGCGGGATCCCCGCCAGCACCGAGGCGCGCAGTTCGGGCGTCAGGGTCTCGAGGTTGCGATTGGCCCGGTAGGCCGCCTCGTCGAAGATCAGGTCGTCCACCTCCCACAGGGTCGGGACCCGCAGCCGCCTGGCCTCGGCGATGGCGGCCAGCACCTCGGGGTAGCCGGGCGTGCGGTAGAAGATGGCGATGGAGCAGGTCTGCAGGGCCGAGCGCACGGCCTCGTGCTTGGACCACTCGACCACGGTGCAGTCGATCCCGAGCAGGGCGAAGGCGCGCTGCTTCTGCCACACCCGGTACTTGGCGCACTGGGCGAGGCCGAGCTCGGCCACGATCAGCACCCGGGTCCCGAACAGGGCGGCAGGCGCCGTGGTGGTCGGCGTGGCGTATCCGGCGCGCATGGCGGTCGGCCTGGCGGGGTCCGCCCTGGGACGGGGCTCGCCGCCGCCACCGGTCAGCAGCCGTCGCACGGCTCGGACCGGGGCGGTGAGGCGCCACGAGGTCGAGGCCTTGAACTCATCGATCACGGCGTCGCGGCCCTTGAGCGCGCCGGCCAGGCGGGCGACCTCGTCACGCTCGCGCGCCAGCTCCTCCCGGGCGGCGCGCAACTGCTTGTCGAGCACCTTTTGCGTGGGGGTGGCCGGGTCTCTCATGGGTTGGGTTCTGCCCCGGATCGGGGCGAGCGTCCATGCACCCCGTTGCGCCACATCGCACCCCCCGCTAATGGGGCGGCGGCCGTATGGAAGGCAGGAGCCGACACTTGAAGATCCTCGTCACGGGCGGTTGCGGGTTCATCGGCTCGGCGGTGTGCCGCCGGATCATCCGTGAGACCGGCCACAGCCTGGTGAACGTCGACCTCCTGACCTACGCCGGCACGCCGACCTCGGTGGCCGAGGTGGATAGCTCCGACCGCTACGCCTTCGTCCGGGCCGACGTGGCCGACCGGGCGGCGATGGACGAGGTGTTCGCCGAGCACCAGCCCGACACGGTGCTGCACCTGGCCGCCGAGAGCCACGTCGATCGCTCGATCGAGGGGGCCGCCCCCTTCATCACCACCAACATCGTCGGCACCTTCACCCTGCTCGAAGCGGCCCTGGCCTATTGGAAAGCCCTGCCGGCGGACCGCAAGGCGGCGTTCCGCTTCCAGCACATCTCCACCGACGAGGTGTTCGGCAGCCTGGGCGAGGACGGCCTGTTCACCGAGACCACCGCCTATGACCCGCGCTCGCCCTATTCGGCCTCGAAGGCGTCGTCGGATCACCTGGTCTCGGCCTGGGGCCACACCCACGGCCTGCCGGTGCTGATCACCAACTGCTCCAACAACTACGGGCCGTACCATTTCCCCGAGAAGCTGATCCCGCTGATGATCCTGAGCGGCCTGGCGGGCAAGCCCCTGCCGGTCTATGGCGACGGGTCGAACATCCGCGACTGGCTCTATGTGGAAGACCACGCCGCCGCCCTGCTGCTGGTGATGGAGAAGGGCGTCGTCGGCCAGACCTACAACGTCGGCGGCCGCAACGAGCGCACCAATCTGCAGGTGGTGCAGCGGATCTGCGAGATCCTCGACCGCATCGTCCCCGATCCGGCCGGGCCCCGGGAGCGCCTGATAACCTACGTCCAGGACCGCCCCGGCCACGACCAGCGCTACGCCATCGACGCGACCAAGCTGGAGACCGAACTGGGCTGGCGGGCGCAGGAGACCTTCGAGACGGGGCTGGCCAAGACCGTGCAGTGGTACGTCGACCGCCCCGACTGGTGGCGCCCGCTGCAGGAGAAGTACCAGCAGCAGCGCCTCGGCCTGAAGGCGTGACGGCGTCTGTCCTGACGGCGGCGCTCGCGCTATAGCGGCGCCATGAAGGGCATCATCCTGGCTGGCGGCTCCGGCACGCGGCTTTTCCCGGCGACCAAGGCGGTCTGCAAGCAGCTCTTGCCGATCTACGACAAGCCGATGCTGTACTATCCCATCTCGACGCTGATGATGGCGGGGATCCGCGAGATCTTGATCATCTCGACGCCCAAGGACACGCCCTTGATGCGTGAGATGCTGGGGGACGGGTCGGAGTGGGGCGTGCGGTTCGAATACGCCGTGCAGGAGCACCCCCGGGGCCTGGCCGACGCCTTCATCATCGGCGAGACGTTCCTGGATGGGCAGCCGAGCTGCCTGATCCTGGGCGACAACATCTTCTTCGGCCACGGGCTGAGCGAGATCCTGCACGAGGCGGCCCAGACCACGGCGGGGGCGCGGGTGTTCGCCTACCGGGTC
>DAICXL010000110.1:561-7467 GCA_027312185.1 Caulobacterales bacterium | reverse complement strand
CGCCTGCGCCGCCATCGACCGCGCCCTGATCGAGGCCCACGAGGCGGTGGCCGCCGTGGACGCCGCCGCCGAGGCCTTCGAGTTCCAGCCCGACCGGCTGGAGAAGGCCGAGGAGCGCCTGTTCGCCCTGCGCGCCGCCGCCCGCAAGCTGGGAACGACGGTGGAGGAGTTGCCGGGCCTGCGGGTGCGCTTCGCCGAGACCCTGCGCGGCGTCGAGACCATCGAGGCCGACCTCGCCGCCGCCAAGAAGGCGGTGGACGCCGCCATGATCGCCTATGACGCCGCGGCGACCAGCCTGTCCAAGGCGCGCCGGGCCGCCGGCGACCGCCTGGCCAAGGCGGTCGAGGCCGAGCTCGCCCCGCTGAAGCTGGACAAGGCCCGCTTCCGGGTGGCGGTCGAGCCCCTGGCCGCCGACCGCGCCGGGCCGTCTGGCCGCGACCGGGTGGCCTTCGAGGTCGCCACCAATCCCGGCGCCCCGTTCGGCGCCCTCGACGCCATCGCTTCCGGCGGCGAACTGGCCCGTTTCGCCCTGGCGCTCAAGGCGGCGCTCGCCGCCCGGGGCGGGGTGGACGCGGCCGCGCCGGTGATGATCTTCGACGAGGTCGACCAGGGGGTGGGCGGGGCCGTGGCCGACGCGGTGGGCCTGCGCCTGCGCAAGCTCGCCCAGACCGGCCAGGTCCTGGTCGTCACCCACAGCCCCCAGGTGGCCGCGCGCGCCGACACCCACTGGCGGGTGTCCAAGTCCGGCGGCGAGACGGTGGCCACCCGGGTCGAGGCCCTCAGCCCCGACGCCCGCGAAGAGGAGATCGCCCGCATGCTGGCCGGCGCCGTCATCACCGACGCGGCGCGGGCGGCCGCCAGGGCGCTGATGGATGCCTGAATATCCCCGCTCATCCCCGCGGAAGCGGGGACCCAGTTCTTTGCGGGGACTGCTGCGGCTCAAACCTGGGTCCCCGCTTCCGCGGGGATGAGCGGAATTGGGAATGGTCGAGATACCCGTCGAAAACCTCACCGAAGCGGAGGCCGCGGCCGAGCTGGAGCGGCTGGCCGAGGCGATGGCGGCGGCGGACGCCCTCTATTACCAGGAGGACGCGCCCACCCTCGAGGACGCGCAGTACGATGCGCTGAAGCGGCGCAACCTCGCCATCGAGGCCCGCTTCCCCCATCTGGTCCGCCCGGATTCGCCCAGCCTGCGGGTCGGCGCGGCGGCCTCCACCCAGTTCGCCCCCGTCCCGCACCGCGTGCCGATGCTCAGCCTCGGCAACGCCTTCGATCCGGCCGAGGTCGAGGAATTCGTGGCCCGCATCCGCCGCTTCCTGCGCCTGTCGCCGAGCGATCACCTGGCCTTCACCGCCGAGCCCAAGATCGACGGCCTGTCGGCCAACCTCCTCTACGTGGACGGCAAGCTGACCATCGGCGCCACGCGCGGCGACGGCCGCACCGGCGAGGACGTCACCGCCAATCTCCGCACCATCGAAGAGATTCCCCACCGCCTCTCCGGCCACGACTGGCTGGCCCTGATCGAGCTGCGCGGCGAGGTCTATCTCGGCCACGCCGAGTTCGAGGCCATGAACGCCGCCTGCGCCGAGCGGGGTGAGAAGACCTACGTGAACCCCAGGAACGCCGCCTCGGGCTCCCTGCGCCAGATCGACCCCACCGTCACCGCCCGCCGGCCCCTGCGCTTCTTCGCCTACGCCTGGGGCGATTTCGCCGCCCCCTTCGCCGCCACCCAGTGGGAGGCGCTGGAGCGGCTCACCGCCTGGGGCATGCCGACCAATCCCCTGGCCCGCCGCGTCGACGACGTGGAGGGCCTGCTCGCCGTCTACGAGGAGCTGAAGGCCGCCCGCGCCTCGCTCGGCTACGACATCGACGGCGTCGTCTACAAGGTCGACCGGCTGGACTGGCAGGACCGGCTGGGCTTTGCGGGCCGCGAGCCGCGCTGGGCCATCGCCCACAAGTTCCCCGCCGAACAGGCGACGACGATCCTGGAGGCCATCGAGTTCCAGGTCGGCCGCACCGGCGCGGTCACGCCCGTCGCCCGGCTCGCCCCCGTCTTCGTCGGCGGCGCCACGGTGCGCAACGCCACCTTGCACAACGCCGACGAGATCGCCCGCAAGGACGTGCGCATCGGCGACACCGTGATCATCCAGCGGGCCGGCGACGTTATCCCCCAGGTGGTGGGGCCGGTCCTGGCCGAGCGCCCCGCCGATGCGGTTCCCTACGTCTATCCGACGCACTGCCCCTGTCCGCTCAAGACCCCGCTCGCCAAGGAGACCACGGCCGGCGGCGTCGAGACCGTGGTGCGCTGCTGCACCGGCGAGTTCGCCTGCCCGTTCCAGCGCATCGAGCATCTCAAGCACTTCGTGTCACGCCGGGCCTTTGACATTGAAGGCCTGGGCGAAAAGCAGCTCCAGGCCTTCTTCGACGAAGGCCTGGTCAAGGAGCCCGCCGACATCTTCCGCCTGGCTCGCGACGAGGCGGCGCTCGCGGATCTGCGCGAACGGGACGGTTATGGCGAGACCTCGATCAGGAACCTCGTCGCCTCGATCGAGGCCCGCCGCACCATCGCCCTGGAGCGTTTCGTCTACGCCCTCGGCGTGCGCCACGTCGGCGAACAGACGGCGACCCTGCTGGCCCGGGCCGTCGGTTCGAAGGACCGGTTCCTCGAACTCGTCCACGCGGCCGCGTCCGAACGTCCGGGGGCGGCCTATTTCGAGGTGGAGTCGCTGGAATCGCTGGGGCCGGTGAACCTGGAGGCGCTGCTGGCGTTCGGGCGGGCGGGAGCCCTGGACGATCCCTGGCCCGAGGCGCCCCTGGCCGAGAAGATCGGCCGCGCGGTCCCCCGCTTCAGCAAGACCGTACGGACGGCCCTGGCCGAGACGTATGGCGACTGGGCGGCCTTCGCCGCCGCCGCCGCCCAGGCCGCCGCCCAGGCGCCGGGCCCGCACTTCGAGGAGCTTTCGTCCATCGGCGGTGTCGGCCCCGTGGCCGCCCGCAGCCTGGCGGAGTTCTTCGCCGAGGATCACAACGAGCGGATGGTCCAGGGGCTCGTCGAGCAGCTCGACATCCAGGATGCGCAGGCGGTGCGCCGCGACACCGCCGTCGCCGGCAAGACGGTTGTCTTCACCGGCGCCCTGGAGAAGATGACCCGCGACGAGGCCAAGGCCCAGGCCGAGCGGCTGGGGGCCAAGGTCGCCTCGTCAGTGTCCAAGAAGACCGACCTCGTCGTCGCCGGCCCGGGCGCCGGCTCAAAGCTCAAGACGGCGGCCGAGCTCGGAATCGAGGTGCTCACCGAGGATGAATGGCTGGCCCTGGTCTCGCCCTGATCTTCGGCGCATCATAACTGAACGTCGGTCAGCTGAGGGCCGCGCCGGAGGAACCATGAAGCGCCTCGTCCCCGTTCTCACCATCGCCGCCTTCGCCGTCGCGACGGCCGCCTACGCCGCTTCTCCCGCTGAGGGACTGTGGCGCACCGCCACCCGCAACGGCGAGGTCCGTATCGACGAATGCGGCCAGGCCCTGTGCGGAACCCTGGTCACCTCCGACAGCATCAAGGCCAATCCCGCCATGGCCGATGCGCAGAACAAGGATGCGGCCAAGCGCACGCGCCTGCTGAAGGACCTGCCCATGCTGCAGGGCTTTACCGGCGGCCCCAGCCAGTGGAAGGGCGGTACGGTCTACAATCCCGAGGACGGGGGCACTTACAAAGGCACGATCAAGCTGGTCGACGCCGACACCCTCAAGCTCACCGGCTGCATCGTCTTCCCCCTGTGCAAGAGCCAGACCTGGAAGCGGATCCGGTAGGGACTTGCTACTCGCCCCCACCGGCCCTCCGGGCCACCTCCCCCGCTTCGCAGGGGAGGAGTAGGGACGTCGCGGTTGGTCCTGCTCCCCTGCGAAGCGGGGGAGCTGTCAGCGAAGCTGACTGAGGAGGGGGCCTCTTCAGAGAGCCGCGCAGGCCTCTTCGAGCCACGTGCGCACCTGCGGCTCCACCTGCGGGCCAATCGCCGCCAAAACCCGCTGATGATAGGCGTCGAGCCAGTCGATCTCGGCGCGGGTCAGCATGCCGGCCACGATCAGCCGCCGGTCGATCGGGGCCAGGGTCAGGGTCTCGAACCCGAGCATCGGCCGCTCGCCGCCCGCGACCTCCTGCGCCTCGGTGACGACCTGCAGGTTCTCGATGCGGATGCCGTATTCGCCGGCCTTGTAGTAGCCTGGCTCGTTGGAGACGATCATCCCCGGCTGCAGGGCGGTGGTGTCGGGCCGCTTGGCGATGCGCTGCGGGCCCTCGTGCACGCCGAGGTACGAACCCACGCCGTGGCCGGTGCCATGGTCGAAATCGAGGCCCGCCATCCACAACGGCCCCCGCGCCAGGGCGTCGAGCGACGAGCCCGTGGTTCCCGCCGGAAAGCGCACGCGGGCGAGCGCGATATGGCCCTTCAGCACCAGGGTGAACCGCTCGCGCATCTCTTCTGACGGCGCGCCGATGGCCACGGTGCGGGTGACGTCCGTCGTGCCGTCCAGGTACTGGGCGCCGGAATCGACCAGCAGCAGCTGGCCGGGCTCGACCCGGCGGTTGGTCCGGTTGGTCGGCCGGTAATGGACCACGGCGCCGTGGGGACCGGCCCCGGCGATGGTGTCGAAGGAGAGATCCTTCAACGCCCCCGTCGCTTCGCGCAGGCCCTCCAGCGTGGTGACGATCTCGACCTCGTCGGGCAGGCTCGTCTGCGCTTCGGTGGACAGCCAGAACAGGAAGCGGGCCAGGGCGCCGCCGTCGCGGACGTGGGCCCGGCGGGCGCCGTCGATCTCGACCGGGTTCTTGCAGGCCCGGGGCAGGGCGGTGGGGTCGACCCCGCGCACGACCTCCGCGCCGGCCTCCTGCAGCCGGTCGAAGTACCAGGCCGACGATTGGCCAGGGTCGATCATCACCTTGCGGCCCGCCAGCGCGCCGAGCGCGCCTGCAAGGGCCGCCGGGGGCTCTAGGCTGACCTGGTTGCCCAGCCAGGCTGGCAGGTCCTCGGTCACCTTGGACGGGTCGAGGAACAGCCGCGCCGTGCCGTCGGCGTTGAGGATGGCCTGCCCCAGCGGCAGGGGCGAGCGGATCACGTCGCCGCCGCGGATATTGAACAGCCAGGCCACCGAGGCCGGAGCGGTGACCACGGCCGCGTCGGCCCCGGCCTTGTCGATCGCGGCGCCGATGCGGGCGCGCTTGGCCGCCGAGTCCTCGCCCGCATAGTCGAGGGGATGGGGCACGACCGGCGCCGCGGGCTGGGCCGGACGGGCCGCGGCCCAGGCGTCGTCGAGGGGGTTGGCGTCCACCGCCTTCA
Source organism: Caulobacterales bacterium (assembly GCA_027312185.1). Lineage (GTDB taxonomy): Bacteria > Pseudomonadota > Alphaproteobacteria > Caulobacterales > Caulobacteraceae > NCED01. Next base: position 2,140 of record DAICXL010000110.1, on the reverse strand, counting down.
GGGAGGCGCCGGCGCGGCCCACGGCGATATGCAGCCGGGCCAGGGCGTCCGGGCTATGCAGCCGGGCGTCATAGCCGATCACCTGGCCCGGGCGGGCCATGTCCTCCAGCCAGGCGACCACCCCGCCCTCGACCAGGTCGCGGGTCTCGAACAGGCCGGTGTCGACCTGGTCCTTGACCTGCAGGGTGTAGCGGCCGTCGACGAACACCGCGGCCTTGTCGGCCATGACCACCGCCGCCCCGGCCGAACCGGTGAAGCCGGTGGCCCAGGCCAGGCGCTCGTTGGCGTCGGGCAGGTATTCGTTCTGGTGCTCGTCCTCGTGCGGAATCAGGAACCCGTCGAGCCCCTGCCGGGCCATCTCGGCCCGGATCAGGGGCAGGTGCTCGGCCCCGAAAGCCCGGTCGGCCTGCTCGTCGAAGGTCTGGCGCATCGTCGTTAGGTAAGCGAGGCGGCGGGCCGGTGCAAAGCCCTTTCGGGTCCGAGCCGGTCGAATGAGGAGCAGCGACGAATCGCAGGCGTGGCGGCCCTTATTTCGAGCCCAAGCGTGGCCTTAAAATTTACCGCGGCGTCTTACTCTGGCCCCCATAGCCTCCATATTCAGGGCGGGACGGGACGACAGGCGCGGTTCGCGCGCCCTTCCGTTTCTTTGCGACCAGGGGACAATTTGTGACGCAGGCCCTGCGCCAAGCCATGCGGTGGATCGGGATCGCGCTCGGCCTCGCCCTCATGGGCCTGGGGCTGCTGGGCGCGCTCCTGCCGACGCACCTTTTGGGCATATTCCTGGTGCTGGGGCTGATCCTGGTGCTGCGCAACTCGCGCACCGCCCGCAAGCGCTTCGTGCGCATGCACCGCCGTCATCCGCGCTTCGTCCACCCCCTGCGCCGGCTGCTGCGCAAGAAGCCTGAGGTGTGGCCGGTGATCTGGCATGAGGTTTTGCGGCTTGAGCGGCTGCTGCCCCGCTCGTGGCGGCGGCTGCGTCGCTGGCGCCGGGGGTTGCGGGCCGGCAAGAACCAGGCGGCGGCTCTTCCTACGTCCTCATCCTGAGGCGCCCGCGTAGCGGGCCTCTAAGGGCCTTCATTGCCGCCTGCCAACGTCCTGTCTACCGCCACGTCCTTCGAGGCTCGCTTACAGCGAGCACCTCAGGATGAGGAGGCTATGAGGGAACCCCGCTACTGCAGGCGCTCGGCCAACTGGGCGATGGCGGGGTCGACGGCCGGGTCGGTCTTGGCGCCGGCCAGGCGCTCGGCCAGCATCATCTCGGCCATCTGCGACGCCAGGTCGGCGGCGGCGGCCTTCACGTCCGCTGCGGCCTGGGCCTCGGCGGTGGCGATGCGGCGTTCGGCTAGGGTCTTGCGGCGGGCGATCTGATCCTCGAGCCGCACCTTGGCCTCGGCTTCCAGGCGCTTGGCCTCGGCCTCGGCGTCGGCCAGCATCTGGCGGGCCTGGACCTCGGTCTCGTCCCGCTGGCGGCGGATGTCGGCCAGCATGGCCTCGGCTTCGGCGCGCAGGTTGGCGGCCTCGTCGAGGTCGGTCTGGATCTTGGCCGCCTTGCTGTCGAGCATGCCCGCGGCCAGGCGGA
>DAICXL010000110.1:0-551 GCA_027312185.1 Caulobacterales bacterium | reverse complement strand
GAAGGCGCCGGCCATCCAGACGATGCCCAGGAACAGGACCAGGCCGACGGCCACCCAGAATTCCGGGTTTTGCCAGTTCCAGAACTCGAGTTCGAAGAAAGCGGGCATCGGTCCTTACCCCTGAATCTTGGCGAGCGCGGCGGAGACGCTCGCGTCCGAGGCTTTCGCACCCGTAAGCTTTTCGACGATGGCGGCTGCGGTCTCGGACGCGATCGTCCCGACCTGGCCCAGGGCCTGGTCGCGGGCGCTGCGGATGCGGGCTTCGGCCTCGCCGAGCTGGGCGTTCAGCTCGGCTTCCTGGGCCGCCTGACGCTCGGCGGACTCGGCCACCGCCTTGGCCTTGGCGTCGGCGGCGGTCTTCTGCGCCTTGGCCCGGGCGTCGGTCAGCGCCTGACGCGCCGCGTCGGCCTGGACCGCCGCTTCGGCCTGCACCGAGCGGGCGGTGCTCAGGGCGCCGTCGATGGTCGACCGGCGCTCGTCGAACACCTTGCGGATGCGCGGCACGAACACTTTCGCCATCAGCACGTAGAGGATCGCGAACAGGATCAGCA
>DAICXL010000010.1:0-36296 GCA_027312185.1 Caulobacterales bacterium | reverse complement strand
CAGGGCGCTCTCGGCCACGGCCCCGAAGCCGCGCAGGTTCAGCACGTGGTCGGCGCCCAGCCGGCCGGTCCAGGCGGGGAAGCGGTCGCGGATGCCGTCGCGCACCCGCTCGCGGGCGGTCATCTCCACCGCGTGCCTCTGGCCATAGTCGAAGCCCACCGTCTCGACCCGCTCATAGCGGTCCAGCGCCCAGGCCAGGCAGACGGAGGAATCCTGTCCGCCCGAGAACAGGACCAGGGCGGCGTTGGCGGCCGGTGGCGTGGCGACATCTGACATGGGAGGACTGTAGGGCGATGACGACCAGGCGCGAAAGGCCGGCCCATGGATGAGGGCCTTGTGGTCTACACCACCGGCCCGGACGCCGATACCGCGGGCGCCGCCGCCCGGGCGGCGGTCGACATGGAAAAGGCCGGGTCGGGCCCGGCCTTGTGGCAGTACATCGCGGCCGGGGCCGCGAGGGCGCCGGCGTCCCCGGCTCAGGGGGACGCCGGCCGAACGTCTGGCCGGCTAGTCCTTGCGGACCGCCTCGCGCACCGCGTCCTTGGCGCCGCCGATGGCGTTCTTGACGCCGCCGGCGGTCTGATCGGCCTTGCCTTCGGCCTGCAGCTTGGCGTCGCCGGTCAGCTTGCCGGCCGCTTCCTTGATCTTGCCGCCGGTCTTCTGGGCGGCGCCTTCGGCCCGGTCCTTGTCCATGATCGTCTCCTGGTCAGATTGGGGGTCTCCCCAAGAGAACCGGCTAAGGCGGCGCGGGTTCCGCGCCTTGCCGCCGCCACATCGCCGCCTTACCCTTGGGTGTCTGGAGAAACGCCTATGATCGCAGCCGCCTTCGCCGCCGCTCTCGCGTCCGCCACCCCCCAGGACGCGGCGGCCCAGCTTGAACAGCTCGACCACATGTATCAGCAGAGCTGTTCGGTGAAGGCCTACGGCTCCTATGATGACATCTGCAACGGCCTGAAGAAACAGATGAAGCAGGCGCAGAAGCGGCTGAAGCAGGAGGTGCGCGACCAGGCCCGCAACACCGCGCCGCGTCCTCAGCCCACCGCCGAGCCGGCCGCCCCAGTCCTGGGTTTCGCTCCCGCGAAGAACTGAGTTCAGCCGCAAGAACAGCCGTTTAACCGCCTGTACAATTGGCGTTTTCGTCCACACCATTGCGTTTGTGGCGATAAAGGCGCATATTGCGCTGATCGAAGATCGATTTTGGTTCGGCCGCTATCCTTTGCTCGACTTGAACGGGCCCCGGACCTGCCTTCCCGACCCGCTCCGAATTTTGATCCGCCGGAATGGTTTCGGTGCGGACTCTGCACGGAAGGTGCACATCTCATGGCTAACGGTACTGTGAAGTGGTTCAACGCCACCAAGGGTTACGGCTTCATCGCGCCGTCCGACGGCGGCGCTGACGTTTTCGTTCACATCAGCGCCGTCGAGCGCGCCGGCCTGCGCGGCCTCGTGGAAGGCCAGACGGTCGGCTACGACATGCAGCGCGACGGCAAGACCGGCAAGCTGTCGGCCGAGAACCTGCAAGCCTCCTAAGGAAGACCTGGCGGCGGATCATCAGGTCCGTCGTCGCCTGCCCTTCTCAGTCCGAGGTATGCTCCGCCGTGCAACGCGTTCTCTTCACCTGCCCCTCCAGCGGTCGTACCGTGCCCACCGTCCAGCGCATGACCGAAGCCAAGTTTTCGGCCATGGTCGGCAAGTTCGCCTTCCGGTGCTCGTCCTGCGACGAGATCCACCACTGGCGGAAGGAAGACGCCTGGCTCGAGACCGAGAACCCCCGGGTTTCCTCTTGAGGGCTAAGCGCGGGCAGGAGGCGCCTGTGACCGACACCCCTCCCCTTCCGGCGCTGCCGCCGCAGGAGCGGCTCGCCCAGATCGCCGACCAGCTGCGCGACGGCTGGATCCGCGGGCGCGGGCCCCTGACCGGCCTCAAGGCCCTGGTCGCGGTGCGCGTCGAGGTGCTGGGGCTTGACCCGTCGCCCGAGTATCTCGAGCTGCTCGACGCCGTCATCACCGCGGCGCGCACCATCGCTTCGCCGCGCCGGTCGCACGCCGACGCCTCCACCGTGCTCGAGGCCAATATCCGCAAGCTGCAGGATCTGTGCGCGGCCACGCCTGCCGACTAAAAAAATTCGCGCATACCGGGAACCACGGCGGCGGGAGACGGTTATCCCCATGTCTCTGGCGTCCGAACGCCCCCCCAGTCGCACGACGCCAAAGACAAAAGGGCCCGGTGTTGAGCTTGCTCCACCGGGCCTTTACTTGTCTGCAGACCAGACCCGCGCGGACGCGGCCGCGCTCATCCTCGGCGCCCCTCAGCGGAGGGCCTTTCGCGGATGTCGGGGAGGGTGGTGGTGGCTGGAGGCAGGATCGAACTGCCGACCTGAGGGTTATGAATCCTCCGCTCTAACCATCTGAGCTACCCAGCCGGGGAGCGGCTCTATAACCGACGCCGCCCCCCGCCTCAAGTCGCCCGACAAGCGCACTTGGGCCTTGGCTCCTGAACCGCTAGGTTCCGCCCCGATGACGGTCCTTCACCTGTTGGGCTCTCCCGGGGACGGCGGGGCGGAGACCTATTTCCTGCATCTCACCCGGGCGCTGGCCGACGACGGCCTGCCGCAGGCCGTGGCCCTGCACGCCAATGCGGCGCGAGAGGCGGCGCTGACCGGCATGGGCGTGCCTCATTTCGTCCTGCCCTACGACGCGCCCTTCGACCTGGTCAGCGGCCGGCGCATCCGCAAGCTGGCGCAGGACCTGCCCGCGAAGGTGCTGCTGCAGTGGATGAACCGAGCCGGCCGGGTGGTTCCCCGCAGCGGTCCCTGGACGCGGATCGGGCGGCTGGGCGGCTACTACCACCTCAAATACTACCGGGGCTGCGCGCTGCTGGTCGGCAACACCCGCGACATCGTCCGCCACATGGTGGACGGGGGCTGGCCGGCCGAGAAGTGCGTCTACATCCCCAACTTCGCCGCCGCCGGCGACCAGCCCGCGCAGGCCCGCGCCGCCCTGGACACCCCGGAGGGCGTCCCCCTGCTGCTGGCCATGGGCCGGCTGCATAAGGTCAAGGCCCACGACGTCAGCCTGAAGGCCCTGGCCCTCTTCCCCGAGGCCTGGCTGTGGATCGCCGGCTCCGGCCCCGCCGAGCACGAGCTGAAGGCCCTGGCGCACCGGCTGGGGGTGGAGGATCGGGTGCGCTTCCTGGGCTGGCGCGACGACGCGGCGGCCCTGTACCGCGCCGCCGACGTCTGCCTGTTCCCGTCGCGCTACGAGCCGCTGGGCAATACGGTGATCCAGGCCTGGGCCCACGGGGCGCCCATCGTCGCCGCCGCGTCCCAGGGCCCCGGCGTGCTGATCCGCGATGGCGAGGACGGGCTGCTCACCCCCATCGACGATGTCGAGGCCCTGGCGGCCGGCGCCCGGCGCCTCGCCTATGATCGCGACCTGGCCGGCCGGCTGTCGGCGGCAGGGCTGGAGCGGGTGGCGACCGAGTTCGCCAAGGCGCCGGTCGTGGCGCAATGGCGCGAGATCTTCGCCCGCTATGGAGAAGGCTGATGTGCGGCATCGCCGGGATCATCGGGGCGACGGACGAGGCGGCCGCCCGCGCCCTGATCGCGCCCCTGGCCCACCGGGGGCCGGACGGGATCCGGGTCGAGACCGTGGGCGGCGCCACCCTGGCTCACGCCCGCCTGTCCATCATCGACCTGGAGCATGGCTGGCAGCCCCTGCACGCGGCGGGGAGCACGGTCGTTGGCAACGGCGAGATCTACAACTACCTCGAATTGATCGAGGCGTTCGCGCTGAAAGACAAGCTCACCACCGGCTCTGACTTCGAGCCCCTGCTGCACCTCTACGCCCTGGAGGGCGAGAAGGCCTTCGACCGCCTCCGCGGCATGTACGCCTTCTGCCTCGTCGGTCATGACGGCCGCACCTGGCTCGTCCGCGACCCCTTCGGCATCAAGCCGCTCTACTTCCGCCAGGACGGGCCGGACGTGATCACCTTCGCCTCCGAGCCGCGCAGCCTGCGGCCGTCCAAGCCCCGCCTCGATGCGGCCCGGGTCGATCAGCTGCTCAGCCTCAACTACACCCTCGACAGCGGCGTCCAGGCTGTGCCGGCCTCGATCTACCAGGGCGTTTGCCGCCTAGCCCCCTCGACAGCGCTGATGGTGACGCCCGACGAGCAGACGCTGCACTACCTCTATCCAAACCGGGAGCCCGGCCCGCTGCCGCGCGGTGACGACGAGACCGTGGACAGGTTCGACCAGCTCTTCGAGGACAGCGTCAGGGTCCACCAGCGCTCGGACGTCCCCTACGGCCTGTTCCTGTCCGGCGGGATCGACAGCTCGGCCATCGCCACCATGATGGTGCGGCTGAACCAGCGCCCCGTCACCGCCTTCACCTGCGGCTTCGACGCGCCGAACGCCCGTGACGAGCGCGCCCATGCCGAGACGGTGGCGAAAGCGCTGAACCTCGACTGGCGCGAAACCACCTTTGGAGAGGACGACTTCTGGCGCATCGCCCCCCTGGTGGCGGGCGCGCTCGACGACCCCACCACCGACTACGCCACCCTGCCCACCTACAAGCTGGCCGAGGCCGCCAAGGATACGCTGACCGTGGTGCTGAGCGGCGAGGGCGGCGACGAGCTGTTCGCCGGCTACGGCCGCTACCGGCGGGCGATGCGACCGTGGTGGCAGGGCGGGCGGCCCGCCGAGCCGCGCATCGACGCCCCGTTCCTCAAGGACGGCGGCCGGGCGGCTCTCAAGCGCTGGCGCGCCTATGGCAGCTGGGCGCCGGAGCAATCGGCCCTGCTCACCGCCCAGCTGCGCGACCTCTACACCTGGCTGCCCAACGACCTGCTGCTCAAGCTCGACCGCTGCCTCATGGCCCATGGGCTCGAAGGGCGCACCCCGTTCCTCGACGGGCCGCTGGCGGCCTTCGCCGTCAATCTCCCCGACCATTTCCGCATCCGCGACGACCACGGCAAATGGATCGTGCGCAAGTGGCTGGAGCGCCACTGCCCGGCCGCCGATCCGTGGGCCAAGAAGAAGGGCTTCACCGTCCCGGTCGCCGACTGGATCGCGCCGCGCGCCGCCGATCTGGGACCACGGGTGGCCGCCGTGCAGGGGGTCGCCGAGGCCTGCAAGCCGGGCGCGGCCCTGGCCGTCTTCACCGACGCGCGCCAGGCGTCCAATCGCTGGCCGCTGCTGTTCTACGCCCTGTGGTGGACCATCCACGTGGGCGGCGCGACGCCGGCCGAGGCGGCGGAGGCGGTGTTCGGGCGGGTCTAGTACCCCGCGCCGATCCGCGTCAGCCGGCTCTGCATCTGGCGCAGGCGCTTGTCGATCTCGGCCATGGTGCGGTTCAGGGCCCCCTCGTCGTCGCGCCACACCTGCAGCACCCGCACCCACACCGCCGTCATGGCGGTCACGCGCAGGGCGCCGCGCGGACCGCCGGTGTCGATCCCGGCCGCCTCCAGCAGCGCTCTGGCCGTCAGGGGCAGGCGCGGGCCGAGCATGGCCAGACCCTCCGCCCGGGCGATGGCGATCAGGGCGTCGCGGTGCTCGGCCATGGCCTCGAGCCGGGCCATCACCGCCTCGAACAGGCGGTCGTGCACCTCGGCGTCCGGCGCGGCGTCAGCCTCGGCCGCCGTCAGCGCCGCCTGGTCGAAGCGGCGCGACAACCGGTTCAGCAGGGCGGCCTTGCCGGGGGCGCGGGCATAGAGTTCGGCAAAGCCGATCTCAGCCTCGCGGGCGATGTCGCGCAGGGTGATCTCGCTCCACGGCCGGTCGGCCGCCAGCCGCAGGGCCGCCGCCGCGGCGCGGTCCAGCACGTCCTGGGGAGCGGCGATCTCGGACATGGCTAGCCTCCCAGTTCGCGCGAGCGGGCGACGCAGGCGTCGACCGCCCGCTGCAGCAGGGGACCCAGGCCGTCGTCGGCCAGCAGCACCTTCAGCGCCGCCTCGGTGGTGCCGTTCGGCGAGGTGACCTGGCGGCGAAGCTCGGCCGGGTCGGCGCCGCTGGACATCATCATCGCCGCCGCGCCGGCCATGGTGGCCCGGGCCAGGGCCTCGGCGGTGGGGCGCGGCAGGCCGGCCTTCTCGCCGGCGGCCTCCAGGGCCTCGACGAAGGCGTAGAGATAGGCCGGGGCCGAACCGGAGACGGCGGTGGCCGCGTCCATCAGCCCCTCGTCGTCCAGGTCGGCCACGGTTCCGACGGGAGCGAAGAGGGAATGGGCCCGTTCGCGGGCCTCGGACGACGGGGCGTAGATCGAGGCGACGCCCTGGGCGATGGCCACGGCGGTCGTGGGCATCACCCGGGCGACGGCGCGGCCGCCGAAGGCCGCGGCGATCTCGCCCAGCTTCACCCCGGCGGCAATGGAGACGATCACCGCATCGGGAGCCAGGCGCGGGGCCTGGGCCTGGGCCACCCCCCGCCAGATCTGCGGCTTGACCGCCAAGAGCACGGTCTTGGCCTGAAGGACCTCCTCGTCGGAGGGGTTCAGACGCGCCCCGGCCTCGGCCGCCGCCAGGGCGTCGGGGGAGGGAAACGGATCGACCAGCATCAGCTCGGACGCGGCGTAGGCGCCGGCGCGGCGCCAGCCCTCGATCAGCGCCCCGCCCATGCGGCCGGCGCCCAGGAGGAGTATGGGGGTTGTGCTCATGGGGGCGGCTTAGCGTGTCGGGGACGGTTCGTCACCACACTTGCCCCCTCCGGCTGCCGCTTCGCGGCGCGCCACCTCCCCCGCTTCGCAGGGGAGGAGAATGGCGCTCGGTTCTGCTCCCCTGCGAAGCGGGGGAGCTGTCAGCGAAGCTGACTGAGGGGGCTGCTTAAGCCTGCCCCACGGTGTCGAACATGCAGGCGGCCATGGCGTCCTCGGGGTTCTTGGCCCCGCGCAGCAGGAAGTCGAAAGCCGGGAAGAAGCGGTCGGCCGCCTCCACCGCCGTGTCGATCATCGAGGCGGCCTGGGCCAGGGTCGGGCGCTCGCCGGTCGGCAGGGGCAAGGCGTGGCGGAACACGATCTCCCCGTCCTCGGCCCAGATCTCGAAGTGGCCGAGCCAGACCCGCTGGTTGATCATCGACAGCAGTTCGTGGCTGGGGTTGCGCTTCGACTTGGGCGCCCGCAGGTCGAGCGACAGGCACAGCTGAAGGCAGTCGGCCTCCGGGCGCCAGGCAAACCACAATTCGTAGTCCTTCCAGTCCCCCGCCAGGGCGAAGGCCAGGTCGCCGTCCTCGGTGCGGTCGAAGTCGAGGTTCTCAGCGTTGAGGACATGTTCGACCACATCGAGCGGGTCGAAGCCGAGATCGACGTCTTCTGAGGAGGAGTCCATCCGGCTCTAATCCTTTGAACGCGGCCCGCGCAAACAAGCGCGCGGAACTGAGTCGCGTTCCTAATGAAACCCTATCTGCTTCGGACCGCCCTGCTCAACCGGCGTCGTCTGTCGCGCGAACCGCACCTGTGGACGGCGTCATTCGCGCGATTTCCGCCCGCAGGCTGGCGATTTCCGCCGTCAGCGCGTCACGCATGGCGTCCAGCTCGTCGCGCCGCACCAAATCCAGCTCGGCCGCGAATCGATCGGCCTGGGCGCGGAAAGCCGTCTTGGCCTCCTCGCTCGCGGTCTGGGCCAGCCCCATGGCCATCTCCATCGCCTTGGCGACTTCCTCGAGAATGGGGTTCTTGGTCTGCATGGGGGATCGCGCCGCGTCTGTAAGGGGTGGGTACTGATCTTATATGGGGCTGGGGCCTGCGATTGCGAGGTTTGTCGAAATCGACCCTGGGCGGATTCCGAGACCGGTTGATGACGCTCCGCTTCTCCCCGTCACAGGGAGGCGCTATCTCACCTGTCATGAGCGCCGCCGCGCCCCTTCCCGACGCCGCCCCCCTGAACTGGGTGGACCGCTATGCGCCCGCAGGCCTGCGGCCATGGCTGAGGCTCGGCCGCTTCGATCGCCCGGCCGGGACCTGGCTGCTGCTGCTGCCCGGCTGGCAGGCCCTGGCCCTCGGCGCCGCGACCCTAGGCCGCGCTCCCGACTGGAAGCTCATCGTCCTATTCGCCGTGGGGGCGGCGGTGATGCGCGCGGCAGGCTGCGCCTATAACGACATCGTCGACCGCGACCTCGACGCCAAGGTCTATCGCACCGCCCAGCGCCCGATCCCGTCCGGCCAGATCTCGGTCAAGGGCGCCTGGGCCTTCCTGGTCGGGTGCAGCCTGGTCGGGCTGGCGGTGCTGCTCACCATGAACCCGCTGGCCATCGGCCTGGGCGTCGCCTCCCTCGGCCTCGTCGCCGCCTATCCGTTCATGAAGCGGATCACCTGGTGGCCCCAGGCCTGGCTCGGCCTGACCTTCAACTGGGGCGCGCCGCTCGGGTTCGCGGCGGCGACCGCGACTTTGGGCTGGCCCGCCCTGCTTCTCTACGCCGGGGGCCTGTTCTGGACCCTCGGCTACGACACCATCTACGCCATCCAGGACCTGGAGGACGACGCCCTGGCCGGGGTGAAGTCCAGCGCCCGCCGGCTGGGGGCGTCCGCGCCCAAGGCGATCCTGCGTTTCTACGCCCTGGCCGCCCTGCTGGCGCTCGCCGCGGGCGTCGCCGCCGGGATGGGCCTGTGGTTCTACCTGCTATGGGCCCTCTACGCCGCCCACTTCGGATGGCAGGCGCGCAAGGTGCGGATCGACGATCCCGCCGGGGCGCTGAAGCTGTTCAAATCCAATCGCGACGCGGGCCTGCTGCTCTTCGTCGGCTTCCTGCTCGGAGGAGCGTGATGCGCAACAGCCTGGGCCTGTTCTTGGCCGCCGCCCTTCTCGCCGCCTGCGGGCCCAAGCCTGAGGAGGCGGCCCAGGCCCCGCCCCCGCCTACAGCGCCGGCCGAGCCCGCCGGCCCGCTCAGCTACACCAGCAAGACCGCCGACGCCGAGGTGTCGATCACCCTGCCGCCCGAGGTCGGGGCCATACCGTCCCTCTACGCTAAGCTGTTCTCCGAAGGCCGCAACGAACTCGACAGTTTCGCCGAGGGGGCCAAGGGCGAGTTGGAGGCGCTGCGGGCCGGGGGCGACAAGCCCCTGCCCTATGGCCGCAGCCTCGACTACGCCGTCACGGCGCAGACCCCGAGGCTCCTCAGCCTGGTGCTGAACGCCATGGAGAACACCGGCGGCGCCCACCCCAACACCCTCCTGTCCACCACCATCTGGGACAAGGCGGCCGGCAAGGCCGTCGCCCCGGCCGACCTCTTCGCCCCGGGGGCCGACATGACCGCGGCCGACAAGGCCCTGTGCGACGCCATCCGCGCAGCCAAGCAGACGCGGGCCGGCGACCCGGCCCTGACCGGCGAGCTGAAGACCTGCCCCGCCCTCACGGCCGCGTCCCTGGCCCTGGCCGCATCCACCACCCCCGGCAAGGCCGGCGGTCTGATCGCCGTCTTCTCCCCCTATGCGCTGGGCCCCTATGCCGAGGGCGCCTACCGCGTGGTGGTGCCCGCCAGCGCCGTCCAGGGCGTCCTCAACCCCGCCTATGCGGACCAGTTCGCCGGCGCCCCCGCGCCCGGCCAGGACAAGGGCCCGGAGAGCTGAGGATCACCGACTACCGGGGCTTCATCCTGGCCAACACTCGCCTGCAGTCGCCGCCGCACACCCCGGAGTTGCGCCTGCACGTCGCCGACGAGATCACCCCGATCTGGCGGATGACCGAAGAGGCCCTGGGCGAACTGGGCGTGCCGCCGCCGTTCTGGGCCTTCGCCTGGGCCGGCGGCCAAGCCGTGGCCCGCTATATCCTCGACCATCCCCAGACCGTCGCCGGCAAACGTGTGCTCGACGTCGCCACTGGCGGCGGGATCGTCGCCATCGCCGCGGCCAAAGCCGGTGGGACCGTCACGGCCAACGACATCGACCTGTTCTGCGAAGCCGCCGTCGCCCTTAACGCCGAGGCCAACGGGGTCGCGGTGGAGTTCCTGGCCGGCGACCTGCTGAACGACCCGCCCCCCGCCGCCGACGTGATCGTGGTCGGCGACCTGGCCTACGAAAAGCCCATGGCGGCGAGAATCCGCGCCTGGCTTGCCGCCGCGCACGCGGCAGGCTCGACCGTGCTGATCGGCGATCCGCACCGCACCTATTTCACCACCGAGGGTCTGCTGAAGCTGGCCGAATACGGGGTGCCCACCACCCGGGAGCTGGAGGATTTCGCCATCAAGCGCACCGGCGTGTGGACCTTCGCCGATTGACTTCGGCGAACGGCGATATAGAACATTTAATGAACATTGGGGGCGAAAGATGCGCGAGGACGGCAAGATCGACTACGTGGAGTTCCGGGGCGCCGACATGGCCGCGATCCAGGGCTTCTACGGCAAGGCCTTCGGCTGGACCTTCACCGCCTATGGCCCGTCCTACGCCGCGTTCGAACAGGGCGTGGACGGCGGTTTCGACACGGACAGCCAGGAGATGAAGCCGCCGCTGGTCATCCTCTACGCCAAGGACCTCGAGGCCATGGAGGTGCGGGTGTTCGACGCCGGCGGGACCATCACGGTCCCGATCTACGCCTTCCCCGGCGGGCGGCGGTTCCACTTCACCGACCCGGCGGGCAATGAACTGGCGGTGTGGTCGGAGACTTAAAAGCCGATATCCTCCGGTCGCGAAGCAATCCCGGGGATGAAGGACTTTAGAGTTCAACGCCGTCGAAGTCCGGCCGGAACGGCCGCGGCGCCCAGCCGAAGTCCCGCGCGGCCGGCGCAGGGTCGAACACCAGGTCCTCGGCCATCCGCGAACCCATGGCGGCGGTGGCCCCCGGCAGCAGGGGCGCGGCGAGCCCCAGCCCCAGCTTCCACACCATGGGCGGGACGGCCACCAGGCGCGGCCGCTTGCCCAGGGCTTCGAAGACGCGCCCCGCCATGTCGCGATAGGACAGGGTCTCGCCGCCGGGCAGGTCGTAGGCCTTGTCGCGGGCGGCCTCGCTGGCCGCCGCCGCCAGGGCGCCTTTGGCCAGATCGTCGGCGTGGACCGGCTGGCGCAGGCCCTCGCCCTGGCCGGCCAGGGGCAGCACCCCGAAACGGGCGATCAGACGGGCCAGGCGGCTGACGTTGCCGTCGCGGCCCTCAGCATAGATCAGGGTCGGCCGCAGGATGGTCCACCCCACCCCGGCCGCCTCGCACGCCGCCACGGTCGCCGCCTCTCCCGCCGCCAGGCGCCGCGCCACCGCCCGCTCGGACGGCTCGGGCGACTCCTCTTTGGTGAAGCGGCTGGTGGAGGAGAAGGCGACGAGCCGCGTCACGCCCTTGGCCTGCAGCACGGGCAGCACCGGCGGGATCAGCCAGATCGGCATCAGGCTATAGACCGTGGCCGCGCGCGGCAGCCGCGCCGGCAGGTCGGGATCGGTCAGGTCGCCGGTGAGCCAGGACACGCCCGGGTGGGACTTTTCCGGCGGCGCGCGGCTCAGCGCGGCGACCTTCGCCCCCGCCAGCCGGGGCAGCAGGAAGCGGCCGACGAGGCTCGTCGCCCCCAGCACCAGAACCCCGTCCCCGCCCGTCTCGGTCGCCATGGCCCCGAGTGCTAGCGCCGCTCGGTCGCAGACGCCAGCGGAGGGCGCGCTTGCCGTGCGAGCTTAAGCATAGGCAAATGACCCGCCCCGCGGTCGCCAGCCGCGTCGTCCGAGGAGCTCCATGGACACCGTCGTCACCCCCTCCGCCCACGCCGCGGCCCTGTGGGTCGGCCTGCACCTGCTGCTGCTGCTGATCTTGTCGGTCCTGGTGGTGCGCCAGCGCCAGCGTCACCGGGTGATGATCGGCGACGAGGGGGTGCCCGAACTGCTGCGCGCGCGGCGGGCCTTCGGCAACGCCACCGAGTATGTCCCGGCTGGGATCGGGGCGCTGGCCATGCTGGCCCTGGTCGGCGCGGCCTCGCCGGTGGTGCACGGCGTCGGCGCGGTCCTGTTCATCGGCCGCCTCGCCCACGGCTGGGGCATCTCGACCAGCGCCGGCCCGACCATCGGACGGACGGTCGGCACGGTGATGACCTGGCTGGCCTTCCTGTTTTCCGGCGCCCTGCTGCTGTTCTACGCCATCTGAACGCCGATCCGCTTGCCGCGCCGGACGCGGCTGGCGATAAGCGGCGGATGGATCCCTCTCTGCTTCAAGACATGGTCGCCGCCGCCCTGCGCGCCGGCGCCGACGCCGCCGAGGTCGCGACCTCCGACGTCCGCTCGCTGTCCGTCACCGTCCGCCTCGGCGAACTCGAGGAAGTGGAGCGCGAGGAGCGCGGCGACCTCGGCCTGCGGGTATTCGTCGGCCAGCGCCAGGCGGTGGTCTCGGGCTCGGACTTCTCGGACGCCGCCCGCGCGCGGCTGGTCGAGCGCGCCGTGGCCATGGCCCGGCTGGCTCCCGAAGATCCCTACTGCGGCCTGGCCCCGGAAGACCGGCTCGCCACCGGGCCCCTGCCCGAACTCGATCTCTACGACCCGACCGAAATGTCGCCCACCGCCCTCGAGGAAGCGGCCGCCGTCGCCGAAGCCGCCGCCCGCGATGTCCCAGGGGTCACCAACAGCGAAGGGGCGACCGGCTCCTGGTCCTACGCCAGCGGCGCCCTGGTCACGAGCGCCGGCTTCGTCGGCGCCCACAAGGCCAGCGGCTTCTCCCTCTCGGCCTCAGCCATTGCCGGCGAGGGCGGCGGCATGGAGCGCGGCGGCGAGGGCCGTTCCACCCGCCACCTCGCCGACCTGCCGACGCCCGCATCCATCGGCGCCGAGGCCGGCCGCAAGGCCGTGGCGCGGCTGGGCGCCCGCAAGATCGACAGCACGACGGCGCCGGTCCTGTTCGAGAACCGCCTGGCCACCTCTCTGCTGTCGCCGCTGGTCGGCGCCATTTCCGGCGCGGCCGTGGCCCGCGGCGTCTCCTTCCTGAAGGACAAGCTGGGCCAGCGGGTGTTCGCCCCCGGCATCCGCATCGACGACGATCCCCTTCGCGTCCGGGGCCTCGGCTCCACCCCCTTCGACGACGAGGGCGTGGCGGTGCAGGCCATGGACATCATCGCCGACGGAGTGCTGACGACCTGGCTGCTCAACTGCGGCACGGCCCGCCAGCTCGGCATGCAGACCACCGGCCACGCCTCCCGTGGGCTGGTCAATCCGCCGGGGGTCTCGCCGCACAACATGACCCTGCGGCCCGGCGCGGCCTCGCCGGCCGAGCTGATGCGTGACGTGAAGGCGGGCCTGCTCGTCACCTCGATGTTCGGCCCGTCGCTCAATTCCAACACCGGCGACTGGTCGGCCGGGGTCTCGGGCTTCTGGTTCGAGAACGGCGAGCTGGCCTATCCGGTGGCCGAGATCACCGTGGCCGGCAACCTGATCGACATCTACGCGCGCCTGATCCCGGCCAGCGACCTGGAGATCCGCGGCGCCTCGAACGCCCCCAGCCTGCTGGTCGACGGGCTGGCGGTGGCGGGGCGGTAGCATCGGTGGAGAGCGACCTCGACCTCCTGCGCGACGTGGCTCACGAGGCCGGGCGGCTGGCCCTCAGCCTGCAGGAGGGCGAGCTCAGGATCGAGACCAAGCCCGGTGGATCGCCGGTCACCAACGCCGACCTGGCGGTGGACGACCTGGTCAAGGCGAGGCTCCGTGCCGCCCGGCCGGACTATGGCTGGCTGTCCGAGGAGACCGCCGACGGCCCGGAGCGGCTGGGCGCCAGACGTCTGTTCATGGTCGACCCCATCGACGGCACCGTCGCCTTCATGAAGGGCCGCCCCTGGTGGTCGGTCTCCCTGGCGGTGGTCGAGGACGGCGACGCGCTGGCCGGCGTCATCTACGCCCCCGGCCTGGAGGAGACCTATGAGGCCGAAAGCGGCGGCGGGGCGCGGCTGAACGGCGCGCCCATCCGGGCCAGCGGCTGCGCCGACCTGCAATCGTGCGCCATGCTGGGCCCCAGGGCCGCCTTCGCCGACTGGGACTGGGCCGAGCCCTGGCCTGAAATGCGCATCGAGAACCGCAACTCCATCGCTCTGCGTATGGCCCTGGTCGCCGCCGGCGCCTTCGACGCGGCCGTCGCCCTGTCGCCCAAAATGGACTGGGACGTCGCGGCGGGCCTGGTCATCTGCGCGGAGGCCGGCGCCATCGTCACCGACCACCAGGGCCGCGGCCTTGTGCTCAACAGCCCGAACGCGTGGCATCCCAGCCTGGTCTGCGCCGGGCCGGCGCTCCACCCGTTGATCTTGCAGCGCACCGCGCCTATCGAGCTACCGCCCCCAGCCTACTGAGGACTCCATGGAAGCCGAGACCAATCCGCAACTGCTGCACCTGGTGTTCGGCGGCGAAATGAAGAACCTCAACGGATCCGAATTCCGCGACCTGACCAAGGTCGACTTCGTCGGCGCCTTCCCCAACTACGAGGCGGCGCGCGTGGCGTGGAAGGCCAAGGCCCAATCCACCGTCGACAACGCCCTGATGCGCTATTTCATCATCCACGCGCACCGGCTGATGGACCCCAGCCACGACTAGCTGCACCGCGGTTCTGCGTCCTTCGAGACGCCCGAGTTCCTCGGGCTCCTCAGGATGACGAGCGTGAGCGGACTGCACAAACCTTCGTCAGGCTGAGGAGCGCGAGCGTAGCTTGCGCGTCTCGAAGCCCGCACTACTCCCGCCGCAGCAGCTTCTCCGTCAAGAGCGTCCCCCACCAGCCGGCGTGGAACTGGGCCTTGACCGCCTTGGGATCGTACTCTGGCCGCTGCACCCATTCGAGGTAGCTCAGCCCCGCGGGCTCGCCCTCCTCCAGGTACTGCTCGAAGGCGTAGTCGATCACTCCGGTCTTGCCGTGGCGGACGTGCAGGTAGCGGAAGCTGAGCTCGTTCAGGGCCTCGCGGATCGGCTTGCCGAGGCGGAAGTGGGCGTAAAGCACCGCCATCATCCCGGCCCGGTCCGCCCCGGACTTGCAGTGCATCAGGGCGGGATATTCGATGCTCTCGAACAGGGCCTTGGCGCCCTCGACCTGCTCGCGGCTCGGCGCCTCCCGCGAGGAGACGGCGAAGTCGATCATGGTCAGGCCCAGCCGGGCGCAGGCGTCCTTCTCCAGTTCGTGGAAGCCGTGCCGGTGGCCGCCGCCGCGCAGGTTGATCACCGTGCGCACGCCGCGGTCCCGCCACCATTTCAGCTGGTAGGGCCATGGCTGGTTGGTGCGCACCAGCTCGGGGCTGATCCAGTGGGCGTTCTCGAACCCCACCCGCAGATAGGCGTGGTCCTGCCTCAGATAGTCGAGGTAGGCGCTGGCGCGGCCTTTGAAGGTGGAGAGGTCGAAACGGGCCAAGCAAAGCTTCCTGCGGGGACGTCCGCGTAGGTAGGCCGCCCGCCCGCCGATGGGAAGGCGCTCGCTTGACACGGCAGGCCATTGCGCGGACCCCTGCGGCGATGACCGCCGCCCCTGCGCCGCTGGAACCGGAGCCGACAGACCGCGAGGAGGCGGCCTCGTCGCGCGTGCTCGTCCGCCGGGTCGCGGCCACCTACCTCAAGCCGCGTTGGAAGGGCCTGGCCGTGGCCGGCCTGATGGCCTCGCTGGTGGCCTTCTTCACCGCCGTCCTCGCCCGCCTGCTGGAGCCGGCCACCAACGGCATCTTCGGCCAGGACAAGCCGCAGAACCTCTATCTGGTGCCGATCGCCATCGTCGCCGCGGCGATCCTGCGCGGGATCTTCCAGGTGATCCAGGCGGGGGCGGTGAACCGCATCGGCCATCGCATCGTCGGCGACGTGCAGGTGAACCTGTTCGAGCGTTTGATGCGCGCCGACCTCGCCCACCTGCGGTCGAGCCACACCGGCGGCTTCGTCTCCTCGATGCTGTACGACGCCGGCCTGATCCGCGAGGCGGCGACCTCGGGCGTGATCAACTACGTCCAGCACGGCCTGACCGTCTTCGCCATGATCTGGGTGATGCTGTTCCTCGACCCGGTGCTGACCTGCATCGTGCTGGTGGCGGCGCCCATCTCCACGGTCGTCATGCGCCGCTTCGCCAAGCGCACCCGCAAGGCCGCCAAGGGCGCCATGCAGGAGACCTCGTCCCTTTCCACCGCCATGATGGAGGGGCTGGACGGGGTGAAGATCGTCAAGATCAACAACCGCGAGGCCGAGGAGACCGCCCGGGTGGCCGCCGTGGTCGAGCGCCGGCAGCGCCATATCGTCAAGGGCGCCAACGCCCGCGCCTACGCCGCGCCCGCCACCGAGACCCTGACCATGATCGTCACGGCGGCGGTGATCGCCTACGCGGGCTGGCGATCCAACACCGGCGGCATGAACGGCGGCGAGTTCACCTCCTTCGTCGCCTCCATGGCCATCGCCTCCCAGTCCCTGCGCCAGCTCGCCAACCTGCAGAGCGTGATGAGCGAGGGCCTGACCGCTGCCAAGCGCCTGTTCGCGGCCCTGGACGTCGAGCCCGAGGTCGGCGACGCCCCCGGCGCGAAGCCGCTGGAGATGAAGACGGCGGACATCCGCTTCGAAGATGTCGCCTTCGCCTATGACGACGGGACCACCGTGCTCACGGGCGTCAACCTGGAGGTCCGCGCCGGCGGCTCCACCGCCCTGGTCGGCCCCTCCGGCGGCGGCAAGAGCTCGATCCTGAACCTGATCCCGCGCTTCTATGACGTCAGCGCCGGGCGGGTGACCCTCGACGGGACCGACCTGCGCGACGTCACCCTGGCCTCTCTGCGCGAGCACATCGCCCTGGTCACCCAGGAGCCCTTCCTGTTCGACGACACCATCCGCGCCAACATCGCCTACGCCAATCCCGCGGCGCCGATGGAGGTGGTGGAGGCGGCGGCCCGCGCCGCGGCGGCGCACGACTTCATCGTCGACCTGCCCGAGGGCTATGAGACGGTGGTCGGCGAAGCCGGGGCGCGCCTGTCCGGGGGCCAGCGCCAGCGCATCGCCATCGCCCGGGCCTTCCTCAAGGACGCCCCGATCCTGCTGCTCGACGAGGCCACCAGCGCGCTGGACACCCACAGCGAGATCCAGGTTCAGCAGGCGCTGGATCGGCTGATGGCCGGGCGGACCACCCTGATGATCGCCCACCGGCTGTCGACCGTGCGCGGCTGCGACCGGATCTATGTGATCGACCGGGGCCAGGTGGTCGAGCAGGGCGACCACGACAGCCTGATGGCGGGCGGCGGCCTCTACGCCCGCCTCGCCCGGGCCCAGCACCTCGACGTGGCGCCGGTGGACGTCGGCCTGTGAAGGCGCTGCTCCGCGCGCCGGCGGTCCAGGCGGTCCTGGGCGTAATACTGGCCGGCTACCTCAAGCTCGCCCTCGCCACCCAGCGCTGGCAGGTCGAGGGCGAGGACATCCCCCGCGCCGTCTGGGACCACGGCGGCCCGGTGGTGGTCTGCTTCTGGCACGGCCGCATCGCCCTGACCCCCACGTCGTGGCCGCTGGACCGGGTGCGGGCAGGCAGGGCCCAGCAGCCCCGCGCCCTGATCTCCCTGTCGCCCGACGGCGCCTTCATCGCCGGCGCCATGGCCCGGCTGGGCTTTCCGGCCATCCGCGGCTCGTCGGTCAAGGCCTCCGACACCGCCAAGCCGAAGGGCTCCACCGCCGCCTTCCGTGAGGCGCTGCGCTGGCTGGCGCAGGGCGGCGGCCTGGCCATCACCCCCGACGGCCCGCGCGGCCCGGCCCAGACCCTGGCCGAGGGCGCCGTCCTTCTGGCCCAACGCTCCGGTGCGCCGATCCTGCTGCTGGGCCTGGCCTGCACGCCCGCCATCCGCCTCAAGAGCTGGGACCGCACCGTCATCCCCCTGCCCTTCGGCCGCGCCGCCCGGGTGTGGGACGGCCCCTTCCTCGCTCCCCGCGCCGGCCGCGAGGGGTTGGAGGGGCTGCGGCTGGAGCTGGAGCGCCGGCTCACCGCCGCCACCGACCGGGCCGAGGCCCTGCTCGCATGAGCCCGCTGCTCGCTCTCTACCGCGCGGGAACGGCGCTGCTGGAGCCCACCGCCCCGGCCCTGCTGCGCCGCCGCGCCGGCCGCGGCAAGGAGAACTCCGCCCGCCTCGGCGAGCGCCTGGGCCGGGCGTCCCTGCCTCGCCCCGAGGGACGCCTCGCCTGGCTGCACGGCGCCAGCGTCGGCGAGACCCTGTCGCTGCTGCCCCTGATCGAGGCCCTGCACACGGCCCGGCCGTCCCTGTCGCTGCTGGTCACCTCCGGCACCGTCGCCTCGGCCGAGCTCCTGGCCCGGCGCCTGCCGCCGGGGGTGCTGCACCAGTTCGCCCCCATCGACGCCCCCCGGGCGGTCAGGCGGTTCCTGGATCATTGGGGCCCGGACCTCGCCGTCTTCGTCGAGAGCGAGCTGTGGCCGAACCTGATCCAGGCTGCCCGCCGCCGTGACACCGCCCTCGCCCTTGTTTCCGCCAGGCTGTCGCGCGCCAGCCTCGACCGCTGGGGCCAGGCGCCCGGCGCGGCCCGGGAGCTGCTGTCCGCCTTCGCCCTGATCTTGAGCCAGGACGACGCCACCGCAGAGGGCCTCGTCCACCTGGGGGCGCGCGACGACGGACGGCTGAACCTGAAGCTGGCCGGCAGTCCCCTGCCTGTAGACGAAACCCGACTGGCCCAGGTGCTCAACGCCGCCCGGGGCCGTCCGATTCTGCTCGCCGCTTCGACCCATCCCGGCGAAGAGGCCATCGCCCTCGACGCCTTCGCTGCGCTTCCCGACCAGCCGCTGCTGGTCATCGCCCCCCGCCATCCCGCCCGTGGCGAAGCGGTGGCAGACCTCGCCGCTGGTCGCGGCTTCGTGGTCACCCGAGAAGGGGCGGGCCAGGCCTTGAACGTCAAGGCGTCGATCCATGTCGCCGACGCCCTGGGCGATCTTGGCCTGTGGATGCGCGCCGCCCGAGCCGTGCTGCTGGGCGGCAGCCTGATCCCGGGTCCGGAGGGGCACAATCCGCTGGAGCCCGCCCGCGTCGCCGCCCCGTTCATGTCCGGTCCGCATGTCGCCAACTGGGCCGAGGTCTACGCCGTACTGACCGGCGCCTTCATCCCGGTTCGCAACGCCGAGGACATCGCCGCAGCGTTCCTGCGCATCCTCGACGATCCGCCCGCCGCCGCCGCCATGGGCGAACGCGCCCGCGCCCAAGCGGTGTGCGACGGCGACATCCTGGACGCGGTGGCCGCCCGGCTTCTGGCGCTGATCCCATGAAGCTCGCCACGCCCCGCTGGTGGTACGTCCGCGACCGGATCCCGGCGCCGATGACCCGGATGCTGCTGACGCCCCTGTCGTGGATCTGGGCCGGCGTGACCGCGCGCCGCATCGCCCGGACGGAGCCCTTCGACCCCGGCGTGCCGGTAATCTGCGTCGGCGGCCTGACGGTGGGTGGAACCGGCAAGACCCCCGTCGCCCAGGCTCTGCTGCAGCGCCTCGCCGCGCAGGGCGCCGTCGGCCTCACCCGCGGTTACGGCGGCCGGCTCGCCGGCCCGGTGAAGGTGCAGGCGGCGCATACCGCCGCCGAGGTCGGCGACGAGCCGCTGCTGCTCGCGAGCCACGCCCCCATCTGGGTCGCCCGCGACCGGGTAGAGGGCGCGAAGGCCGCCATGGCCGACGGCGCCGCCCTGCTGATCCTGGACGACGGCCACCAGAATCCGAGCCTGAGGAAGACCCTTTCCCTGGTGGTCGTCGACGGCGAGACCCGCGGCAGGGAGTGGCCGTTCGGCGGCGGCGGCGTCTTTCCCGCCGGTCCGATGCGCGAGCCGCTCAAGGTCGGCCTCGCCCGCGCCGACGCGGTGGTGGTGATGCTGCCCGCCGACATGGAGGGGCCCGACGAGGCGCTTCTCGGTCTATTCGGCGGCAAGACCGTGCTGATCGCCCGCCTGGAGCCCGCCGGCCCGCCGCCGCCCGGACCGCAACTCGCCTTCGCCGGCATCGCCAAGCCGTGGCGCTTCGAACAGGCCCTGACCGCCGCGGGCTGCGACCTCGCCGACTTCGCCACCTTCCCCGACCACGCGGCCTATGACGAGGGCAGGCTCAGGGCCCTCGCCGAGCGGGCCGAGTTCGTCGGCGCGGGCCTGCTCACCACGCAGAAGGACTGGGTCCGCCTGCCGCCGGCGTGGCGGGAGCGGGTCGCCTGCTGGCCGGTAAGGGCGCGGTTCGAGGACGAGGCGGCGCTGGAGAAGCTGCTCTCTTCGGTCGTCCTCGGGCGAGCCTAGACCCGAAGATGACCGATTATCCGAGGCCGTAGGCCCTGCCCGCTTCCCTGATGTCGGCGATCTTGGCTTCGAACGGGGTCCAGTCGTCGCGATCGGCGATGGCGGACCAGATCGCCTCGATCTCGTCGTAGAGCAGTTCCTCCGGTTCGGGCCGGGTGAAATAGAGGTGTTCCGCCGACACGCCCTCGTGCCGCGACAACAGGGTGCGGAAGGCCTGGGCGTCCTGGCCGGCGTAGGCCGCGGCGCGCACGCCCCCCAGCGCCCGCGCCTCGCGGCCGCCGAACCAGTCGAAGAAGAACCCCTCCCAGCGCACGGCGTCGCCGCCTTCGGCCAGGGCGCGGAAGGTGGCGTTGGCGAGGTCGACGTCGGCCTCCAGTCCGCGGCTCTTCACGCCCAGCCGCGCCAGGATCGCGGCGGCCAGGGCGTCGCGGTAGGCCGGGCCGAACCCGTTCAGGGCCTCGACCAGCGGGTCCTTGTCGGCGACGAGGGCGAGGCACCCGCCGAGCTGGCTGAGGTTCCACAGCACCGTCTCGGGCTGGCGGCCGAAGGCGTAGAGGCCTGTCGAGTCGAAATAGGCCGCGGTGAAGTTGGGGTCGTTCCTGGGCAGGAAACGATAGGGGCCGTAGTCGAAGCTCTCGCCGTTGATGTTCATGTTGTCGGTGTTGAGCACCCCGTGCACGAAGCCGGCGCCCATCCACCGCGCCACCAGGGTCGCGCTGCGCCGGGTGACGGCGGCGAGCAGTCCGGCCGCCCGCGCCCCGCCCTCCAGGGGCAGCAGCTCGGGGTAGTAGAGCTCCACCACATGGTCGACGAGCACCTTGATCAGGTCCGCGCGGTTGGCGTGGGCGTGGCGCTGGAAGGTCCCGAACCGGACGTTGCTCCACGACAGGCGGGTCAGCACCGCCGAGCGGGTCGGCGACGGCTCGTCGCCCCGGTACAGCGCCTCGCCGGTCTCGACCAGGGAGAAGCTGCGGGAGGTGGGCACGCCCAGGGCCTCCAGCATCTCGGTCGCCAGCACCTCGCGCACGCCGCCCTTGAGGGTCAGGCGGCCGTCGCCCTGGCGCGACCAGGGGGTCTGGCCCGAGCCCTTGGTCCCAAGATCGAGCAGGCGGCCGGTCTCCACCTCTCGCTGTTGCGAGAACAGGAAGCCGCGGCCATCGCCGAGGTCCGGGTTGTACGAGCGGAACTGGTGGCCGTGATAGCGCATGGCCAAGGGCTGGGGCTGGTTGCCCGGCAGGGGCTGGAAGCGGGCGAAGTGGTCCAGCCACTCGGCGTCGGTCAGGGTCTCCAGCCCCACCGTCGCGGCCGCCTTGTCGTTGCGGAAGCGCAGCAGCTGCTTGGGGAAATCGGCGGGTTCGACCGGGTCGGCGAACTCGGGACCGTCTCAGGTGCGCCCTGGGCCGGCCAACTGCAAGTGATCAGCTTTCATTGTCGCGCCCATGTCACGGCCCGCCGAACCCGTTCGCCGGCTGCTTGTGGCCCCCATGCGGCTGAGCTACCCCGCCGGCGCCCCGTCGGGCTTTGGAGACTGAATGCACCGCCCCCGCCTCCTGCTGGCCACGGCCTCCTTCGCCGTGATCGCAGGCGCCGCCCACGCTCAGGTGTCGCAGACGGCCGCCCTCGCCGAGATCGTCGTCACCGCCGAAAAGCGCGAAACCGGGCTGCAGGACACGCCGATCGCGATCACCACCCTGTCGGCCCAGCGCCTGTCCAACGCCGGGGTTCGCGACATCAAGGACCTGGCTGTGGTCACCCCGGGGCTGCTGGTCGCCTCCACCTCCAACGCCACCTACACCACCGCCCGCATCCGCGGCGTCGGCACGGTGGGGGACAACCCGGGGCTGGAATCGTCGGTCGGGGTGGTGATCGACGGGGTGATGAGGGCCCGCAACAGCGTGGCCTTGACCGACCTGGGCGAGATCGACCGGATCGAGGTGCTGAAGGGGCCGCAGGGGACCTTCTTCGGCAAGAACACCTCCGCCGGCGTCATCAATGTCCTCACCGCTCGCCCCTCCTCCGTCTTTGGCGCCCAGGGCGAGGCCACCGTCGGCGAGAACGGAACCTGGGGCGGCTCGGCCGCCGTCACCGGCCCGCTGTCGAACGCCGTATCGGGCCGGCTCTACGGCGCCGTCCGCCAGCGCCAGGGCTACTATCGGGTGCGCACCGGCGCGGGGCCGCGGACCGAGCGGCGCGACGACGACCAGGACCTCCTGACCCTGCGCGGCCAGCTGCAGATCGCAGCCTCCCCCACCGCCTCGTTGCGCCTGACCGGCGACTACACGCGGCGCGAGGAGAACTGCTGCGTCGGAGTCCAGCTCAACGTCGGGCCCACCGCGCGCTACGGCGCCATGCTCGCGCCTGACGGGGGCGTCGCCCAGGTCGCCGATCCCTACGCGCGGGTGGCCTATTCCAACCGCGGCACGGCCGAGCACATCCGCGACGGCGGGGTTTCGGCGGAAGGCCAGATCGACCTCGGTTGGGGCAGGCTGACCAGCCTCACCGCGTGGCGCGAATGGCGCGCGGCCCTGGGCCAGGACTGGGACTTCACCTCGGTCGACATCGCCTACCGGCCGGACGACGGCCGTTTCTCCAACCGTTTCCGCACCCTCAGCCAGGAGCTGCGGCTGGCCGGCACGGCGGGCAGGCTCGACTGGCTGGTCGGCGGCTACTACCAGCACGAGGCCCTGCTGCGCCGCGACAGCTTCCTCTACGGGACCGACTATGAGCGCTATCTGTCCCTGGTCCTGAGCGGCGGCGCCTCGACCACCGCCACCTCGACCCAGACTGGCCGGGCGCCGGGAACCGTCTTTCCGGTCGGCCAGGGGCTCGACGACCGCTATAGCCAGCGGGCCGAGAGCTTTGCGATCTTCACCCACCAAACCCTGCGCCTGACCGAGCGGCTGACCCTGTCGGGCGGCCTGCGCTACACCGACGAGAACAAGCGCGTCGCGGCGAACTTCGCCAACACCGACGCCGGGGCGGGCTGCGCGGCGGCGCAAGGACAGCGGGCGACCAGCGTCGCCACCCTGTGCCTGCCGTGGTCCAACCCGGCCTTCAACGCCCTCGCCCAGACCCAGCGCCTGTCGGAAGGCGAATGGTCCGGCTCGGCCTCCGCGCTCTACAAAGTGACGGGGGCCGCCAACCTCTACGCCTCCTACGCCCGCGGCTATAAGGCGGGCGGCTTCAACCTCGACCGCAGCCAGACGGGTCTCGCGCCCGACGCCTCGACCGCCTTCGCTCGCGAGCTGGTGGACAGCTACGAGGTCGGCGCCAAGACGCGCTGGCTGGACGGGTCCCTGCTGGTCAACGCCGCCCTGTTCCACCAGGGCTACGACAACTTCCAGCTCAACACCTTCCTCGGCACCACCTTCACGGTGCGCTCGATCCCGAAGGTGACGGCCAAGGGCCTGGACCTCGACGTCCTCTACCGCACGCCGGTGTCGGGCCTGACCCTGCAGGGCGGCGTCGTCCACGCGCAGACGGAATACGGGCCGGACGCGGTCCCGGGCCTGCCGCGCCTGTCGGGCTCGCGCCTGTCGTTCGCGCCCCTATGGTCGGCGACCCTCGGCGCGGCGCTGGAGCGCCCGGTCGGCGGCGCCCTCACCGCCCGGGCCAGCGCCGACCTGAAGTACTCGTCCAGCTACAACACCGGCTCGGACCTCGACCCGCTGAAGGTGCAGGAGGGATTCGCCCTGGTGAACGCCCGCATCGGGCTTGGCGCGGCGAACGGAACCTGGCGGCTGGAGCTGTGGGCCCAGAACCTGTTCGACAAGAAATACACCCAGGTCGGCTTCGGCGCCCCGTTCCAGACCGGAACCATCGGCGCCTTCCTGGGCGCGCCCAGGACGCTGGGCGCGACGCTGAGGGTGGCGACGAACTAATCGATCGTCATCCTCGGGCGCAGCGAAGCGGAGACCCGAGGACCCAGCAGCCCTGCCCTTGAAGCTGGGTCGACGCCACGGATAGGGTGGAGCTGCTGGGTCCTCGGCTCGGCGTCGCCTCCGGCTCCTTGGCCGAGGATGACGTTTTTTAGAGCCGGATCTCGCCCGCTTCGATCTTCTTGAACACGCCGGGGGTCAGCTTCACGTAGCCCTTGGCCGGCTGCTTCACATAGAGCTTGGCCTTGGTGCTGGCGGGATCGAAGCCGGCGGCGACCAGGTCGGCCTTGCGGTGCTTGAAGGTGCCGGTGGTGTCGATCTGCGGCTGCAGGCGCAGGAACACCGGCTGGGCATAGGGGGCCAGGTTCTCCTCCACGAAGGCGGAGAAGGCGACGGGATCGAAGCTCTCGTCGACCACCAGGGCGGCCATGCCGGCGCGGCCGTCGGCCTCGGGCACGTGCACGCCATAGACATTGGCCTCCAGCACCCCGGGGGCTTCGGCCAGGCGGCCGGCGACCTCGGTGGTGGCGACGTTCTCGCCCTTCCAGCGGAAGGTGTCGCCGATGCGGTCGACGAAATAGAAATAGCCTTCGTCGTCCTGTTTCAGGAGGTCGCCGGTGCGGAACCAGGCGTCGCCCTTCTCGAACACGTCGGTGAGCACCTTGGAGCTGGTGGCCGCCTTGTCGGCATAGCCGGCGTAGGCCATGCGCGCCTCCTGGCCGATCTTGCCCAGGGCCTCGCCCACCTCGCCTGGCCGGGTCTGGACGCACAGGCCATTGGGCCCGCGGACCGGTTGCTCGGTCTCGACGTCGAACTTGACCAGCCGGACGTTGAAGCGCTTGGCGACATATTTGGGGATGCGCCCCACCGCGCCGAGCTTGCCGTCGAAGTTCAGGATCGAGACGTTGCCCTCGGTCGCCCCGTAGAACTCCAGCACCCGGGGAATGCGGAAGCGGGCGACCATCCGCTCCCACACGTCGGGGCGCAGGCCGTTGCCAAAGGCCAGCCGCAGCTTGTGCATCCGCTCGTCCGGCCGCTCGGCCTGGTTGACCAGGTAGCGGCACAGCTCGCCGATATAGACGAACATGGTGCAGCGTTCGCCGATCACGTCATCCCAGAACTGGGTGGCGGAGAACTTGCGCTTCAGGACGATCGACGCCCCGGTCAGCAGGGCCGCGCCCACCGCGCAGAGCCCGCCGGTGGCATGATAGAGCGGCAGCGAGATGTAGATGCGGTCCTCGGGCGTGGCCTCGGTCGCCGCCGCGAAGCCCCGCATATAGAGCTGGGCCCGCATGTGGGTGACCTTGGCCGCCTTGGGCATGCCGGTGGTGCCCGAGGTGAAGATGTAGAGCACCGTGTCCTTGGCGGTCATGCCGGCCCGGGCGGTGGCGCGCTCCGGGCGCAGGGCGGACACGCCCTTCAGGGTCTGGTCGAGGTCGCGGTCGGCCCTCGCCGCCCCGCCGCCGACGACCCAGTCGGTCATGGTGCGGGCGAGCTGGCCGCGCACGGTCTCGAAGATGGGCGCGGTCTCGGCGTCGACGATCACATGGGCGGCGCCGCAGATGTTGAGGCTGTGGACCAGGGCCGGGCCGGTCAGCTGGTTGTTGATCAGCGCCGTCGACATGCCGACCTTGGACAGGCCGTACCAGACCGCCAGATATTCGATCCGGTTGGGCATGAAGAGGGCGACGGTGTCGCCCCGCTTGATCCCCCGCCCCTTGGCCCAGTTGGCGTACCGGTTGGCCATGGCGTCGAGCTGGGCGTAGGTGACCGACTTGCCTTCGAAGGCGATGGCCGTCCGCGCGCCGAACTTGTCGACGGCGGCCTCGATGTCGTCGCAGGCCAGGTCCCTGGAATCGGGGGCGATCGGCTTCACCCGCTTGAGGGTCCGAAGGAGCCCTCGCAGGAAGCGCATCTCGCGAGAGACCCTGGCCCAGAACTTCATGCCGCCCTCTGGCGCGGGATGCGCCCGGGCGGATTGTGACCGGCCGCCCGGCGCCGGGTCAAGCAAAGGCGGCCCCGCCATAGGTCTAAAGCCTCGCCTTCCAGGGGAAATCCCCGCTCTGCGCGGCCGTGTCGCAGCGACCGCCGGAGGGCTTTTCGCCATGGTGCGGCGCACCAATTCGTTGCCGGCGAGCCAGAGCCCCCATGACCGAGCTGTTCCGCGCCTTCCGCTTTTCCGAATGGGGCTCCGCCGCCCTGGTCGTCGCCTCGGCCCTGATCGTCGGCCGCTACGCCGCCCTCGGCATGACCCCACAGCAGTGGGCCTGCGGCCTATTCGCGGTGGCCGGCTCGGTCGGGGTGGCGGTCATGGTCCGGGTGTGGCCGGCGCCGCGGCAGGTCGAAGAGTAGTCCAAAAGCCGTCATCCTCGGGCGGAGCGAAGCGGAGACCCGAGGACCCAGCAAACGCCGCCCTCACCGCCCATCCTCGACCAAATCCCGCCAGTCGGGATTCAAATCTTCGATCAGCTTGAGCTTCCAGTCGCGGTTCCAGCGTTTGAGATTCTTCTCGCGTTGGATCGCGAACCGCATGTCGCCATGCACCTCGTACCAGACCAGTCGTGTGCAGCCGTAGCGCAGAAGCCCGGATAAGTCCCGGTCTTATGCTCGGCGATCCTCTTCTGCAGGTCGCTGGTCACGCCGATGTACAGCGTGCCGTTACGGCCGCTCGCCATGATGTAGACCGCGATGGAGGCGTTCAGGCCGACCATGCGGACAGGGTGGCGCGGCTGGGTCCTCGGGTCTACGGCCTGACGGCCTTCGCCCGAGGATGACGGCTTAAATCGACCCGCCGCGCCTTAGCCCTCACACCTTCTGATAGATCTCCCCGCCGGCGTCGCGGAACTTGCCGGCCATCTCGGCCATGCCCGCCGCATGATCCGCCACGTCGTTCTGGGCGGCGGCGTCGCGGCGGATGTCCTGGCTGATCTTCATCGAGCAGAACTTGGGACCGCACATCGAGCAGAAGTGGGCGGTCTTCATCGCCTCCTTCGGCAGGGTCTCGTCGTGGTACTTGCGCGCCGTCTCCGGATCGAGGCCGAGGTTGAACTGGTCCTCCCAACGGAACTCGAACCGGGCCCGTGACAGGGCGTCGTCCCAGGCCCGTGCGCCCGGATGGCCCTTGGCCAGGTCGGCGGCGTGGGCGGCGATCTTGTAGGTGATCACCCCGTCCTTCACGTCCTGACGGTCGGGCAGGCCCAGGTGCTCCTTCGGCGTCACGTAGCAGAGCATGGCGGTGCCGAACCAGCCGATCATGGCCGCCCCGATGGCCGAGGTGATGTGGTCGTAGCCCGGGGCGATGTCGGTGGTCAGCGGCCCCAGGGTGTAGAAGGGCGCCTCGTGGCAGTGCTTGAGCTGCTCGTCCATGTTGGCCTTGATCTTGTGCATCGGCACGTGGCCCGGGCCCTCGATCATCACCTGGCAGCCGTGCTCCCAGGCGATCTTGGTCAGCTCGCCCAGAGTGCGCAGTTCGGCGAACTGGGCCGCATCGTTGGCGTCGGCGATCGAGCCGGGGCGCAGGCCGTCGCCGAGGCTGAACGACACGTCATAGGCGCGCATGATTTCGCAGATCTCGGCGAAGTGCTCGTAGAGGAAGCTCTCCTTGTGGTGGAACAGGCACCACTTGGCCATGATCGAGCCGCCCCGCGACACGATGCCGGTGACCCGCTTGGCGGTGAGCGGCACATAGGCCAGTCGCACTCCGGCGTGGATGGTGAAATAGTCCACCCCCTGCTCGGCCTGCTCGATCAGGGTGTCGCGGAACACCTCCCACGTCAGGTTCTCGGCGACGCCGTCGACCTTCTCCAGCGCCTGGTAGATCGGCACGGTCCCGATCGGCACCGAGGCGTTGCGGATGATCCAGTCGCGGATGTTGTGGATGTTGCGGCCGGTCGACAGGTCCATGACGTTGTCGGCGCCCCAGCGGGTGGCCCAGACCAGCTTGTCCACTTCGTCGTCGACGGTCGAGAGCACCGCCGAATTGCCGATGTTGGCGTTGATCTTCACCAGGAAGTTGCGGCCGATGATCATCGGCTCGACCTCGGGGTGGTTGATGTTGTGCGGGATGATGGCCCGCCCCCTCGCGATCTCCTGGCGCACGAACTCGGGGGTCACGAAGTCGGGGATGGAGGCGCCGAAGTCCTCGCCGTCGCGCACGCAGGGGCTGGACTGCTCCCGACGCATGTTCTCGCGGATGGCGACATATTCCATCTCGGGCGTGATGATCCCGGCCTTGGCGTATTCGTACTGGGTGACGGGCCGGCCGGGGACGCCCTTGAAGACCCGGTGGTTCGAGGTGTCGAACTGGGGAGCCAGGTGGCGCCCCGTCGCGCCGCCGTTGTCCTCGGGACGGACCGCGCGGGGATTGGGCACGGGGGCGATGTCCCCGCGGTCGGCTTGCCAGCTCGACTTCACCTTGGGCAGGCCGCGCTTGATGTCGATGCTGGCGGTCGGGTCGGTGTAGGGCCCGGACGAGTCGTAGAGGGTCACCGGCGGCTCGTTGGCGCTGGGATGCACCGCCACCTCGCGGAACGGCACGCGGATGTCTGGATAGAGTTCGCCGGCCACATAGACCTTCTTCGAGCCCGGCCGCTCGCCGGTCGGGATCGCGCCGGTCTCCTTCATCACCGCCGTCTTGGCCTCGGCCAGGGGCAGGGTGGCGTTGCTCAGGTCGTGCTCGGACTCGGGCGCGGAGGACTCAGGCGCGGGCGGGGTGACGGCGATGTTCATGGCGGACTCTCTGGCGGAGGCTCGCGGCCCTTGAGGCTCTGGCGAGGCGGCGGAGGGTCTGCGGGTGAAGGGACGTCGCGGCGCCGGCCCAGGCAGGGACCGTGACGGAATTCGACTCGTTGCGCGCCGTGGACAAGACGTCTCTCCCTTCGCCGGCATGACCCGGATCAGGTTCGGCGGGTCACGGCATCAGCCGCCTCTCAGGCCCTTGGGCGGGCCCCCCCGGAGAACGCAGCAACCCTAGGCGAGGCCGCGTGCGCGGGCAAGCATTGCGGCTGCAACAGGGGTTATAACCTAGGTTAAATCACGGAAAACTTTCGCTCTCATTGGCCGAGTCTATGGAACCGGGCCGCGTGTTCAGGCGTCAAACCCTGCAAATCGCGGGTCGAAAACGTCCCGCCTCGCCCCAGTGATGAGTGGTACATGACCCTTCTGACCGAAATTCCGACCGCGGAGGCCCTCGCTGCGAAGGCCTTGCGCGATCCCCAGGCCCTGCACCGACGACTGGCGCATTGGAACCACAAGCGCATGTCCGCCGGCCTGCCCTCGGCTAGCTGGATGGAGGACCTGCACGAGGAACATGAGATGCGGGTGTTGGAAGGCGCCTGGATCGAGTCGTTCCGCGCCGAGATCGCCGACCAGATCGACGCCGTCCCTACCGACGCCGACGGCTTCATCGCCTGGTTCGAGGCCTTGAAGGCGAGCGGTCCCGGCCAGGGCGACCCCCTGTTCCAGTGGCTGGCCGAGGAAGCCACCTATGACGAGCTGCGCTGGTTCCTGACCCAGGAAGCCGCCGGCGAGGCCGGGTTCGACGATCTCGTCGCCCTGACCCAGGTCAAGCTGCCGGTCTCCGCCAAGCTCGAGCTGGCCCGCAACTATTGGGACGAGATGGGCCGCGGCAACGAGCCGGGCATGCACGGGCCGATGCTGGAGCGCACCTGCACCGGCCTAGGCCTTGAGCCGACCATCGACGGCACCGCCTGGGAGAGCCTGGCGCTCGCCAACGCCATGACCGCCTTCGCCACCACCCGCCGCTATGCCTATCATTCTGTGGGGGCGCTCGGCGTGGTCGAGCTGACGGCGCCGACCCGCGTGGCCCTGGTCGCCCAGGGCCTCAAGCGGCTGGGCTGCGAGCCAAAGGTGCGCAAGTACTTCGACCTGCACGCCATCCTCGACGTGAAGCACTCCGAGGACTGGAACCGGGAGGCCCTGCGGCCGCTGGTCGAGGAAGAGCCCGCCCGCGCCAAGGCCCTGGCCGAAGGCGCCCTGATCCGCCTTATCTGCGGCCGTCGCTGCTTCGACGCCTACCGCACCGCGCTGTGGGGCGGCGAGCGTAAGCGGGCGTAGATCCAACCATCCGTCATCCTCCGGCCGCCTCGAAGAGGTGGTCCGGGGGACCCAAGCGACGGCTCCTTATCCTGACACTGTGGCTTGGGTCCCCGGGACCGTGCTTCGCACGGCCCGAGGATGACGAGCTTTGTGCGGCCTAAAGCCCCTCGTACGGTCCCTCGAAGCTGTCGCAGCTTTCCAGGGCGCCGGTGTCGTAGCCCTTGCGGAACCAGCGCACCCGCTGCTCGGACGTGCCGTGGGTGAAGGCGTCGGGCACGACCCGGCCCTGGGTCTGCTTCTGCAGGGTGTCGTCGCCGACGGCGCTCGCGGCGGCCATGCCCTGGTCGATATCGCCGGGATCGAGGAAATTCTCGCGCCGGTTGGTGCGCTCCGCCCACACCCCGGCGAAGCAGTCGGCCTGCAGCTCGACCCGCACCGAGATCTGGTTGGCGAGGGTCCTGTCGGCGCCCTGCTGCTGGCGCTGGGTCCGCTCGGCCGTGCCCATAAGGTTCTGGACGTGGTGGCCGACCTCGTGGGCGATGACATAGGCCTCGGCGAAGCGGCCCGGCGCGCCGAACTTGCCCGACAGCTCGCGGAAGAAGGTCAGGTCGAGATAGATGCGGTGATCGAGGGGGCAGTAGAACGGCCCCATCGCCGACTGGCCGAAGCCGCAGCCGGTCGGGTGGCCCTCGTCGTAGAGCACCAGGGTCGGCGGATCGTAGCGGGCGCCCCGCTCCTGGAAGATCTCGCCCCAGGTGTCCTCGGTATAGGCCAGGACCGTGCGGCTGAACCGGGCGTCCTCGTCGTCGGCGCGGGGACCGGCCGGTTCGGTGCGGACCCCGTTGGGATCCCCGCCGCCGCCGCCCTGGAGCAACAGGCGCGGATCGACGCCGAACAGCAGGGCCAAGCCTACCAGCACGATGGCGCCGATGCCGCCGCCGCCCAGCATCAGGCCGCCGCCGCCGCCGCTGCCGAAGCTGACGCCCCGGTCGTCCTGGACATTGTCGGATTGGCGATCGTCGTCCCAGCGCATGGCGGTCCTCGTCTGGGCCCCGGAGCTGAAGGGCTCCAAAGCTTAGCTGCGGCGCGGCGGCCGCCGGAACCGGTTTCCATGTCCGGCCGCCACGCTCGCCTTCAATGCATCATGCAGCGTAAGGCTCCGCAGAGCACGCTCAAGGCTAGCCTCCTTGGCCCAGACGTCCTAGTTACGAGCACCTTGCCAGCAGAGACTTTCCCCGCGCGATGACCGGACCCAACGGCCAAGGCCGTCGCTCGCTCTACCCGGACAACGAGCCGTTCAGCTTCGGCTGGCTGCCCACGGGCGGTCCGCACGAGGTGTTCTACGAAGAATGCGGGGCCCGGGCCGGAAAGCCCTGCGTGATCCTCCACGGCGGGCCCGGCGGGGCGATCAACCCGACCATGCGGCGGTTCTTCGACCCTTCCCGCTGGCGGATGACCCTGTTCGACCAGCGCGGCTGCGGGCGTTCGCGCCCCAACGCCAGCCTGGAGGACAACACCACCTGGGACCTGATCGCCGACATCGAGCGCCTGCGCGAGCAGCTCGGCGTCGAGCGTTGGACCGTCTTCGGCGGCTCCTGGGGCTCGACCCTCGCCCTGGCCTATGCCGCGACCCATCCGGACCGGGTCGACGGCCTGATCCTGCGCGGGGTCTTCCTGCTGACCAAGAAGGAGCTCGACTGGTTCTACCAGGAGGGCGCCTCGATGCTGTTCCCCGACGCCTGGGAGCGCTTCGTCGAGCCGATCCCGGAAACCGAGCGCGGCGACCTGCTGGAGGCCTACCATCGCCGCCTGACCTGCGACGACGTCAAGGTGCAGCGGCAGGCGGCCCAGGCCTGGAGCCGGTGGGAAGGCGACACCATCTCCATCCGCGGCCCGGAAGCCCGGCCGGCCAAGTTCAACGAGCAGGACTTCGCCACCGCCTTCGCACGCATCGAGTGCCACTATTTCAAGAACGGCGGCTTCTTCCCCCACGATGGCTGGCTGCTCGATCAGGTGGCGAGCATCCGGCACATCCCGGCCTGGATCGTCCAGGGCCGCTTCGATGTGGTCACGCCCATGGACGCGGCGTGGCGGCTGAAGAAGACCTGGCCCGAGGCGCGCTTCGAGGTGGTGTGGGACGCCGGCCACGCCTCGACCGAGCCCGGCGTGATCGACGCCCTGGTCCGCGCCACCGACGCCGCCCTCAAGACCTAGCAACACGGCCCGCTTGACGTCTACGGATCACGGGAGGACGCTCTCCCGTCCTCGAGGAGGCCGACCATGCGTTGGACGGGCGTTCTGGTTTACGCCGGGCTGGCTGGGGCGGCCCTGCCGGCCCTGGCTCATCACAGCATCTCGGCCATGTACGACCGCGACAAGACCGTCGAGGTCCAGGGCGTGCTGTCCAAGCTCGAGCTGGTCAATCCGCACGCCCTGATGGAGGTCACCGTGCCGGCCGCCCGGGGCGAAGCGGCGACAGTCTGGGCGCTGGAGAGCCGCGGCGTTCAAGGCATGGCCCGGAGCGGTTTCGACAAGGGCGCCGTCGCCGTCGGAGAAGCGGTCACGGTCAAGGGCTCGCCCGCCCGCGACGGCCGCAAGGCCCTGTGGCTGGCCAGTATCAAGACCCCCGCCGGCAAGACTTTCGAGTTCGGCTTCGGCAGGCCGGCGAACTGAATTAAAACAGCGCGCCGCGCCCGGAGGAGATCTCGGAATAGCGGTGGACGCGCACGGCCATGACGAGGCCGAAGCCGATCATGACGGTCACCATCACCGTGCCGCCATACGAGAGCAGCGGCATGGGAATGCCCACCACCGGGGCCAGGCCCATGACCATGGCCGCGTTGATCAGCACATAGAGGGCGAAGGTGCAGGTCACCCCCGCCGCCGACAGCCGGCCGAAATGGCTGTGGCTGATGGAGGCGATGCGCAGCGCGATGACGATGACGCCGGCATAGAGGGTGAGGAGCCCGAGGCAGCCGAGGAAGCCGAACTCCTCGGCGAAGGTGGCGAAGATGAAGTCGGTGTGCTTCTCGGGCAGGAAGTTGAGCTGGCTCTGCGAGCCCAGGCCGTAGCCCTTGCCCATCAGCCCGCCCGATCCCAGGGCGATCTTGGACTGGAGGATGTGATAGCCGGTGCCGGACGGGTCCTTCTCCGGGTCGAGGAAGGTCAGGATCCGGTTGCGCTGATAGTCGTGCAGCACGAAGAGCACGAAGGGCGGTATGGCCGCCAGGGCGCCGATCGCGCCCACCGCCAGCACCCGCCAGCTCAGCCCCGCCATGAACATCACCCCCGCCCCGGTCAGGGTGATCAGCACCGCGGTGCCGAGGTCAGGCTGGTGGGCGACGAGCAGGACCGGGGCGCCGATGAGGGCGGCCGGGATCAGCAGCTTCCACGACAATCGCGCGTCCTTGGCCGAGACCCCATGGTAGAAACGGGCCAGGGCCAGCACGACGCCGATCTTCATGATCTCGGACGGCTGGATCTGGAATGGCCCCAGCTTCAGCCAGCGGGTGGCGCCCAGGGCGTTGTGGCCGACCAGCTCCACGGCGACCAGCAGCAGCAGCCCCATCACATAGACCGGGTAGGCCGAGAGGAACCACACCCGCAGGTCGACCAGGGCGAGGACCAGCATGACGATGAAGCACAGGCCGAAACGGATCAGGTGCCGGTCGGCCCAGGGCTCCCACGAGCTGCCGGCGATCGAATAGAGCATCAGGGCGCCGACGCCGGCGATGGCGCAGAGCAGGATGCCCAGGCGCCAGTCGATCTCCAGCAGCTTGATGGAGACGCGTTCGCGCTCGCCGGGACGGGTCAGGGCCGAAGCGGTCATCCTTGCGTCCTCGGCTGAGGCGGGCCGGCCGGCGCGGCTTGCGCGACCGTCGGCTGATCGGGGGCGGCGCCCTCGGCGTCCACGGCCTCGGGGACGTCGGGCAAGGGCAGCGGCTTTTCGATGCGGGCGCGGATTTCGGGGTCCTTGAGCAGGGCCACGCGCATCACTTCACGGGCGCGCGGCGCGCCGGCGGTGGCGCCGCCGAGGCCGCCATGCTCGACGATCACCGCCACGGCGTAGCGCGGGTCGTCGACGGGGGCGAAGGCCACGAACAGGTTGTGGTCCTTGAACTTCCATTCGTAGTGGGCGCTGTTGCGGCTCGCCAGGCCCGCGTAGCTGCGCACCTGGGCGGTGCCCGTCTTGCCCGCCATCTGGATGTCGCCAAGGCCCAGCTGGCTCTGGCGATAGGCGGTGCCGCTGGTGTCGTTGGCCACCGCCACCATGGCCCCGCGCACATAGGCCAGGTGCTCGGGGGGGAACGGCAGGTCCGGCGCCGCGTCGCCCGGGGGCGTATCCACCCCGCCGACGGACTTGATAAGGCGCGGGTTCAGCGCCTTCTTGCTGTTGGCGATCCGCGAGGTCATCACCGCCAGCTGCAGGGCGTTCACCGCCACATAGCCCTGGCCGATGCCATAGCTGACCGAGTCGCCGGGCTGCCACTTGGGCTCGCGCTTCACCGCCGTTCGCTTCCATTCCCGCGAACCGACGACGCCCTTCTTCTGGCCGGGGATGCCGATGTCGAAGATCTGGCCGAAACCGACGGCGTGGGCGGCCTTGGCGATCTCGTCGGGGCCGATGCGCAGGGCGGTCTGGTAGAAATAGATGTCGCAGGAGTTCTTGATGGCGTCATGCATGGTCTGCGAGCCGTGCCCGCCATGCTTCCAGCAGCGCCAACTGCGCCCGCCCCAGTACCAGCTGCCGCCGCAGTGCACGCGCTGCTCCGGATCGACCCCCGCCGAAAGAGCCGCCAGGGCCACCGTCGGCTTGAAGGTCGAGCCCGGCGGATAGGTGCCGGTCATCACCTTGTCGAGGAGCGGCTTCCTCTCATAGTTCATCAGGGCCCGGTACTCGGCGCCGGAGACCCCCGAGGCGAAACGGTTGGCGTCGAAGCTGGGCGACGACACCATGCACAGCAGGTCGCCGTTGCGGCAGTCCATCACCACGATGGCCCCGCTCTCGTCGCCCATCACCTCCAGGGCCCTGGCCTGGATGTCGGCGTCGAGGGTCAGCTGCACATCCTTGCCGGGCACGGCCTTGATGTCCCCCTCGGGGTCCTCGCGCACGACCCGGCCGACCGCGTCGACCTCGACCTTCTGGCCGCCCGCCTTGCCGCGCAGCTGCTGGTCGAGCGCCTTCTCCACCCCCTGCTTGCCGATGCGGAAGCCCGGATGCAGCAGCAGGGGCTCGGGGTTGGGCCCTTCCTTGTCGAGCTCGGCCTTGTTGATCTTGGAGACGTAGCCGATCACGTGGGCGAAGGCGCCGCCGTAAGGATAGACCCGCGCCTCGCCCATGTCGGCGTTGACCCCGCGCAGCTCCGGCGTGCGGACATTGACCCGGGCGAACTCCTCCCAGGTCAGGCCGTCGGCGACCGCCACCGGCACGAAGCGGGGCGAGTTGGAGATTTCGCGCTTGAGCTGGCTGCGGCGCGCGTCGTCCATGGGCAGAAGGCGGCTGACGGCGTCGAGGGTGGTTTCGACGTTCGAAATCTCGTCTCGCGACACGGTGAGCCGGAAGTCGGGCCGGTTGGAGGCGATCTCCACCCCGTTGCGGTCGAGGATGCGCCCCCGCGGCGGCGGCCGCAGGCGGAAGTTGAACTGGTTGGAGGCCGAAAGGGTCTGATAGCGGTTGGCCTGCACCAGTTGCAGGGCCACCAGCCGGCCGGTCATGGCCAGCAGGCCCGCGCCCGCCATCCCGCCCAGCAGGAAGGCGCGCCGGTGGAACACCCCCTGGCGCTCGTTGACCTCGTCGAAAAAGATGGATGGTTCCATCGTGCGGCAAACTCTCGGCGAAGCGACTGGGCGCTACCCTAGCGGAATCGGACGTCGGCGTCCTCGAAGCGATCGATCAATTGATGCGCCACCGGATAGAGCAGCGCGGTGGCCAAAATCGTCATGCCCGTGGCCACCAGGCTAGGCATGACGCCCGACCCGAGCACGCTGAAAACATAGGCGCAACCGACGGCCAGCGCCGTCAGGGCCGCGAACCAGCCCCAAAGCACCGAGCCGCTCTGGCCGACCATCAGGTTGCGGGTCAAGAGGGCGATGAAATAGGCGATCAACAGCGACAGCGGCCATAGGCCGAGCGGCCCGCCCCAGAACAGGTCCTGGAACAGTCCGATCAGCAGCAGGGCGAAGGGCCCGAGCACCGAAGGCCGGATCACCGCCCACGAGAAGGCCAGCACCATCGGG
>DAICXL010000109.1:7174-7509 GCA_027312185.1 Caulobacterales bacterium | reverse complement strand
AAGCTGGACAGCTGCACCTACACCACCCCTGCCCGGGGCGTCGGGTCGATCCGCCGGCTGAATGGCGCGATCGACGAGGTGATGGTGGGCCAGACGCCCCTGTCCTACAGCTACTACCAGACCGCCGGGAACATGGCCGCCAACGCCTACCACGGGACCATGGAGATCCGGCCGACGGGGCCGAGCACATCGCGAATCTTCTACACCCTGGTCTACGACCAGCAGCCCCTGGCCGACGACGCCGCCCGCGCCGCCACCCGCACCCGGCTCGAGGCCCGCTTCAAGGCCGCGGTCGACACCATGAAGACCATGATCGAGGCGAAGTAGGACTGCAC
>DAICXL010000109.1:458-7164 GCA_027312185.1 Caulobacterales bacterium | reverse complement strand
CCGCCCGCACCTCAGTCGGGGCCCACGAGGGGGAAGACGGGCCCCTGTCGCCGCCTTAGCGGCCGACTTCGCGAATGATGGGCGGCCGGGCGGCCGCGTCGGCGAGATCGCCGAACACCTGCTGCTGCAGGCTGGACGGCGGGACCGGCAAGGGGGGCGCCAGCCCGTGGATCGGGGCCGTATCGGCCGCGCCGCCAGCGCCCTCCGCTACGGCGGCTCCGGCGAGGATCGCGACCGTGGCGACGGCGAACCCGGCGAGGATGAGTTTGCGCATCTGGATGCCTTTCGAACGGCTGGCGGCGATGCGAAGATCGTCGCAGACACCGGGATATATCCAGTTATTGCATGATAAGTAAATACTGTATTTTCTCCCGGACGGGTTGCACGGCCTCCACCCACACGCCGAGCGATGCGACTTGTAACGACTAGTTGCAGAAAAACTGGATGCGGCCTAGGGTGAGGGACGAGTCGGCCCACCGAGGAGCACCATGCCTAGAACCGCCGCCGATCCGGTCCGGGCCGCCGAGACTCAGAGGCTCCGGCGCGAAGCCGGGCGCTGGCTCAAGAGCCTTCGCGAGGGCGCGGGCCTGACCCAAGCCGAATTGGCCGAGCGGGTGAACCTGCGCTACTACACCTTCGTCTCCCAGGTGGAGAGCGGCATCGGCCGGGTGCCGATCGAGACCCAGGCCCTGTGGGCCGAGGCCGTGGGCATGGACCCCTCCGAATTCGCGCGCACCCTGTTGCGCTACTATGAGCCGGAACTATATCGGCTGCTGTTCACCGCCGAGCCTCGGCCCAAGGCCAAGCCGGCGGGCCGCAAGATCGGCTAAGGCGGCCTTCCCCATGGCGACCATCCTGCAATTCGCCGAACGACTGGCGGACGGCCAGGATTGGACCGTGTCCGAGCGGGCGCAGCTGCGCGACGTCGGCGCCCAGCTGGATGGGGTCGATGTGGTGTTCGGCAAGTCGGAGGCCGGCGACCCCTGGTGCGTGGTCACCGACGACAGCGGCGAGGTCCTGCTGCACGTGGCCCGCATCGACGGCGATTTCGTCATTCACGCCACCCACGAAGACGAAATCGTCCAGGACGAGGACCTGTGGAGCGCAGCCAAGCGGCTGCTCGGCGACATGCTGAAGGAGCGGCGCGGTGTGCTGCTGGCCTTCCCGCCCGAGGCCCTGGGCCAGACGGCGGTCCTGGCCTTCCTATTCGCCGCCGCCATGCGCGGCGAGTTCGACCACTGGCTCCCAAGCTCGGTGAGCGACGCGCCGCCGCCGGCCGAACCGCGTGGGACGACCGCCCAGATCCCCGGCTCCCACACCTCGGAGGCGCAGGCCGCGCGAGAGGCCGCCGCGACCGAAGCGGCTGGGGCCCCCGACCCCGACGCGCCGGACCGCGGCGAGGTGACGAGGGAGGCCCTCCGCGCCGACGCCCGAGAGGCCCAGACGCCCGCCGCTTCGCACGACGCCCCGATGCGGGGACAAGGCCAGGCCCACGCCCCAGCCGCGGCCGAGGCCCCCGCCCCCACGGGGGCGGCGCCCAATACGCCCACGACAGCGGCCCAGGCCGGCCCCGCCACAAACCGTACCGAGGCGACCGGCTCCCAGACCGGCACAGCGTCTTTCAGCAGCGGCGGGGGCGGCGACGCCGGGGCGGGCTCCACAGGGGGCGGGGACGCCAGCGCGGGCGGGAACGACGGGGTCAAGACCGCCGGCGAGCCGTCCAACCCCCAGGCGCCCCTCACCGAATTCGTCGAGGGCGGCGCCGGCGACGACCGCATCGCCATGGCCGGCAACATCGCCGCCACCGGCGGCGGCGGGGCCGACACCTTCGTCCTGACCCTGCCGAACGCGTCCCGCGGCGCCCCGGTGCTGCTGGGGCTCGTGGCCGACTTCCGCGCCGGCGAGGGCGACAGGCTGGAGTTGACCGGCAAGGGCGTAGTGGTGGTCGACCGCGCAGAGAGCGACCTACTGGCTTCGGTGCGCACGCGCCTGGCCTCGGGCTCCGCCTCGGCCGCGGGCGACACGCCGGTCATGAGCGGGCGGCACATCGGCTACGATATCGACGGCGACGGACAGGAGGACGCCTATGTCCTGGTCACCGGCGGCGGGGTGGGCTGGTTCGCCGCCCTCCGTCAGGCCGGGGGCGTGGTCGGCGACGGCGCCGCCATGTCGGGCGCGGCGACGAACATCCAGGGCGGGGAGGCCGTCCACGCGCCCATCTCGATCACCGCCGAGGCGCCGCATCCGCCGCCGGGCGCGGAATTCCTGTTCTGATCAGGCCAGCCGGCCGAGCAGCTCGGCGGCGAAGGTGGACAAGGTGTCGTCGCGGGCGCCCATGACCACGATGCGGTCGCCGGGCCGGGCCAGTTCGACCAGCCGGTCGCCGCAGGCCGCGCGGTCGGCCAAGGCCTCGGCATGGCGGCCCTTGGCGGCAACGGCCTCGGCGATCACGGCCGAGCCGGTGGAGCGGTCGGTGGTGCCGCCGAAATAGACCGGCTCGGGCATCAAGAGCACATCCTCGGTCCCCATCTTCTGAGCGAACACCTCGACGAAGCCGTCCCGCATCAGCCGCAGAGGCGCGTAGCCGTGCGGCTGGAACATCAGCAGCAGCCGACCGGGAAAGCCGTGCAGGGTCTCCAGGGTGGCGGCGATCTTGTCCGGGTTGTGGGCGAAGTCGTCGATCACCGTCACGCCGCCCGCCTCCCCTGACACCTCCAGCCGGCGGCGGATGCCGTGGAACTCGGCCAGGGCCGCGGCGGCCTCGGCCAGGGTGACGCCGCAGGCCAGGGCCGCGGCGATGGCGGCCAGGGCGTTGGAGACATTGTGCCGGCCGGGCACGGGCAGGCGCACCCGGGCGCTGTCCACACCGTGGTGCACGGTGAAGGCGATGGCGGCGGGCTCTGGCCCGATGTCGCGCCCGCCCAGGTCGGCGGCAGGGTCGAACAGGGAGTAGGTCAGCTTTCGGCCCGTCGGCAGGGCGGCGGCCAGGGCCGCGGTCTCGGGGTTGTCGAGGTTGAGCACGGCGGTGCGGGCCTTGCCGGCGAAATCGGCGAACAGGACGCGCAGTTCGTCCATCGACTTGTGGTCCAGGGCGACGTTGTTCACCACCGCCACCGTCGGGCTGTACCGCGCGATCGAGCCGTCGCTCTCATCGACCTCGCTGACGAAGGCCTCGCCGGCGCCGACCAGGGCGCTGGCGAAGGGGGCGTCGTCGGTGACGAAGTTCTTCATCACCGCCCCGTTCATGACGGTCGGATCGCGGCCCGCAGCGTGCAGGATCCAGCCGATCATGCCGGTCGTGGTCGACTTTCCGCTGGTGCCGGCGACCCCGACGCTCAGGGCTGCGGCGTTGAACAGCTCGGCCAGCAGCTCGGGGCGGGTGACCAGACTCGCCCCGACCCGGCGGGCCGCCTGGATGTCCGGCACGGTCTCTTCGATGGCGCCCGAGGCGACCACGATCTGGTCTGGGCTGACCACGCCCGATCCATCCTGCGGATGCAGGCGTACGCCGTGGGCGCGCAGATAGTCGAACTTGGGGGCGGTGCGGCCCTGGTCGAGGGCGCGGTCGGAGCCTTCGACGCTGGCGCCGCGGGCCTGGACGATCAGGGCCAGGGGCAGCATGCCGCTGCCGCCGACGCCGCAGAAGAAATACGCTTTGTGGGGAGCCATCGGCGGACCCTATAAACTCGGCGCTTACGGAACAAGCGACGCTGGAGCCCGCGTGACCGCCAAGAGATGCAGGATCGGCGTGGTCGCGACTGGATCACGCTTCGACGCCCAGATGGCCCAACGGGTGACGGCGCTGTCTGAGCGGACCTATGGCGAGGCCGGACCCGAGATCGTCTTCCATCCCCAGTGCTTCCTTGGCGAAGGCCATTTCGCCGGGCCCGATGCGGCCCGCGCCGGCGCCTTCCTGGAGTTCGCCAACGACCCATCCTTCGACGCCGTGTGGATCGCCCGCGGCGGCTATGGCGCGGGACGGCTGACCGACCTCGTCCTGCCGCGGCTGAAACCGGCCGCGGCGGCCAAGGCCTATATGGGCTACAGCGACGCCGCGGCCCTCCTGGGCCCCCTCTACGCGTTGGATTTCCCCCACGTGGTCCACGGCCCGATGCCGGCCGACATCGCCCGCCCCGGCGGCGAGGCGGCCGTGCTGCGCGCCCTGTCCTGGCTGGCCTTCCGGGCGCCGGAGGCCCTCGAGCCCTCGGTCCGGTCAGGGGCGCCGACCGCCGCCTTCAACCTGTCGATCCTGTCCACCCTGATCGG
The DNA here is from genome assembly GCA_027312185.1 of Caulobacterales bacterium. Taxonomy (GTDB): domain Bacteria; phylum Pseudomonadota; class Alphaproteobacteria; order Caulobacterales; family Caulobacteraceae; genus NCED01. Next base: position 2,898 of record DAICXL010000109.1, on the reverse strand, counting down.
CACGCCGTGGCAGCCGGACCTGACCGGCCACGTCCTGATGGTCGAGGAGGTGTCGGAGCACATGTACCGGATCGACCGGCTGCTGCTGCACATCACCTCCAACCGGGGGGTGCGGCGGGCGGCGGGGCTGAAGCTCGGCCGTTGCAGCCTGATCCCGCAGAACGACCCCGACTTCGCCCGCACCGAGGAGGAAGTCGCCCGCTACTGGTGCGAACGCTCGGGCATTGCCTGGCTGGGCCTGGCCGACATCGGGCACGACGTCGAGAACAAGGTGGTTCCGTTCGGCCTGTGCTAGCTTGGCGGTTAGCCGGGGATTGGGGGCTGAATCATGGGGGGATCGCCATGCGCGTAATGATGCTGTCTGTCTGTGCATTGACCTTGGTGGCGAGCATGGGTCTCGCAGGTGTAGCGCTCGCCGCGCCTGCTCCGCCGAAGCCGCACGGCCCCCCGCCCAAGACCTTCATGAGCGCGGCCGAGGTTTCGGCCCTGATCGCAGCGGCCGCCCAGCGCCCGGCCGCCCCGCTCGTCGCGCTGCCGATCATCGGCCTGCTGCCCTATGTCGCCAATCTGGAGTACCGCACGGCGGTGGGTCCAGCGGCGGTGCACGAGATGGACGCCGAGCTGTTCCAGGTCATCGACGGCTCCGGCGTGCTGGTCACCGGCGGCCGCCTGACCGGGGAGACCCGGGCGGATTCCGAGAACCGGCGCGGGACCGGCATCGAGGGCGGGGTCGCGCGCAACGTGGCCAAGGGCGACTACTTCATCGTGCCGGAGGGCGTGCCCCACTGGTTCAGCCGCATCAATGGGACCCTGGTCCTGATGTCCCTCCACGTGCCCCACCAGATGGGCAACCCCCGGTGAGCTAGCGGTTGGCCCGCGCCGGGTCCTGGAAGAAGAACAGGGTCAGCGCCATCACCGCCACGGCGTCACGATCGGGCGAGCCGGCCAGCGGCAGATAGAAGGCGGGCCGCAGGCCGTTGAGGTCGACGGCGCCGACGTCGATCCCGCCCTGGCTGATGGCGTAGCCGGACACCCCGGTCAGGGCGACCGGGAAGCCGCCGATCCGCCGGGTCTCGGCGCGATAGACCTTGCCGCCCCAGGTCATCTCCGCCGCCCGCTGGGCGCCGCCGGTGATCTTCTTGCCCAGACTGCCCTTCGAAAGCGCCAGCTTGAAGGTATCGCCGGCCGCGGCGGCGCCGCGCTGGTAGGTGCAGTCGTAATAGATGTCGTCCCGGTCAAAGGTGAGGCCGAGAATCTGCACCAGCCCCTCCTTGCCCGCGCACGAGCCGACCACGGGCTCGGGCAGGCTGGGCGCGGTGACGGTGAACTCGGCCTGCATGCTGTCGCGCGACACGATCCCGGCGGCGCGCACCGACTTGGACTTGGCGGCGGCGAAGCCGGTATATTCGCCGACCCCGAAGCCGGGACGGAACAGGCTGGGCCCCTTGCGGCCGGACAGGCCGATCTTCTCAGTCCTCTGGGTCAGGGGCGTTGGAGGACCTGACGGCTGGGCCGCCGCCGATCCCGCCAACAGCATCGCCGCCACAGCAGCGCAGACGCGCAACCCGCTCATGGTTCCCCCCCAATGGCCAAGCTGGAGCGAAAGCTAGCACAAGCCCGGCCGGGTTTCGAACCGCAGCCGATCCGGTATGACTGGCCGGTCAACCGCCGGAGCCCCTCGCCCTTGAACCCGACCTTCGCCGCGATCCCCACCTCGATCTTCGAGACCATGTCGGGCCTGGCCCGCGAGCACGGGGCCATCAACCTGGGCCAGGGCTTTCCCGACGCGCCGGGGCCGCAGGACATCCGCGCCAAGGCGGCCGAGGCCCTCATGAACGGCTCGAACCAGTACCCGCCGATGCGCGGGCTGATGGAGCTGCGCGAGGCGGTGGCCGCCCATTACAGCCTGCACCAGGGCCTGGACCTGACTGCCGGCGAGGTGGTGGTCACCTCCGGCGCCACCGAGGCCCTGGCGGCGTCGCTGCTGGCCCTGCTCTCCCCCGGCGACGAGGTGGTGCTGTTCGAGCCGGCCTATGACGCCTACCTCGTCCTCCTGCAGCAGGCCGGGGCGACGGCGCGGTTCGTGCGGCTGGAGCCGCCGGCCTGGCGCCTGACCGAGGCGGCGCTGGAGGCCGCGATCACGACGCGCACGCGCATGGTGGTGCTGAACAATCCGCACAATCCGGTCGCCCGGATGTTCGACGCCGATGAGATCGCGGTCCTGGCCCGGGCCTGCGTCCGTCACGACCTGATCGCCCTGTGCGACGAGGTGTGGGAGCACGTCAGCTTCGACGGCGCGGCCCACCGGCCGCTGATGGCCGAGCCCGGCATGCGCGAGCGCACCGTCAAGGTCGGGTCGGCCGGCAAGATCTTCTCGATGACCGGCTGGAAGGTCGGCTGGGCCTGCGCCGCGCCGGCGTTGATCGGGCCGATCATGGGC
>DAICXL010000109.1:0-448 GCA_027312185.1 Caulobacterales bacterium | reverse complement strand
CTGCAGGCGGCCGTGGCCTGGGGCCTGGGCAAGCCGCTGGACTGGTTCGAGCAGATGCGGGCCGGCTACCAGCGTTCGCGCGACCGGCTGGCGGCGGGGCTGACGGAGGCGGGCTTCAAGGTGCTGCCCGGCGAGGCGACCTATTTCCTGTGCGTCGATCTGGCCGCGTCGGGCGTCAACCTCGACGACGAGGCCTTCTGCCGCCGGGCGGTGGCCGAGCACGGGGTGGCGGCCATCCCGGTCTCGGCCTTCTATCCGAAGGGTCCGGTCAGGACGGTGATCAGGCTGTGCTTCGCCAAGGCCGACGACACCCTCGACGAGGGCGTCGCGCGGCTGGCGCGGGCGAAGCTCGGCGTTTAGCCGAAGATCACCCAGCCGGCGTCGAACACCGAGATGCCCGCCAGGCCGATGGTCGCGGTCCCGCCGATCGTGATCAGCACCTGACCCT
>DAICXL010000108.1:0-7562 GCA_027312185.1 Caulobacterales bacterium | reverse complement strand
CACCGACCCCAACACCTTCACCCGCCCGTGGAAGATGAGCATGAATCTCTACAAGCGCCAGGGTGAGGACGCCCGCGTCCAACAGTTCAAGTGCATTGAATTTGTGGAGGAATTGCTCTATGGTCACCTCCGCAAAGAGCCGCTGAAATAAGTCGGCGGGATCGGCCTCGCCAGAGCGTTTCGCCATCTTCTCGACAGAGACTTTTGCCTTCTTAGACGTCATCACCCCGCGCGGAGGCGCACTATGAAAAATCGTCGCTTTGTTCTCTCAGCCGCGCTCGGCGCGGTCGTGATCGCCGCCGGCGCCGTCGGCATCCACCAGGCCCAGGCGCACCATGCCTTCGCCGCCGAGTTCGACGGCAACGCCCCGGTGCTGCTGCGCGGCAAGGTCACCAAGGTCGAGTGGATCAATCCCCACGCCTGGGTCCACCTGGCCAACACCAACCCCGAGTACAAGCAGGGCGCCTGGATGGTCGAGGCGGGCACGCCCAACACCCTGTTCCGGGCCGGCATCGACCGCAATTCGCTCAAGGTCGGCACCGACATCGTCGTCCGCGGCTACCAGGCCAAGGACAAGGCCTGCGCCCCGGTCTGCAAGGCCAACGGCCGCGACGTCACCTTCCCCGACGGCAAGAAGCTGTTCATGGGATCCTCCGGCACCGGCGCCCCCCAGTAGGCGGGGCAAACCGGCTTCGTCAGAAGTGAAGGCCCCGGAGGAGACTCCGGGGCCTCTTTCGTCGGCGCCTGGGGTCTGGACCCTAGCGCAGGGTCTGAAGATCGAAGGCCTGCGCCATCGCGCGGTAGCCGGCGTCGTTCGGGTGCAGCCAATCGCCGCTGTGGTAGTCGGCGCGCATCCGGGCCGGCTGGGCCGGATCGCGCATGACGGCGTCGAAATCGACCACCGCGTCGAAACGGCCGGCGGTGCGGATCCACTGGTTCAGCGCCTGGCGCACGCGCTCGCCCTCCGGATGGAAGTAGGCGGCGCCTTCGTAGGGAAGCACCGTGGCCCCGATGACCTTCAGCCCGTGGGCGTGGGCCCGGTCGATCAGTTGCTGGTATCCGGCGATGAGGTCGGCGGCGGGAAGCGGCGTGGCGCGGCCGACGCCGACGTCGTTGACCCCCTCAAGGACGATCACATGGGTGGCCCCGGGCGTCGCCAGCACGTCGCGGTCGAACCGGGCCAGGGCGCTGCGCCCCATATTGGGCGCCAGCCCGTCGGCCAGGATCCGGTTGCCGCTGATGCCGGCGTTGACGACGGCGACGGCGCTTCCGCCCGAGGCTGCGATCAGCCTTTCGGCCAGGACGTCGGGATAGCGACGGTCCGCGCCGATGGTGGAGCCGTTGCCGTCGGTGATCGAGTCCCCGAAGGCGACGACGACAGGGCCCGGTGTCGTCGCCTCCACCTCGACGGATGCGAGGAAGGCGCGGAAAAAGGGCCGTTCTCCAGGGCCGGCGTCAAAGGGCTTTTGGGTGTAGTCGCCCTTGGGAGAGACGGCGATCGGCTCACGGCCCTGGGTGTGGCAGCTGCAGTCCGGGGTCGGCGCGGGCAGGTACAGGGCCACTTGCAGCCTGGTCAGGGCGCGGGTGGGTAGGGCCACGGGATCGGACAGCATCGGCGCGCCGGGCGGGATGGACACCCCGCCTCGCCCGGCGAAGGTCAGCGGCCGGCCCGTTCCCGCTACCGGCTTCCCATCCGGGCCGAGCACGGCGACGCGGGCCGCGCCGATCACCAGGGGCGCGGCGCCATATTCGTTGGTCAGCCGCACCCGCAGGCGCCCGCCGCCGGCGCTCAGCCGGACGGCCTGGATGAGGGTCTGGTCGTCGAACGCGGGAGGCGGCCGGCCGGGGGCGGGCGCCGGCGCGGGGGCGGGCGAAGCAGCCCAACTCCCCATCCAGGCGGCGGCCTCGGCGTCGGTGGCGACAACCGATAGGCACAGGGTGAAAGCCAGAAGGCCCGTCTTCATGTCCGCCCCTGTTCATCAGCCGCGATCTGGAGTCTGATGTGCCAGGCTACCAGCGCCGGGCCCGCCGAAACTAGACGAAAGTCGCCTTCCCACCGAGCCCCCCCGTCCTCAGGATAGTTGTGCGGTAGCTTGAGGGCGCGCGCCTTTGGTAGAGACGACCGCGCAAGGCTATGTTTTATCCGAAGCACCGTTCGGCGGCTTCCTGCTTACCGTGAGACGAAGTACGGCCATGTCCATGACTAGGCGCTAGCCATGCCGCCCCTGGGAAGAGGTCCGTGAACGCCTGGATCCTGATGGCCGCGGTTGCGGCCTACGGCATGGTTCTCTTCGGGATCGCCTGGTCGGCGGATCGAAGGCCCGCTCCCCGTGGGAAGTTGCCCCGGGGGATCATCTACGCCCTCTCCATGGGCGTCTATTGCACCAGCTGGACCTACTACGGCGCCGTCGGCACGGCGGCCCGCACGGGCTGGGAATACTTCACCGTCTTCCTCGGCCCGATCCTGGCGGTCACCCTGCTGTTCCCCCTGTGGTCGCGGGTCGCCGTGGCCGCAAAGCGGGTCAACGCCGGCTCGATCGCCGACTTCCTGGCGGCCCGCTATGGCCGCAGCCGCCTGCTGGGCGCCCTCGTCGCGGTGGTCGCGGTGGTTGGCTCCCTGCCGTACATCGCCCTGCAACTCAAATCGCTCTCGACAGGCTGGGCTTTGCTCACCAACGGCGAGACCAGCGGCGCGCCGGCCGACGCCACAGTGCTCGTCATCGCCATGCTGTTGGCGGGCTTCGCTATCCTGTTCGGGGCCCGGCGGGCGGACCTGACGGCCCATAACCGCGGCTTGGTCGAGGCGATGGCCTTCGAATCCATCGTCAAGCTCGGCGGTCTGCTGGTGGCCGCCATCATCGCGGTCGGTCTGCTGCTGCGCACCCCTGGCGATCTGCGTCCCCATTTCGGCGCCCTGGCCGAGCCGCCCGTGTTCGACGCCCGTTTCCTCGTCGTCACCATCCTCTCCACGGCCGCCCTGTTCTGCGTGCCCCGGCAGTTCCACATGGGCTTCGTCGAGCTCAACGACACCGAACAGACCGGCGAGGCTCGCCGAACCCTGCCGATCTATCTGATCCTCACCATCCTCTTCGTCGTCCCCATCGTCGGCGGCAGTGCGCTGGTGGCGCCGCTGCACGCCAATCCTGACCTCCTGGTCCTCGACATGCCGCTCCGGGCCGGCGGGCCGGCGCTGACCGTGATCGTGTTCCTCGGCGGCCTTTCAGCCGCCACCGCCATGGTCATCGTCGAGGCGGTCGCCCTGTCGGCGATGATCTCCAACGAGTTGGTCCTGCCCCTCGCCGCCCGCCGGCAATGGCGGGCCAAGAGCCGCCAGGGGGACTTCTCCGGCGCCATCCTCCTGGTCCGCCGCGGCACCATCGTCGGCATCCTGCTGCTCGCGTGGCTCTACTGCCGGCAAATGAACCCGGGCGAGGGGCTGGCCTCCATCGGCCTCACCGCCTTCTGCGCCGCCGCCCAGTTCGCGCCGGCCCTGATCGCGGCCACGACCTGGAAGCGGGGGACCGCCTCGGGCGCCATCGCGGGGATCGCCTCCGGCTTCGGCGTCTGGCTCTACGCCCTTCTCCTGCCGCAGATCGGCTGGAGCGACACCCCGATCTGGCTCGGGCAGGGGGACCCGGTCGTGGTCGCGACCGTGTGGAGCCTGGGCCTCAACACCTTGCTGCTGATCGTGATCTCCCTGCTGAGGCCGAGGCGGCTGGCCGAGCGTGTCCAGGCCGACCTGTTCCTCGGCCTCAACCTGCCCACGACCAACAGCGGCAAGACCGGCCTGGTGGGCCGCGCGGGCGACCTGCGCGACCTCATGGTGCGGTTCCTCGGCGCGGCCGCGGCCAAGCGCAGCTTCTCTGACCTCGCCACCCAGATGGGCCAGCCGCTCAAGGACGACGACCCGGTCAGCCCGCTGCTGGCCCGCGAAGTGGAGCGGCGGCTGGCCGGCGCCATCGGCTCGTCCTCCGCCCAGGGGGTGATCGCCGTCGCCCTGTCCGGGGACTCGCGCGGCCCGGAGGACGTCAAGCGCCTGCTCGACGAAGCCGCCCAGGCCGTCCAGTTCAGCCGCGAGCTGCTCCAGAGCGCCCTGGACAATGTCGAGCAGGGCATCAGCGTGATCGACGCCGACCTGCGCCTGGTGGCGTGGAACTGGCGCTATCTCGAGATGTTCAAGTTCCCGCCCAATTTCATCCACGTCGGCAAGCCGATCGCGGAGGTGCTCAAGCTCAACGCCCAGAGGGGCGAGTGGGCGAGCGGGGACCCCGACGAACACATCGAGCGCCGCCTGCGCGCCCTGCAGCGCCGCCTTCCCCATGCCTTCGAGCGCGAGCGCCGCGACGGCAGCGTGCTGCGCTGCGTGGGCGCAGCCATGCCCGGCGGCGGCTACGTCACCACCTTCACCGACATCACCGAGCACCGCCGGCGCGAAGATGGCCTCGCCGCCGGGGCGCGGGCGCTCGAGGAGGCCAATCAGTCGCTGGAGCGGCGGGTCGAAGCCCGCACCATGGACCTGCGCGCAGCCATCGCCGAGGCCGAGGCGGCCAATGTGTCCAAGAGCCGGTTTCTCGCCGCCGCCAGCCACGACCTGCTGCAGCCGCTGCACGCCGCCCGGCTGTTCGTGGCGGCCCTGGCCGAGGAGCAGGGCGACAACGTCGCGGACGCGAGACGCCTCGCCAACCAGGCCGACCGGTCGATCGCCGCCGCCGACGGCCTTCTGAGGGCGCTGCTGAATCTCGCCAAGCTGGAGGCCGGCAAGGTGCAGCCGGCGGTGCGGCCGCTTCCGCTGAAGACCCTGCTGGACGACCTGCACAGGGATTTCCTGCCCGTCGCCGTGGATAAGGGCCTGGATCTGCGGATATTACCCTCGAAGATGTGGGTGCGGTCGGACCCCGACCTGTTGCGCTCCCTGCTCCAGAACCTCATCGGCAACGCGCTCGCCTATACCTCGGCCGGGACGGTGCTGGTCGGCGTCCGGCGCAAGGGCAAGATGCTGCGGGTGGAGGTCTGGGACACGGGCCCCGGTATCCCCGAGCACGCCCGCGAAAGCATCTTCAAGGACTTCTCCCGGGGCGAGGCGGCCGTCGGCACCTCGGGCATGGGCCTGGGCCTGGCCATCGTCGACCGGGTGGCGAACCTCCTCGGGCACCCCCTCGACCTGCGATCCTCCCTCGGCCGGGGCAGCATGTTCTCGGTCACCGTCCCGCGGGCGATGGAGAAGGCCGCGGTGGAGATCGTCGGACGGCGGACCGGCGCCCTCGGCGGGCTTCGCGTGCTGTGTGTGGATGACGACCAGCGGATCCTGGACAGCGTACACGCCCTGGTGACCCGCTGGGGCGGCGTGGTCGACACGGCCCGCTCCTTCGAGGAGGCCATGGCGCTTCCCGGGGCCTGGAACGCCGCTCTGATCGACTATCACCTCGGATCTGAACACACCGGCCTGGAGCTGATCACCGCCCTGGGCGCCAGCCTGGGGCACGTGGCCCTGGTCACCGCCGAGTCCAGTGAACAGATGCTGGCCTACGCCCGGTCCGCCGGCGTCGCGGTGCTCAACAAGCCGCTGCAGCCCGCGGTCCTGCGGACCTTCCTGTCCGGCGCCCTCGCCATAGCCGCGGAGTAGGTTAGGCCGCTTCTTCCATCAGGGACTGGATCGCCAGGACGGCCTGGGTGCGGTTGCTCACGCCCAGCTTCTTGAAGATGGCGGTCAAGTGCGACTTCACCGTCGCCTCCGTCACGCCGATGTCGAAGGCGATCTGCTTGTTCAGGCGCCCCCGCTGCAGGTCCATCAATATGCGCAGCTGGGCGGGGGTGAGGGCGCTCAGGCGCTCCAGGCCGGGCTCCTCGTCCAGGTCGATGCCGGAGGGAATCCAGATCTCGCCATCGAGGATCGACTTGAGGGCGGCCACCAGCACGTCCATCGAAACGGACTTGGGGATATAGCCGGAGGCGCCCAGGGCGAGCGCCTTCTTGATCTGCTGTCGTTCCTCGCACGCGGAGACGATCACCACCGGCACGAAGGGGAATTGGGCGCGCAGGGTGACCAGGCCTTCGACTCCCGTGGTGTCGGGCATCTTCAGGTCGAGCAGGACCAGCGACACGGAGGGGGTCTCGCGCAGGTGCTTCTGGGCCTCTCCGATATTGCAGGCTTCGAGCAGCTCGCAGTCCGCGCTGACGCGGTTGACGGCGAGCTTGAGCGCGGCTCTGAACAGGGGGTGATCGTCCGCCACCAGTATTCTTGTGGTCAACGTCCTCCCTCCCGCATTCTTATGCCCAGCTCAGGGCTGGCTTGGTGATGGGAACTTCTCGTGGCAGGCGTCGCAAGCCACATCCAGTTGTTCCCCGATCTTGCCCAGCGCGGCGCCGTCCTGCTTCTCCGCCGCCAGCTTTCCCTGCATGGCGATCTTGGCCACATCCTGGGCGTAGCGGTTCCATTCCGCTTCCGGGGCGCGGGCGTAGCCGGGCAGCATGAGCACGTTCGTGGCCAGCACGACCGTCGCGGCGCCGTCTTCGACATACTTCCATTCGGCCTCCGTCTTCGGCGTCAGGTCGTGCACGCCCTTCTCGTCCTCAACGGTCCCCCAGCCGCTCCAGAATTGGAAGGCCGCCGGGTTCATGACGTGCGCCATGACCTCGTTGACGGGAATCTCCATGTTGTACGGCGCAGGGGGCGCTGCCGCCGTCTCGGTCGGACCAACCCTAGCACAACCGGAAACGAGAGCCAGGGAACAGGCGAAAACGTGAATAGAGCGCATGGGTCGGGCCTTCCGTCTTGTTGCCAAGTCTACGAAATGGCCGCGCTAAGCTTGGCTTTGATATCCGCCGACGAAGGCCGTTCTCGGCGCCCACGATTCAAGACGCGGGCGGCCGGAAATGGAACTGCCGCCGTCGTCCGCAGCATGGCTGGAATCGACGGCGGCATCTGTTGTTCTCCGATGGGCTGGGCGGCTCAGGGAAGCCGCTGGACCTGGGAGACGTCGCGGTGGGGCTCGCCGCAGATCCAGTCGGTCTTGACCTCGATGTCGTCGCGCTTGTCGTAGACGAAGCGGGCCTGCCATGGCTTGGTGAACACCTCTGGGTCCTCGACGGTGGTCACCACTTCGAGCTGCTTGCCGCCGTCGATCTTGCGCAACCGCTGCACCACCTTCAGCTTGTCGCTGTGCGGCACGATCGAATCGTCGAGGTAGACCTCGTCGTTGAAGTTGCGGCTGTCGATCACCAGGGTGTCGCCTTCCCACTTGGCGATGCTGTCGCCCATGTAGGAGGGGTCCCAGAACTCGCTGTCGTGATGCTCGGGCAGGAACCGCGCCACGTGGACCTGGCGGTTCTCCTCGAAGAAGATCGTGGTCTGATCGGGCACGCTCAGGATCTGGATCGGATAGGCCGTGGCGTAGGCCCGCGGCACGCCCTCAGGCAGGCACATGTGCTTGGCCCGGTCGAGGGTCGGGTCGGCCTTGATGTTGGCCTGGGCCTCGGCGGCCATCTTCCGCCCGGCGGCGGTGTAGGGCAGGGCCGAGCCGTCCATCGGCTTGATCTGGGCCGGGACCGACCTGGCCCAATAG
>DAICXL010000107.1:0-7571 GCA_027312185.1 Caulobacterales bacterium | reverse complement strand
CCGACAGCCTCGACATCTGCCCCCATTGCGGCGACGTCAGCCTGTCGCGGCGCGGCAGCCGGATGGTCTGCGAAGCCTGCGGGGAGACCACCGGGGCGACGGGTTGATCGACCCGCCGCTGGTCATCGGCGACCTCAGGGACGACGAGGTCGAGGCGGTGATCGCCCTGTGGCGGGCGGCGGGCCTGACCCGCTCCTGGAACGACCCGCACATCGACGCGCACCTGGCCCTGTACGGCCCCGGCTCGACCATCCTGGCCGGGCGGCTGGACGGGGCGCTGGTCGCCACCGCCATGGTCGGATTCGACGGCCACCGGGCCAGCGTCTACTACCTCGGCGTCGCGCCGGAGCGGCAGGGCCGCGGCTTCGGCCGGGCGATGATGGCGGCCTGCGAGGCCTGGGCCCGCGATCTCGGCGCGCCAAAGCTGCAGCTGATGGTCCGCGACGACAACCCGGCGGCGGCCTTCTACGAGGCGCTCGGCTACACGATCAACGCGGTGCAGGTCTTCGGCAAGCGGCTGGATTAGTTCTTTCTTGTCCCTCCCCTTCATGGGGAGGGTGGCGCCGAAGGCGTCGGGTGGGGGGAAGTGACCGACGCGTCGGCGTTTCCGCCCCACCCCGCTCGCGGGCCTGACGCCCGCGAGTCGCCCTCCCCATGAAGGGGAGGGAAAAGAGTTTCGCCCTCAGCATTTTGAAACGCCTTGGCTTTAGGGTGCCCCGAAATCCATTCGAGGCGCGATCAAGAATGAACCGCACCCCTGCCTTCACCGCTGTCCTGGCCGCTTGCCTGGCGCTCGCCGCGCCCGCCTTCTCGCAGAACGCCGGCCAGGTGCAGCGCGCCGCCAGCGGGGCGAGCTGTCCGGGCTGCAACCTGTTCCAGGCCAATTTCGGCAACAAGGAGCTGAAGGGCCGCAACTTCGCCGGCGCCCGCCTGCGCCAGGCCGATCTGTCGGCCTCGATCATGAACCGCACCAGCTTCGCCCGCACCGACATGCGCGACGTCAACGCCTATGGCGCGGTGCTGTCCTCGGTCAGCTTCGCCGGGGCCGACCTGACCAACGCCAGCTTCGTCGGGGCCTATCTGCAGGGGGCCAATTTCGCCGGCGCCCGCATGGCCGGGACCAACTTCTCCGGCGCCGAGATGGACCGGGCCGTGGGCCTGACGCAGGGCCAGCTCAACGGCGCCTGCGGAGACGCCTCCACCCGCCTGCCGCGCGGGCTGTCGCTTCGGCCCTGCCGCTAGACCCTAGGCCGGGGAGCCGACCCTGATCTGGCGCCAGGCCGGGTCGTCCTCGTGGACGGCCAGAAGGTTCAGCCCGAACGGGAACAGCTTGTAGCCCAGGGGCTGAAGCAGGCCGACGATGTCCGCCTCGCTCGACTTGATCCGCTCGATCAGCAGCTGCGGCTTGAAGGCCTCCAGGGCGGCCCTGGCGCCGACCAGGGCCTCGACCTCCATCCCCTCGATGTCGATCTTGATGAAGTCGATGCGGCTGAGGCCCAGGTCGTCGATCGCGGTCATGGCGGTGAGCGACCCGGCGCCGGGCGAATAGTCGATCGGCTGGCCGATGTCCTCGGTCGCCTGGGTCTGGCGCAGCTCCAGGCTGCCGAAGCTGGAGGGCGTCAGATAGTCCGGCACGGGCACGGCGATCTGACCGCTCGACGCCCCGATGGCCGCCCACACGGCCCGGGCGTTGAAGCAGTTGTTGAGGGCGATATTGCCGGCCAGGGCGTAGAACACCCGCTCCTGGGCCTCGAAGGCGACGACCTCGCCCCAGCCGTGCATGAAGCGGGCGCATTCGACGGTGTGGACCCCGACATTGGCGCCGCCGTCGATCACCACCACCCCGTCGCCGAAATTGGCCCGCCGCGATTCCAGCAGCATCAGCAGGAACGACACCTCGCCGGCGTCATAGGACGAGGTGCTGAGCAGCTGATGGCCGACGCCATAGGTCTCGGCGCCGACGGTGGCGTGGTCGTGCCGGTTGACCAGCATGGCGCCGTGATCGGTCGAGGCCAGGACGAAGGCCACGGGCCTGGGGATGGGCTTCTTCATACGGCCTTATCGCAGATCGTCGCCGGGCGTCGAATATGGATGAAATGCCGCGCGCCCGCCTCGCGGAACTGACGTAAGCTTCGCCGCAAGGGCGCCCGTCAGAGACGCCCGCCGAGGAGGCGTCCCATGCTGCACGACATCCAGGCCTGGCTGGAGACGTGGCCAACCGCTGCGCCCGTGCGCGACGTCGTTTCGGTCAAGGCGCTGCTGGAATCCCTGCACATCCTATCCAATGCGGTGATCCTGTTCTCGATCGGCATGATCACCCTGCGGCTGATGGGCCTGGCCGGGCGCAGCCAGTCGGCGGCGGGCATGACCCAGCGCTTCGCCCCCTGGGTGTGGTCGGCCCTGGCGGTCACCGCGATCACGGGGCTCGTGCTCCTCACCGGCGCGGGCCGGCGGGGGCTGGAGAACCCGATGTTCGCGGTGAAGGTCGCCGCCATGGCCCTGGCCGTCGGCGCCACCGCGATCCTGCAACTCACCTTGTCGCGCAACGCCGCCTTCTGGGAGCTGAGCCCGGCCCGCCGCGCCGGCGCCAGGGTGCTCGCGCCCCTGTGCTTCCTGGCCTGGATCGCGACGGTCTGCGCCGGCCGCTGGCTGGCCTATTCCAGCGCCTTCTTCCCGCCCGCCTACTGAGTAGACCCATGGCCCTTTCCGACATCATCGAAGCCATCGGGAACAACCCGGTCGCCGAGTTCGTCCAGGTCAACCAGTACGCCTTCCCGGTGCTGGAGGCGGCCCATGTGGTGGCCATCATGCTGGTGGTCGGATCGATCTTCATGCTCGATCTGCGCCTGGTCGGCGTCTCGTCGCGAAACCACGCGGTGACCCGGCTGTCGGCCGAGGTTCTTCCCTGGACCTGGACCGCCTTCGCCGTGGCGGCGGTCACCGGCGCCCTGCTGTTCACCAGCCAGGCCGGGGCCTATGCCCAGAACCTGCAGTTCCAGCTGAAGCTGGCCTTGATGGCGGCCGCCGGGCTGAACATGCTGCTGTTCCATTTCATCACCTGGCGCAGCGTGGACGCATGGAACACCGCGACCCCGACCCCGCCGGCCGCCAAGCTCGCGGGCCTGTTGTCCCTGGTCTTCTGGATCGGGGTCGTGGTCTGCGGCCGCTGGGTCGGCTGGACCGTCTCGGCCGCGCCGTTCTGAGATGAGGCGCGTCGCCCTTCTACGCGCCGTCAACGTCGGCGGCGCCAAGGTGATCATGGCCGAGCTCAGGGCCATGATGGAGACGGCCGGCTTCTCGGGCGTCCAGACCCTGCTGCAGACCGGCAACCTGGTGTTCGACGCCCCGGCCGGGGCCGACGCCGAGACGGAGGCCCGGATCGAGGCGGCGCTGAAGACGAGCTTCGGCATCGAGACGGACGTCATCGTCCGCACGGCCAAGGAGTGGGACGCGGTGATCGCGGACAATCCCATGACCGCCGAAGCCAAGGCCGACCCCAGCCACCTGGTGGTCATGCCCCTGAAGACGCCCGTCGACGCCGCGGCGCTGGAGCGGCTGCGCGCCGTCATCAAGGGCCGCGAGACGGTCGAGATCGCCGGGCGAACCCTCTACGCCTTCTATCCCGACGGGATCGGGACCTCGAAGCTGCTCATCACCGTCATCGAGCGCCAGCTTGACGCCAAGACGACGGGCCGCAACTGGAACACGGCGCTCAAGCTGCAGGCGTTGGCGAACGCCTAGGCCCGGCAGCTAGCCCGGCGCCCGAGACCTCCGCCCCTCTTTCGCACCGAGATCGTTCGGACGCAGGTAGATTGGATTGCCGAGCAGCAGGAGATCCCCGCCGGCCGAGCGAACATTGAGGCGGATCCAGTGCGGCGCGGCGTCGGCCGTCCACGCGAATGCGGCGGTCGTCGGCGCGGCGGACAGGTTCGGATCGGCCAGCAGCGCCGCCGCACTGCCGTCGACGACAATCTCCAGTCGGCCAGCGGCCACCCCGGCGATTCGAGCCTGGAAATGGACGGTCTCGCCAGGACGCACGGACAGGGTCTGTCCCATCACGGCCCTCCGATCGCCGGCTGCGGCTTCAAGATCGAGGCTGCGGTCGCGGGTCCCTTCCACGTCGACGAAGACCCGGCCGCTTCTCAGGCCGTCGAGGATGGCCGGGGTGGACAGAGCCGCGGCGTAGACCACGGTCGTCGGCTGCCCGATGGCCGAGAATCCGCCCGGCGCGATGGCCGGGTCGTGGTTGTCGCTGCCGCCGATGGCGGTGATGCGCTGTCCCGCCGAAAGCTGGGCCTGCCAGAAGTCGATGCCCTGGTAGCGCCCCTCCGCCGACTTGGTGTTGATCTGGAAGCCGCCGTTGACCACCTCGACCGCCTGGACGCGGCCGAAGTCGGTTCCCGGGGCCGTCCAGCGACAGCCGGTGCAGCCGTTGGTCCAGGCCGGCTCGCCGGGATGGTTGATCGACAGCACCGCCCCCTGGCGCTCCACCTGATCGAGGATCGTCGAGATCGGCCGCCCGGCGTCGATACGGAAGTCGACCAGGGACGACAGGCCGAAGACGTTAGCGTGGCCGTAGTAGGTGGTGACCTCCTCCCCGGGGATCAGCAGCAAGCGGTCGAAGGCGGGTTGCAGCTCCCTCAAGGCGGCGAAGTGGGAGGTTGTGTTGCGGTCGGTGACGGCGATGAAGTCGAGGCCCCGCCGCGCCGCCGCCTCAGCGGAGCGGATGGCGGGACAGGGCGCGGGCGCGCCGCTCTGGGCGGGACAGAGGATGTCGCTGGTGAAACCGGTGTGGACGTGGAAGTCGCCCCGGTACCATCCCGGGCCTTCGCGCAGCGGCTTGTCGCCGGCGCCAGCGAGAGGTCCGGTGACGAAGGCGATGCGCGCCTCGTAGTGCAGGCGCGCGCCCGGCTGCAGCGGCGGGAAGCCGAGGACCAGCTTCCACGGACCGGGGACGATGGGGCCGACCCTGTAGCCGGGCGTGGCGTCGTTGGCCGACAGCGTCACGTCGTTGCGGGCCCCGCCGCTCCAGCCGCGCAGGCCGTCCGCGTCAGCGACGCCGAGGCTGACGCCGCCGTGGTCGGAACCTGGCGTGGTCACCGTGATCCGGGTCACGCCCCTCGGGACCGTGAACGGAACCTCCCTGTATGAAGCGCCGTCGGCGGCGGCGGTCTCGCCCGTCACCACGATCGGGCCCGGCGCCGCAGCGAAGGCCGGGGCGAACGCCGCCGCCAGGACGATGGCGATCAGGGGCAGAAGGCGCATCAGTAGGCCGCGCGCAGGGTCAGCATGACGGTCCGCGGCGCGCCGACATAGAAGGTCGGGTTGGCGGCCGCGTTGCGGGCGGTGTTGATGGTCGAGACATAGTCCTCGTCGAACAAGTTCTGCACGTTGAGCTGCAGGTGGGAGCCGTCGCGGCCGAACAGCTTGAAGTCATAGCGCAGGTCGGCGTCGACCACCGTATAGGCCGGCGCCGTCTGGTCGTTGGCGTCAGTGGCCCAGCGCGTGTCGACCCACTTGGCCTGGACCCCTAGGGTAAAGCGGTCCAGCCGGTACTGCGCCCGGCCGCCCACTGTCCACTGCG
Source organism: Caulobacterales bacterium (assembly GCA_027312185.1). GTDB lineage: Bacteria > Pseudomonadota > Alphaproteobacteria > Caulobacterales > Caulobacteraceae > NCED01. The sequence goes on along the minus strand of DAICXL010000107.1, from coordinate 1,987 downwards.
GCGTGTCGACCAGTTCGTTTCCGGCGATGCGCAGGAAGCTTGTCGCCCCGGTCTGCAGGTCGCTGAGCACCTTGGTACGGGCGTAGGAGGCCGAAAGGTAGAGGTCGAGGCCGGCCAGCGGCGAGACGCCGGCCTCCGCGTCCACGCCCCACAGGCTGGCGTCGCCGACGTTGCGGCTGACGTTGAGGGTCGAGACGGGATCGAACGCGGTGACGATGCGGTTCTTGAAGTCGGTCTTCCACAGGGTGACCGAGGCCAGGGTCCGCCCCGTCTGGAAGCGGTAGCCGAAATTGTAGTTGAAGGCGAGTTCGGGCCGCACGGCGGCGAAGTACTGGTCGCCCAGTTCCTCCCCCGCCTTCGCCCCCGGGGCCAGGGCGGCGACGGTGTAGAGGATGTTGAGGTTGGGCGCCGAGAAGCCCTCCGAATAGCTGGCGAACAGCTGGTGGCGTTCGCCGGGCCGCCATGAGACCCCGAGGTTGGGCAGCAACCGGTCGTACTTCACCTCGCGCCGATAGGGCGGCAGGAAGGCGGCCAGCCCCGTGGTCTGGGTGGTGCAGGTCTCGGCCGTGCCCACGGCGCTGTAGCAGCCTTGGACGAGGTCGCGCTTGAAGAAGGGCGCGCGGACCCCGGCGGTGACGCTGAGGCGATCCTCCAGGAACTCGGCCCGGTACTCGGCCGACACTTGGTTCAGCAGGGCCTTGGACACCCGGTCGCGGGTGCGCAGATAGCTGCCGTCGGCGGTGCGCACCTTGGGCCCATAGCCGGTGATCCCGCCATAGACGCTGCCCGGCTCGCCGCCGACGATGTTGGTCACCGCGCTGCGCTGGAGGCCGCGGGTATAGTCGCCGGTGTAGGCGATGCGGACCCGGTGGTCGGCGTTGAAGTCGTAGATCAGCGAACCGGTCAGGGAGTAGCGCGACGATTCCGCGAAGGAGGTCGTGTACAGCCGGACGCTGTCGAGCACGTCCCCGTCGCCGTTCAGGTCAACGCCCGGCGCCGCGCTCGCCCCGCGCAGCCTCGCATCGGTCTCGGGCGTCACCAGGGTGCTGCCGCCGGCGCCGCGGGTATAGGCGAAGGACGGATCGACGGTGAGCCGCAGCCTGTCGCTCAGAGCGAAGCTGGATTGGCCGCGCAAAGTGCCGGTGTTGGACGGATTGCGCGAGAAGGCGAAGTAGCTGGCGTTGGCGGCGGGCTCGACGTCAGCCAGCCCGGGGCGGACCGTTGGCGCGAGGTAGGTCGTCGAGAGGTCGAGGTCGGGCGCGGTCCGGTAATCGGTCCGGGTCAGGGCCCGGTAGAAGTAGTTGCGGGTGCGGAGGTAGCGGGCGGCGAGGCTGACGAAGTCGTCGCCTTTCAGCGGCTGGAAGACCCGGCCGTTGAACTCGCTCTTCTCGATCCCCCCCGGCCCCTTGAACTTGTCGTACTGCTGATGAGAGGCTGCCACGAAAGCCCGCGCCCCGGTGGGCCCGATCGCTCCGGTGTCGATCCGGCCGAACAGGCGGCGGTAGTCCGAGGAGCCCACGGAGGGCTGGACCATTGCGCCGAAGCGCTCGGAGGGCCGGACGGTGACCACATTGACCGTGCCGCCCGAGGCGGACGGGGTCGCGCTGTCGATGTCGGTCGAGCCAAGGTTGACGTTGATCTGCTGAATCAGCTCCGGGTCGATGATGTCGCTGGTGAAGACGAGGTTGCTCACCGCGCTATTGAGCTGGACCCCGTCCAGGGTGACGGCGAGGCGCGTGCCATCGAAGCCGTGGATGCGGATCGTGCCGCCGCTCGACCCGTAGGCGTCGTTGTTGGTGAAGTTCAGGCCGGGGACCAGGTTGGCCGACGCCATCGGCGTCTGGCCCGGGGCCGCGCGCTGGATGACCGCCTCGCCGATGGTGGCCCGCTGCTTGGGGGCCTGTTCCGCCGCGATCAGACCGACGGCGGCGCCGCGGGGCCCAGTGATGACGATCTCGCCGACCTGGGTGCCGGTGGATTGAGCGCT
>DAICXL010000106.1:0-7667 GCA_027312185.1 Caulobacterales bacterium | reverse complement strand
ATCACGCTGAGCAGCGAGACGATGCCGGAATGGGGGAAATAGACGTGCTCGATCAGCTGGCCCGGTTCGTAGAAGACTTCGCCGCGCTCGAAGTCGACCTGGCTCATGTGGGGGGCGATTTGCTCGTAGGTGGCCACGTCCAGGGCGCACAGGAGCTCATTTCTCAAGCTTGAGTGTTCCATGCCGGTGAAACGAGCGGAGAGCTTCACCGTTCCCATGGTGAACAAGCTTTGCTGGGGTCTAGCCGCCCGCCTGCGCCTCCATCGCCGCGAACACTTCGGCGGCCTGGTGGAAGGCCGTGTTGGCCGCCGGCACCCCGCAGTAGATGGCGTTCTGGAGGATGACCTCCTTGATCTGGTCCCTGGACACGCCGTGCTCCACCGCGGCGCGGACGTGCATCTTGAACTCGTCGCCCCGGCCGAGCGCCATGGTCGCGGTCAGCACCATCAGCCGCCGGGTATGGTGGTCGATCCCTGGCCGGGTCCAGATCTCACCCCAGGCGTAGCGGCTGATCAGGTCCTGGAACTCGGCGTTGAAGGCGGTGACGCCGGCCAGCGACCGGTCGACGTGGGCGTCGCCCAGCACCGACCGGCGGGTCTCGATACCCAGCTTGTAGCGCTCCGCCTCGTCCATCGTCCTACTCCAGGAAGCCGATGAGCGCGGCCTCGAACTGCTGGCGCTGCTCGACCAGGGCCATGTGGGCGCAGTCGAGCATGACGAGCCGGGCGCCCGGGATGGTGTCGGCCAGTTCGCCCGAACGCTCGGGCGGGCTTGCGGTGTCGTGCAGGCCGCCGATCACCAGGGTCGGGACCGTGATCTTCGGCAGGTACTGGCGGAAGTCGGTGTCGCGCAGGGCGGCGCAGCAGCTGGCGTAGCCCTCGACCGGCGTCTGCAGGAGCAGTTGCTTGACCGTCTCGACCTGGTCGGGGTGGGCCTTGCGGAACCCCTCGGTGAACCAGCGCTCCATGGTGGGTTCGGCGATCGACTCCATGCCGCCCTTGCGGACGGCGTCCGCGCGGCCCTGCCAGATTTCAGGCGAGCCGAAGAAGGCGCCGCTGTTGGCCAGCACCAAGCGCTCGAACCGCTCCGGCGCGTTTGCGCCCAGCCATTGGCCGGCCGCGCCGCCCCAGGACAGGCCGGCGTAGCGCACCGTCTCGACGCCGGCGTGATCCAGGATGTCGAGCACGTCCCGAGCGACGATCTCCATCTTGTACTCGCCCGGAGGGGCGTCGGACTGGCCATGGCCGCGCGCGTCGTAGCGCAGCACCCGGTAGCGGCTGGTCAGGGTCGGGATCAGCCCGTCCCAAACCCGATGGTCGGTGCCGAGCGAATTGGACAGCACCAGCACGGGCGCGTCGTCGGGGCCGTCGAAGCGGTAGAACAGGCTGACGCCGTCCTGGGTCGTGGCGAAGGGCATGGTCTCTCCGGTCAGGTTCTGGACTGGTCGAGGACGCGGGCGACCAGCGCCGCGGCCTCGCCGAGATGGTTCTGGGGTCGCATAGCGCGGTCGAGCGCGTCCGGCGACAGGCAGGCTGTGATTTCCGGGTCGGCGGCGAGCGCCCCGGCCAGGCCCGTCCCCTCCGCCACCGCCCGCTTCACCGCCCGCTCGACCAGGCCGTGCGCCCGCTCGCGTCCCATGTCGGCGGCCAGGGCCACTGTCACCGCCTCGGCCATGAGCAGGCCGCCGGTGAGGTCGAGGTTGGCGGCCATACGCGCGGGGTCGAGCTCCAGCCCCTCGGCGGCGATCGCCATCTGGCGCAGGGCGCCGGCGGTCAGGCGCACGATCTGCGGCAAGGTCTCCCACTCGGCATGCCACAGGCCGGCGGACCGCTCGTGCTCCTGCACCATCGCCGACAGCATGGTCGAGACCAGGCCCGGGACGCGGGCGGCGGCGGCCAGGGCGATGGCGGAATTCACCGGGTTGCGCTTGTGCGGCATGGCCGAGGAGCCGCCCTTGCCGGCGCCGGCGGGCTCGAACGCCTCCCCCACCTCGGTCTGCATCATCAGGGTGATGTCCCGCGCCATCTTGCCCAGTCCCCCGGCCAGCAGCCCCAGGGCGGCGGCGAGGTCGGCCGGGCGGTCGCGCTGGGTGTGCCACGGCGTCTCCGGCAGGGTCAGGCCGAGCTCGGCGGCGAGCGCTTCGGATACCGCCAATCCCCTGCCACCCAGGGCCGCCAGGGTCCCGGCCGCTCCGCCGAACTGGACCACGGCCATGGCGTCGAAGGCCTGGGCTAGGCGCAGACGGGCGCGGCGCAGCTGGGACAGCCAGCCGGCCGCCTTCAGGCCGAAGGTGGTGGGCGCCGCCTGCTGCATCAGGGTGCGGGCGGCCATGGGCGTGGCGGCCTGGGCGGCGGCGAGCCTGGCCAGGGCCGCGTCCAGCCGCGCCAGGTCGGCTTCGATCCCGGCGCGGGCGGCGCGCAGCTGCAGCACCGCGCCGGTGTCGATCACGTCCTGGCTGGTGGCGCCCCAGTGCACCCAGCGCGCGGCCTCAGGGTCGTCCGCGGCCACGGCGGCGGTCAGGGCCTTGATCAGGGGGATGGCCAGGTTGCCGCCGAGCGGCGCGGCCTGGGCCAGGGCGGCGAGGTCGAAGCGCTCGGCCTTGCAGGCGGCGGCTATGGTTTCGGCGGCGGCGGCGGGAATGACGCCGACCTTGGCCTCGGCCCGGGCCAGCGCGGCCTCGAAGTCCAGCATGGCCTGCACGCGGGCGCTGTCCAACAGGGCCTCGGCGGCTTCCGGCGTGCCGAACAGGGGGTCGAACAGGCTGCTCATCTATCCGTTCATCCCGGCGGAAGCCGGGACCCAGGTTTGGGCCGGCGCATCACGTTCAGAAAAAGCCTGGGTCCCGGCTTTCGCCGGGATGAACGGCCTATGTAGCGCGGGGCGCGTCATACGTCGAAGAAGACCGTTTCGCCCTCGCCCTGCAAGACGATGTCGAGGCGGTAAACCCCCTCCCCCTCGCTCTTGGCGATCAGCGTCCCTCGCCGCGCCTCCGGCACGAGGGCCAGGATGGGGCATTCGCCGTTCTCGGCCGCGTCCTCGAAATAGAGGCGCGTGGTCGCCCGCTTGAGCATGCCGCGGGCGAAGACGCTGATCGCGACGTGGGGCGCCTGCAGGCTGTTGCCGGGGCCGGGCACGCGGCCGGGGCGGACGGTGCGGAAGCGGTACTCGCCGTCCGCCGAGGTGGCCGACCGGCCAAAGCCGATGAAGTTGTCGTCGAGAGGGGCCTCGTCGCGGGCGTCGTCCGGGCTGGCGTAGCGGCCGGCGGCGTTGGCCTGCCAGATCTCGACCATGGCGTCGGTGACGACCTTGCCGTCGCCGTCGAAGATCGTACCCACCAGGGCGACCGGCTCGCCCTGCACGGGACCGCGCGGCCCCTGCACATTCAGGACGTAGTGCTCCTGCGGGAACAGGTCCGGCCGGGCGCCCATCTCGGACTGGCCGATCAGGTCGGCGGCGCCCTTCCACGCCAGGCCATAGTGGAAATAGGGCCCGACCGTCTGCGAGGGCGTCTGGCCGAAGATGGACGGGTCGAGGCTGTCCACCCGCGGCGCCGCATTGGCTGTTTCGTCCAGCACCGGAGGGCCGCTCACAGGCGGTTCTCCATCGGGGTCGCCTCGCGGCCGCGCAGCACGATGTTGAACAGATAGCCCAGGGCCCAGTTCGGCCGGGTGGTATTGATGTCGAAGCGCGACACCATGCGGTTGCGGATCGGCGGCGGTGTGGCGTTGGCGATGGGGTCGATCTCGATCAGGGGATCGTCCGGGAAATACATCTGGGTGACCAGCCGGGTGGCGAAGGCCGGGCCCAGCAGCGACAGGTGGATGTGGCTGGGCCGCCAGGCGTTCTTGTGGTTGCCCCAGGGGTAGGCGCCCGGGCGGATCGACACGAACTCGTAGCGCCCCTGCCCATCCGTCACCACATGGCCGGCGCCGGTGAAGTTGGGGTCCAGCGGCGCGTCCCACTGGTCGCCGCGGTGGATGTAGCGGCCGGCCGAGTTGCACTGCCAGATCTCGATCACCGTGTTCGGCACGGGCCGGCGGTTCTCGTCCAGCACCTGGCCGGAGACGACGATGCGCTGGCCGAGGGGCTCGCCCTTGTGCTGCTTGGTCAGGTCCGCGCGCGCCGGGCCCATCAGCTGGTCCCAGACCCCGGCGGGGCCCGTCACCTCGGTCAGGGTGTGCGGCATGTGGATGGGGGGCAGAAGCGGCCCCCGCTTCACCGTCGAGCGATAGGGCGGAAAGACCGCCGGCGGCTGGTCCGCCTCGCGATTGTAGCCGACGACGTCCATGCCGCGCCCTTCCTCAGACCCGTTCGAGGGCGACCGCGACCCCCTGCCCCACCCCGACGCACAGGGTGCACAGGGCGCGTTTGCCGCCCAGCTTTTCCAGCGCATGCGTGGCCGTGAGCGCCAGCCGCGCGCCGCTCATGCCCAGGGGGTGGCCGAGCGCGATGGCCCCGCCGTGGGGGTTCACGAAGTCGGCGTCCTCGGCCACGCCCAGGCCGCGCAGGACCGCGATACCCTGGCTGGCGAAGGCTTCATTGAGCTCGATCAGGTCGAAGTCGGTGATCGCCAGGCCGAGACGGGCGAGCAGCTTCTGGGTCGCCGGGATCGGGCCCACGCCCATCACCCGCGGCGGCACGGCGGCCGAGGCCATGCCCAGCACCCGGGCGCGGGGGGTCAGGCCGTGCGCCTTCACCGCCGCCTCCGAAGCGATGATCATGGCCGCGGCGCCGTCGTTGACGCCGGAAGCGTTGCCGGCGGTCACCGTGCCGTCGGGCGGGAACAGCACCTTCAGCCTGGCCAGCACTTCGGCGGTGGAGTCCGGACGGGGATGCTCGTCCTTCTCGAAAGTGAAGGGCTTGCCCTTGGCGTCCTTGGCTTCGACCGAAACGATCTCCTCGGCGAAAAAGCCCGCGGCCTGGGCGGCCGCCGCTCGGGCCTGGCTGCGGGCGGCGAAGGCGTCCTGATCCTCGCGGGTGACCTGGTAGTCCTGGGCCACGTTCTCGCCGGTCTGCGGCATGGAATCGACGCCATAGGCCGCCTTCATCAGCGGATTGATGAAGCGCCAGCCGATGGTGGTGTCTTCCAAGGTGGCCGACCGCTGGAAGGCGGTCTCGGCCTTACCCATCACCAGAGGCGCGCGGGTCATGGATTCGGCCCCGCCGGCGATGACCATCTGAGCCTCGCCCGAGCGCACCGAACGGGCGGCGGCGCCCACCGCGTCGAGGCCGGAGGCGCACAGGCGGTTCACTGTGACGCCGGGCACGCTCACCGGCAGGCCCGCCAGCAGGGCGGCCATGCGCGCCAGGTTGCGGTTGTCCTCACCCGCCTGGTTGGCGCAGCCGAGGATGACCTCGTCGACGGCCTCCCAGTCGACGCCGGCGTTACGCGCCATCAGCGCCTTGATCGGCAAGGCGGCCAGATCGTCGGCCCGCACATAGGCCAGCGAACCGCCGAAGCGGCCGATGGGCGTGCGGACTGCGTCGCAGATGAACGCGTCCTCGATGCTGCTCACGCGGAAGACCTCCTGAGGATTGTCGCGGTCGCTTCATGCGGCGACCTGCCGGCGCGGACCTAGGGCCGCGTCCGCCCTATATCAACCCCGCCGCGAGGGCGCGCAACGCCAGGCGAGGCCTGGGGCGCGAGACGCCCTGGTCGCCAACCCGGCACTGGGCCGCCGCTTCTGATTTTTCGCCGCTGGCGGTTTCGCCCCAAGCGGGAGCGCGCTAGCGTGGAGTCCATGGAAGCGATCCCCAAGAAGGCCGTGGTGGCCGCAGCCGCCGTCATCGTGGCCCTGTCCCTGCTCGGGGCCTATCAGGGTTGGCGTCGAAGCGCGGCCGACGACGCCCAGACCGGCGCCGACGGCAGTCCCCTGCCGACGACCCCCGCCGTCGCGGGCGCCCGCCAAGCTTCGGCCCTGGTCGAGGCCCCGCCGGTCGCTTTGACAGAAGCCCAGATTCGCGACATCGCCCGCCAGGAGGTTCGCGCCTCCATGCGCGGCGACGCCAGCGCGTCCAGCGCTCCGGCGCCAGCCTCCTCTAGCGCGGCCTCGTCGGCCCCGGCCCCGGCCCCGCCACGCCCGGCGCTTCCCGCGCCGGCCCCCGTCCCCGTGCCTCCGCCAGCCGCCGAATCCCCCCCGCCGGCGAGTGCGCCCCTGTTCTAGAGAGGCTGACGGCGCGCGGCCCTGGCCATCCGGATCGTTCGTCACACCTCCTAACTTTGGCGCAACCATAGGCCGCCTATAATCGCCGCAGTCGGCGCCCTCGCCAGGGCGCCCGGAGGCGTGCGGTGCTCACAGTCTTGAGTTGTATTTCCGAGCAACACGATATCCGGCTCGTTCTGCTGGCGGGCGTGGTGTGCCTGCTGTCGACGGGCACGGCCTTCGGGCTTTACGCCCACGCCGGCACGCACGTCGCGTCGCGCTGGATGTGGCTGACGGCTGGCGGTCTGGCGGCGGGCTCCGGCGTGTGGGCCACCCACTTCATCGGCATGTTGGCCTACCAGCCCAGCCTCAAGACCGGCTACGAGCCGATCGCGACCATCGCCTCCTGGCTCATCGCCGTTATCGGCGTCGGCATCTCGCTGTCGGCGGGAATCGGCCGGCCGACCCTCCTCGGCCGGCTCGGCGCCGGCGCCGGCCTCGGCCTCTGGGTCGGGGTGATGCATTTCGTCGGCATGTCGGCGCTGCGCACCCAGGGCGTGCTGCGCTGGGACCTCGGCTATGTCGTCGCCGCCGTGGCGATGGGCGCCGGCTTGGGCGCCCTCAGCCTGGCCGCGGCCGGCGACGCTGGCCGGCTGCCGCGCCGCGCGGCCGGAGCGGTGCTGGCGACCCTGGCCGTCTGCAGCCTTCACTTCACCGCCATGGCGGCGGTGACCATCACGCCCGACCCGACGGTGGCCGTTCCCCCCATGCTGCTGTCGGCCCACCTGATCGCGGCAGTCCTGGCGGTGATCATCACCACCCTCGTCCTCGCCGCCGGCGCGGCGGTGATGGTCGATTCGCACACCCGCCGCCGGGCCTTCGCCGCCCTCAGCGAGTCGGCCGAGCGGCTGGCCCTCGCCCGCGACGAGGCCGAGGCCGCCAACCGCGCCCGCACCGAATTTCTCACCGCCATGAGCCATGAACTGCGCACGCCCCTGAACGGAGTGCGCGGCATGATCCAGGCCCTGGGCGCCACGCCCTTGACCCCCGACCAGCGCGAGATGCTGCGCGCCCTCGACAGCTCGGCTCACACGCTCCAGCGCGAGCTCGCCTCCTTGTTCAAGGCCGCCGACGCCGACGCGACATGGTCGGCCGAACCGGTCGTCCCCAAGCCCGAAACCGAGACCGAGACCCGGCCCGTGCGCATCCTCATCGCCGAGGACCATCCGGTGAACCGCAAGGTGCTGTCCCTGATCCTGTCGACGGTTGGCCCCGAGATCACCTTCGCCGAGACCGGGGTCGAGGCGGTCGACGCCTTCCGCGCCGGCGCCTTCGACATCGTCTTCATGGACATGCAGATGCCGACGATGGACGGGCTGGAGGCGACCCGGTCGCTGCGCCAGATCGAGCGCGAGACCGGGGCGGCCCCGGCACCGGTGGTCATGCTGACCGCCCACGCCCTGCCCGAGCACGCCCGAGCCTCCGAGGAGGCTGGCGCCGACCGCCACCTGACCAAGCCGGTCT
>DAICXL010000105.1:322-7962 GCA_027312185.1 Caulobacterales bacterium | reverse complement strand
CGAAAGTCAGCGCGACCAAGCGGCGGTTGTGACCGGCCCGTTCGACCACATGGGTCGTGGGCAGGGCGCTGTAGACGGCGTCGTGGATCAGGCCGTCGGCGCCCGGGGCCGCCTGGCGCAGTCCCGGCCGGGCGCTCGAGGCCACGCGCATGACCTCGCCATTGCCGACCAGTTGGACGTCGTCGTGCGTGGGCAGGTGCGAGAGGTCAGGGGCGGCGCCAGGCGCCGTCTTGAGGGCCGCCCAGAAGCCGGGGTCCTCGGACCCCAGCCGCCACAGGGCGACGCCCACGGCGCCCGTGCCCTGGGCCACCCGAAGCTGGTTCCAGGTGCTGATCGCGTCGAGGATCCACACCTGATGCCGGACCCCGGCCTTGTCGTAGGTGAAATGGCTGTTGCCCGAGGCCTTGTCGAAGGCGGGCAGCACGCCGGCCGCCTGCGCCCGCGCCCAGGCCTGTTTGACGGTGAGCGGCTCGGCGGCGCCGCCCTTTTCGCTCCAGTCGTAGGCGTACTCGCCCAGGGCGACGATGGCCCGGCCGCGGCCCACGGCCTCGACGGCCTCAGGCACGGTGCGGGCGAACCAGGGCTGGGAGGCGATGGGCCCGGGCGCGCTGGTCAGCCAGTGCTCGTCATAGGCCATCAGGAACACACGGTCGACGACGGCCCCATAGGCCTTGAGGTCCCAGGCCGGATCGCTCACCGGCGCGGCGATGGTCAGCAGCAGGCCGCGACCCGCGAAGCGCGCATGCGCCTCCTCGAGGAACTGCAGATAGGCGGGGTGCGCCGTGGCCGACAGGTCCTCGATGTCGAGCACGACCCCGGCGGCGTTCTCGGCCTGGGCCGCCCGCTCGAGCTGGTCCAGGAACCGGCGGCGCGCGGCGGGCTGGGCGAGCAGGCGCTCGCTGGCGCGGCCCTGCCAATGGCCCTCGCCATCCACGTTCTGCACCATCAGCAGCAGCTTGCCGGCGCCCCGGCGCGACAGGATCCGCCGCAGGTGCTCGTCGGTCTCGTAGGCGAAGGCGTGATCCGGGCCGTGGACGGTGGCCAGACCGGCGGCGATGAAGTCGAGCGCGCCCGCGTTGGCGGCGAGCGATGCGCGGCCCGCCGCGTCCCACGGCATGTAGAAGCCCACGCGCTCGGCGATCCTGGAGGTGTGCGTGACCGGTGCGCTGGCCGCCAGCCAGGGGCCCGCCTCGACGTCCTGATGGGGAGCGGCCTGCACCGGCGTCAGGCGCTCGGCCTGTCCGGCGCCGGCCAGGGCGGGTGAGGCGTGGCGCTCGATGCTGGCGATGGCGACGACCAGAAAGACGACGGCGGCGACGACCGGTATCGCGACCGCCCACAGCCCCGCGCGCACGCGTTTGGAACGACGACCGCTCGGGTCGTGAAATATTTGCAAGTGCACTTTTGCGCCCATCAGCTTCTGCTTGGGGCAAGCTAGGCCGCAGGCGCCTAATTTAAGGCTAACGAGGCATTAGGCGAGTTCGTAAACCTTCGTTAACACCGTAAATCCACGTTAACCCTGCCATCTAATCTAGACTGATTGAATCTATACTCAGTACGGCGCCCCTCTCCCTCGAGGGCGAGAAGGAGACTCATGGGCTCCAGATCACCGTCACCGAGGGATGTTCCTCCAGCACCCGCGTCACCGGCAGGTCCGCTCCGCCCAGCGCCGCCTGCAGCACCGCCCACTTCGCCGCCCCGGTGGCGAACACCAGCACCTGCCGGCTGTCCAGCAGCGCCGGCAGGGTCAGGCTGATCCGCGGCTCGTCCCGGCCGGTCGGCACGGGCAGGCACAGGGCCTCGCCCGCCGCCATGGGCGCGCCGGGGAACAGCGACGCGACATGGCCGTCCTCGCCCATCCCCAGCAGCACCATGTCGAACGGCCGCGGCATGGCCCGCAGCCGCGCCTCGGCCGCCGCCGCGCCCGCCTGCGGCGTCGCCTCCCCGCCCATCAGGGGGACGAACCGCGCCTTCGCCGCCGCGCCGGTCAGCAGGCGCTGGCGCAGCAGGCCCGCATTGCTGGCCGGCGAAGCCTCGTCGACCCACCGCTCGTCCGACAGGGTCACCCACACCCGGGGCCAATCCAGCGGCGCCGCGGCCAGCCGGTCGTAGATCGGCCCCGGCGTGCGCCCCCCTGTGGCGACGAAGCTGACGGGCCCCGCCCCGCCCAGGGCCGCCGCGATGCGGCTGGCCGCGTCGGCGGCGGCGGCGTCGATATCGTCAAAGCGCAGGATCTCGGGAATGGGCATCCATCCAGTCTAGCAGGTCATTTCCTGCGCGCCGCCCCGCCGCGGCGCCCGCTTCGCACCCTCCGCACCCACGAGACGCCGCAGCGGGGCGCTTCTCGCGGCGCCGCCATCTCGACAACGACCGTCACCCCGGCCACCTTTCCGCCAGACCCGACACGGCCTCCAGGAGCACGCCCTTGCCCAGACTTGTCACCCGTCTCGCCGCGGGGGCGGCTATCCTCGCCATCGCCGGCGTCGCTCACGCAGCGCCGGCGCCCCGCCCGGCTGGGGTCTCGGCCCAGGCCATGGCCATCCACGAATCGATGATCGTCCTCGACAGCCACCTCGACATCCCCGCGGCCTTCGGGCGGCCCGGCTACAGCATCATGGACCGCCACGACGTGAAGGTGGACGGCAGCCAGGTGGACTATCCGCGCATGGTCGAGGGCGGCCTCGATGGCGGCTTCTTCGCCGTCTACACCGGCTCCCTGCCGACCACGCCGGAGGGCCGGGCCCTGTCGCGCGACCAGGCCCTGGTCCGCGCGACCGAAATCCACGAGATGGTGGCCCGCAACCACCAGCACTTCGAGCTCGCCTTCAAGCCCGAAGACGCCGCGCGCATCGCCAAGGCGGGCAAGCGCATCGTCTACATGAGCATGGAGAACAGCCAGCCCGAGGCGTCCGACCTGACGCTGATGAACACCTTCTACAAGCTCGGCGTGCGGCTGATGAGCCCGATCCACTTCGCCAACAACGAACTGGGCGACAGCGCCACCAACCCGGGCGGCCCGCAGTTCCACGGCCTGTCGCCTTTGGGCAAGGACTGGGTCAAGGAAGGCAATCGCCTGGGCATCCTGCTCGACGCCTCCCATGCGTCCGACGAGGTGCTCGACCAGATGATCGCCCTGTCCAAGACCCCGATCCTCTTGTCCCACTCGGGGCTGAAGGCGATCTACGACCACCCGCGCAACATCGACGACGACCGCCTGCGGGCCCTGGCCAAGTCCGGCGGCGTGATCCAGATCAACGCCTTTTCCGCCTATATGATCGCGCCTGCCCCGCCCAACCCGGAGCGGGCGGCGGCGGTGGCCGCGGTCAACGCCAGATACGGCCCGCAGAACGCCCGCACCGACGCCCAGCGCATCGAGGCCCGCAAGGAGATGCAGGCCATCGAGGCCAGATGGCCGACCCCCCGCGCCACCTTCGAGGACTTCACCGAGCACCTCGATCACGCCATCGCAGTGGCCGGCATCGACCATGTCGGCGTCGGCGCCGACTTCGACGGCGGCGGCGGCCTGGTCGGGTTCGAAGACGCCCGCGACTACCCCAAGATCACCGCCCACCTCCTGGCCAAGGGCCACAGCCCGGCCGACATCCAGAAGGTGTGGAGCGGCAACGTCCTGCGCCTCCTCGGCCTCGCCCAGGCCGCCCGCGACAAGACCCTGGTCGCCGAGATCGACGACGGCCACGTCCACGGGGAATAACGCCCCCACGACCGCTCATCCCCGCGGAAGCGGGGACCCAGTTCTTTGGCGGAAAGTGCGGCGGCTAAAACCTGGGTCCCCGCTTCCGCGGGGATGAGCGGAATAATCTAATCCTCCGCCACCGGCCGCCCCAGCAGCACCACCGCCGCCACCGCCGCCAGCGCCATCCCGGGTATCGCCCCGGCCAGGACCGCGTTGGCGCCATAGCCGGCCGACAGCAGGGCCCCGCCCATCAGCGGCCCGGCCATCGACCCAAGCCGGCCGGCCGCCACCGCCGCCCCCACCCCGGTCCCCCGGATCAGGGTCTCGTAGTAGCGCGGCGCCAGGGCGTAGAGCACCAGCTGCCCGCCAATGGCGAAGAAGCCCGCTCCCGCCCCGGCGATCAGCATAAGGACCATGCCGTCCAGCACCGCCAGCGCGCCCAGCGAGACGGCCATGCCGACGTACATCACCACGGCCCGCTCGTGGCCCCGGTCCATCAGCCGGCCGAAGATCAGGCTGCCGGCCACGGCGCCGAAGTTCACCGTCGCCGAGATCGGCGGTGGCGAGGGAAAACACGCCCAGGGCCACGAACGACCCGACCAGCACCGCCTTGCGCCCGATCCGGTCCGCCAAGCGCCCGCCCACGGCCGCCCCGAGGAACAGGCCGAACACGCTGGCCGTGGCGGCATAACCGAGTTGCGCCGGCCCCAGCCCGAACTCCGGCCCCAGCCGCGGCGCCGCCAGCCCCATCGACTGGATGTCGACGCCCTCCAGCAACGCCGCCAGGAAGCACAGGAAAATGACGGTCGCCCGTCCGTTCTTGGTCTCGTTCAAGGTGAGCCCCCCGGGCCGCCATGGCCGCACCATAACAGACAAGCTCAGGCGGGAACGTAGGTCAGCCGCACCGCGTCCTCGCCGATCAGCTCGTGGGCCGTCAGCCGCAGCGGGGGGCGGGGGCCGGTGAAGAAGGGCTTGCCTGCGCCCAGCACGGCAGGACGCAGGTAAAGTCGGTACTCGTCGATCAGCCCCAGCCTGGTCAGGCTTCCCGCCAGGGCGGGACCGCCGACTCCGATCTCCCCATCCAGCCGGGTCTTCAGCCCCCGGATCGTCGCTTCGATGTCGTCCGAGACAAGGGTGGCGTTGGGGCCGACGGACTTCAGCGACCGCGACACGACCCACTTCGGCAGGTCTCGCCACGCCGCGGCGAAGTCGCGTTCATCGTCGCCCCACTCAGGACGATCCTCATCCCAGTAGCGCATGACCTCGTACAGGCGGCGACCGTAAAGGCTGCCGGTCAGGGCGCGCACCTGGCCGATGAAGTAGCGGAACAATGTTTGACCCGGCGCGAACGCCTCGTGGTCGACGTACCCGTCCAGGGACTGGTTCATCCCGAAAACAAGCCTCGCCATGCCTCGGGTCCTCTTTAGCTGCTTATCGGCGCCCCGCCGCTTGGCGCATACGGCGGTGGAGGTAGTTCTCGTCGAAGCCGGCGATCTGGACCAGTTTGCCCGGGTCGCGAATAAGCAGGCTTCCTCGGCGAATCTCCATCGCGCCATCCAACCGCAATTCCCTCAGAACCCGATTGATGTGGACCGCAGTCATGCCCAGCGCGTCGGCCATGACCACTTGCGAGAACGGAAGAGTGACCTTCTGATCGGCCGCCTCACCTACATTCAGGGCGCGGATGTAGAGTTCGCACATCAGATGCGCCACGCGTTCGACGCTGCTGCGCCGCCCCATGCTGACGATCCAGGACCGAAGCGTGCCTTCGTCGACGAGTTGCGAGATGTACATCGCCCGCGCGATCTTGGGATGCGCCTCCAAGAGGGCGTCCATCTCGGCCCTGGCGACGGTCGCTACGGAGGCGGCCGTCAAGGTCTGGATGCTGTGGTCCATCTCGGCCAGCATTCCGACATTCAGGTCGCAGCAGTCTCCGGGCATCAGGAACGCCACGATCTGGCGCGTCCCGTTCGGCAAGATCTTGTACCGGCACACCCATCCGTCGAGCACGACGAAGACCGGCCCTGGCTGGTCGCCTTCTCGGATCAGATGCTGCTTGGGGGCATAGGCGCGGGGGTTGGCCGAGACCAGCGAGAGAGCCGTGCTTTCCGCGGCTGTCAGGTCGACGAACGTGCGCAGCTTATCGACGAACCGGTTCACCATACAACCGGCATATAAGGTCCGCGCACCTAGGAACATTGCGTATGATCATTGTTCGAAGTTGATTTGGGTTGTGGACCATCCCCGCGCGGCCGCTACAATGCGCCATCGTCGACATGGCTCCCAGGCGCCGACGGCTGAGAGATTCGCGCTCTCGCCTCACTATCCAGGTGCCCCATGTCCGAAGCCGGCCCGCTCGGCTCTGATGCCTCGAACCCGCTTGACGCTCATGGTCAGGCCGCGCTCGTTCTCGTCGAGAGCCTTATCCACGTTCTGATCCAGCGTTGCGTCCTGACGCTCGATGAAGCCATAGCCGTCCTGGACCTGGCTTTGGATTCCCAGAAGGTGATCTACGACGACGCCCCGTCGCTCCGTGCGGAGGGGGCGATCGCCCTGCTGAGCAGCATAATGGCGAGCTTGGAAACCGACCTGCCGAAGTAGGATGACCGCCATCGACGCTCATGGCGGCGGAATCTGGCCTCGCCATCTGAAAACGCCCCGGCCTGACCTGGATCAACCTGCTCCATTGAGCCGCCATCACCGGTATTGCGAGACTTTGCGGCAGAGATATTCGATTTCATTGATCTAGATTAGCGGTCGCCCCCGGCTTTTGCGGCAAGGTTCCCCCTACGGGGGGATGACTTGATGCAAGAGGCCACTGGCACTTCGCGTTCAGCGGCGGCTCCGAGCGCTTCTACTGAAGATGAGCGCTTCATCGAGATGCGGGCGGTTCAGGACGCCAATCAGCTCCTGCGCGACCATGGCCTGTCCGGCGATGTAGAAATGATCAGGAAACTGGCCGACCTTGTTGAACGCGCCACCTTTACCGCCACCCCAAGACTAGGCGCCGTCGTCGCGGCGGAACTGCGAGCGCGTGCGGCCCTGGTGCTGACCATAAGGCGCAACGGCTAAGGGGCCGGTTCCGGCGCGGCCGTCTGGACACGCGGACGGGCTGGAAGGCGCAGCGCCGCCGTGAGAAATATCCCCGCAACGGCGCCGCGCCAGGATTGCGCGTTCACCGCGAGGAAGCTCCCATGCTGGAACGGCTGCAGCGCGCTCTGACCGGCATGGCGTGCATGGCCGCGACCGCAGCCCTGGCCCAGCCTCCGCCCCCGCCGGAGCCCGCCGCCCAGGACGCGGCCGTGGCGCCGCTGATCGTCGAGGCCGCGCCCGGTCCGCGGTCGATCCCCGAGCAGGCCCGCAGCTTCGTGCGCGCCTACGCCGCCGCGGCGGACCCTCGCATCGACCAGATCAGCCGCTGGCGCGGCCCGGTCTGCGTCCTGGTCGATGGCCTGCCCCGGGCCGACCAGGCCGCCCGGATCAAGGCGCGCATCGAGACCATGGCCAAGGCCCTGAGGCTGCCCGCCGCGGGCCCGGGCTGCCGGCCCAACGTCCTGATCGCCTTCACCGACGACCCGCAGGCGCAGATGGACCTGATCGCCAGCCAGCGGCCCCAACTGCTGGGCTTTCATCACCGCTCCACGACCGAGCAGGTCAAGACGGTGACCCATCCCATCCAGGCCTGGTACGTCACCGCCACCCGGAGCGGCGGCGTCAACACCGCTGGGGTGGTGGCCGCCGGGCTGACCTACGACGGCATCGAGCAGGAGGGAGAGGTGGTCGACGACCCAGAGCACAGGCCCCCGCCCGGCTGCGTCAGCCGCATCACCTCCTGCTACACGAGCGTGTTCAGAAGCGTGCTGATCGTCGCCGACAACACGCGCCTGGGCGGCGCAAAGCTGAGCCTTGTGGCGGACGACATGCTCATGCTGGCCCTGTCCCAGCC
>DAICXL010000105.1:0-312 GCA_027312185.1 Caulobacterales bacterium | reverse complement strand
CGGCGGACCTGAGCCGCAAGAAGAACTTCGGGCAAAGCGACATCGCCACCCGCATGGCCAAGATCCTCGCCCTCGGCGCCAAAGATGCCGATAAGGCGGCGACTGAGATGAATCGCAGCGGTTGCGGGCCGGATGATGTAGGCTCAGCGGCGTTGGTGCAGACGGGAACGACTTGCTGATGGGGTCAAAGTCGATGCCGCTTGATCGTCCGGGCGCCGCCCAGGCTCAGCAACCGGACGCCCCCGCCCAGCGGCAGGCGACCCTCGGGCTTATCTCCCTTCTGGTGCTCGCGGCGGTCGTGCTCTTCGCCAT
>DAICXL010000104.1:0-8098 GCA_027312185.1 Caulobacterales bacterium | reverse complement strand
CATGCTCACGCGCAAGCAGCACGAACTGCTGATGTTCATCCACGAGCGGCTGAAGGAGACCGGCGTCTCCCCCTCGTTCGACGAGATGAAGGATGCTCTCGACCTCGCCTCCAAGTCCGGCATCCACCGGCTGATCACCGCCCTGGAGGAGCGCGGCTTCCTGCGCCGCCTGCCCCACCGGGCCCGGGCGCTGGAAGTGGTCAAGCTGCCCGAGCAGGCCACGGCCGGCGGGCGCGGCCGACAGCCCTTCAAGCCGCAGGTGATCGACGGGAACGGCGGGCCGCGGCCGGCGCCGGAACCGTCGAACGACGTGCGCGAGCTTCCGATGCTGGGCCGCATCGCCGCCGGTACGCCCATCGAGGCGATCCAACACGAGCGCGAGCGCATCTCGGTGCCCGAAAGCATGCTGGGCCAGGGCGAGCACTTCATCCTGGAGGTCCAGGGGGATTCGATGATCGAGGCCGGCATCCTCGACGGCGACCTCGTGGTCATCAAGAAGGGCGACAACGCCAACAATGGCGAGATCGTCGTAGCCCTGGTCATGGGCGAGGAAGCCACCCTAAAGCGCCTTCGCCGCCGCGGCGCCTCGATCGCGCTGGAGCCGGCGAACCGCAACTACGAGACCCGCATCCTGGGGCCCGACCAGGTCCAGGTGCAGGGCAAGCTGGTCGGCCTGATCCGCAAGTACCACTGACCTAGATCTTCCCCCGGCCTCTTGTGGCTGGGGGAGGATCTTTCACTCCTCTGCCCCTCCCACCTGCACCGACCACGGCCGGCGGCCGCGCATGGGCTGGGCCCAGACGACGCGCCAGCCATCCTTGGTGCGGTAGAGTTCGGCCGAGCCGCCGGCGGCGAGTTGGCGCTGGCCGAGGACCAGCTTGCTCGGGCACACCCCCTCCCCCGTCCGCAGCACCACAACCTCCGCCTGGGCGCACAGCTCGGCGACCTGCTCCGGCCGCGCCGGAACGCGCCGCCACCAGCCGGCCAGGCGCACCGGCGTGTCCGCATGCGGGGTGCAGGCGTCGCGGCCGCAGTCGAACAGGGCGTCGATGCGGGCCTGGGGTTCGGCCAGGGGCTCGAAGCCGCGGCGACGCGACCACAGCTCGTAGCCGAACTTCTGGGTCGTGCGCAGGGGAACGGCCTCGCCGTCCGCCACGATGGCGGCGTTGGCGCCCTCGGCGGCGACCCAGGCCGTGGGGGTGGGCGGCCTTGGCGCCAGGGCGACGGCGGCGAAGGGGATCAGGCCCACCCAGCGCAGGCGGCCGTCCCACAGGCAGATGAACAGCAGGCCGAGAAAGGTGGTCGGCAGGGTCCAGGCTGGGGCGCTGGCGATGGTGACCACCGCCTTGGGCAGGTTCGCGAACAGGTGAGCGATGTCGGCGGTGACGGTGAGGCCCCAGTCGGCCGCCGCCAGGGCCCAGTCGCCGCCGCCGAACAGCACCCCGACCGCCCCTAGGGCCAGGGCCGGCAGCACCAGCAGGGAGCTCAGGGCCTCGGTGGCGAGGTTGGCCGGAAGCCCCCACAACGTCACGCGGTTGAAGTGCTGGACGGCGAAGGGGCCGGTGGCCATGCCGGCGACAAAACTGATCATGAAGGCGGCGACCAGCCAGGTCCGCAGTCGCTGGGCCAAGTGGATCGGCCAGGGCACGTCGATCTCCCGCGATGTCCGCGGCCAGGCTTCGGCCAGGGCCAGGAGGGCGGCGGTGGCGGCGAACGACATCTGGAAGCCCGGCTGCGTCACCGCCTCGGGCTGCAGGGCGATGACCACCAGGGCGGCGATGGCCAGGCTGTGCAGGGTCAGGGCCCGGCGGCCGAGCAGGACGGCGGCGAAGGCCACCCCGGCGGTGATGGCGGCGCGCTGGGCCGGCGGCGGCTGACCCGAGATGACGAGGTAGACGATGACGGCGAGCAGGGCCCCGGCCGCCGCCACCTTCTTGGCCGGCACGCGCAGGGCGAGCCACGGCCAGGCGGCGATCAGCAGGCGGATCCCGGCGAAGAGGAAGCCGCCGACGATGGCCATGTGCACGCCGGATATGGAGAGGATGTGGGCCAGGCCCGAATCCCGCATGGCCTGGACGTCGTCCTCGGCCAGCCACGCTTGGTGGCCGGTGACCAGGGCCGCGGCCAGCCCGCCGGTGCGAGGCCCCATCTTGTCGACCAGCCGGCGCGCGAGGCTCCAGCGGCCGGCGTCTATGGCCATGCCGATTCGAAAGCGCAGGGGCGGCGGGATCAGGCTGATGATCTGCGGCCGGCCCAGCGCCAGGCCTGAACCGCCGACCTTGTCGAAGAAGGCGTCCCTGGCGAAGTCGTAGGCTCCCGGAGCGGACGGGGGCGGCGGCGGGTTGAGCAGGGCGCGGACCCGGATCGCCTGCCCCGGCCCGACCAGTCCCTCGCGGACGGTGATGCGGACGCGCGCCGGGGTGGCTTCAGGCGCCAGGCCCTGGACATAGGTGGGGGCGACCAGCATGCGCGGTCGCTCGGCGCTGGCCGAGACCACGTCGAGCACGAAGCCCTCCACCGTGACCACGCCCAGCCCGGCCGGGACGACCGGCGCGATGACGCTGTAGGTGCGAAGGGACGCAACCGCGAAACCCAGAACGGCGAAACAGGCCAGGGCCGACGCGATCGCCAGGGCGCGGCTGCGGACGCGCAAGCCGATGGTGACGGCGACCGCCACGGCGGCGAGGGCCAGGATCAGCACCAGGTTCGAGGCGGGCTCGGTCTTCAGGGCGAAATAGCATGCCGCGCCGAGACCCGCCGCGACGGGTGTCCACAGGGTCCAGCGCTCGGCCTGGGCCAGCACCTCGGCTTTCATGGCCGCCCAATGGCTGGTACGAGCGTCCGCCCCCACCGGACCCTCAGCGCCTATGCCCGACCAATCCGCCGTCGTCACCCGCTTCGCCCCCTCCCCCACCGGGTTCCTGCACATAGGAGGGGCGCGGACGGCGCTGTTCAACCTGCTTTACGCCCGCCACACCGGCGGCAAGTTCCTGCTGCGCATCGAGGACACCGACCGGGCCCGCTCGACCGAGGCGGCCGTGGCCGCCATCTTCGAAGGACTGACGTGGCTCGGCGTCGAGCACGACGGCGAAGTGGTGTTCCAGCACACCCGCGCCGATCGTCACCGCGAGGCCGTGGCCCAGCTGCTGTCGGCCGGTCACGCCTATCGCGACTACATGACCCCGGACGAGCTGGAAGCCGAGCGCGAGGCTGCGCGGGCCGAGGGGCGCGCCGTGCGCTCGCCGTGGCGCGACCAGGACCCGCCTGCCGGCTCCAACCTGCCCCACGTGATCCGCTTCAAGGGGCCCAAGGAGGCCGATACGGTCATCGACGACCTGGTGCAGGGGCCGGTCCGGTTCGCCAACAAGGACCTCGACGACCTGGTGCTGCTGCGCAGCGACGGGGCGCCGACCTACAACCTCGCCGTGGTGGTGGACGACCACGACATGGGGGTGACCCACGTCATCCGCGGCGACGACCATCTGAACAACGCCCCACGTCAGGCCCTGATCTATCAGGCCCTGGGTTGGGACCTGCCCGCCTTCGCCCACATCCCCCTGATCCACGGGCCGGACGGGGCCAAGCTGTCGAAGCGGCACGGGGCCCAGGCGGTCGGCGACTTCGCCGCGCAGGGCTACCTGCCCGAAGCCATGCGCAACTACCTGACCCGCCTGGGCTGGGGTCACGGAGATGACGAGATCTTCTCCGACGAACAGGCCGCCGCCTGGTTTGACATCCGCGACGTCGGCCGGGCGCCGGCGCGGCTGGACTGGGACAAGCTGGCCTCGGTCAACGCCCACTACATCCGCGAGGCCGACGACGCGCGGCTGGCGGCCCTGACCGCCGACGCGCACCGCGCCCGGGGCGAGGCCCTGACCGACGCCGACCTGGCGCGGCTGGAGGCGGCGATGCCGTTTATGAAGACCCGGGCCAAGACCATCCCCCAGCTCGCCGACGAAACCCAGTTCCTCACGGCCCGCCGCCCGCTGCATCTCGACGACAAGGCCCGCGCCACCCTGACGGACGAGGCCGCCTCGCGTCTGCAGCGACTGAGCGAAGCCCTGGCGGCGACCACAAGCTGGACCGACCCGGACCTGGACCTGCTGATCAAGGCCTTCGCTGGGGCCGAAGGGGTAGGCCTGGGCAAGATCGGGCCCAATTTACGGGCGGCCCTGACCGCCGGGCGCCCCTCTCCCGACCTTTCCAAGACCCTGGCGGCGCTTGGGCGGGACGAGAGCCTAGGCCGGATTCACGATGCTCTTTCGCAGCGCACATAACCCGCTATAAGGCCCATGGCCCTCGGTTTGGGCCGCCCCAGTACACTCGGTCGCAGGCCTGATCCCGCGGCCCTTAAACCCAAGAAGGGTGAGGCATGGAGAACAAGGCCGCGCCGGCTGGCAGCGCCGATCTCAAGGTCGGCGGCAAGGACGTCAACCTTCCGGTGCTCAAGGGGACCATGGGGCCGGAGGTCCTGGACATCCGTAAGCTATATGGCGAAGCGGACGTCTTCACCTACGATCCGGGCTTCACCTCCACGGCGAGTTGCGAGAGCCAGATCACCTTCATCGACGGGGACAAGGGCGTCCTGCTGCACCGCGGTTATCCGATCGCGCAGCTGGCCGAGCAGTCGAGCTTTCTCGAGGTCTGCTACCTGCTCCTGAACGGCGAGCTGCCCAGCGCCGACGAGTTCACCAAGTTCGAGCGGACGATCACCCTGCACACCATGGTGCACGATCAGTTCGACCGCTTCTTCCTCGGCTTCCGCCGCGATGCGCACCCGATGGCGGTGATGTGCGGCGCCGTCGGCGCCCTGTCGGCCTTCTATCACGACAGCACCGACATCAATGATCCGGCTCAGCGGACCATCTCGGCCCATCGCCTGATCGCCAAGATGCCGACCATCGCGGCCCGGGCCTACAAATACTCGGTGGGCCAGCCCTTCATCCACCCGCGCAACGAACTCGGCTACGCCGAGAACTTCCTGCGCATGTGCTTCGCCGTTCCGGCGGAGGACTATGTGGTCAATCCGGTCCTGGCCCGCGCCATGGACCGCATCTTCATCCTGCACGCCGACCACGAGCAGAACGCCTCGACCTCCACCGTCCGCCTCGCCGGCTCGTCGGGGGCCAACCCCTTCGCCTGTATCGCGGCCGGCATCGCCTGCCTCTGGGGGCCCGCTCACGGCGGCGCCAACGAAGAGGCGCTGAACATGCTCAAGGAGATCGGCACCGTCGATCGCATCCCCGAGTACGTCCAGGGCGTGAAGGACCGGAAGTACCGGCTGATGGGCTTCGGCCACCGGGTCTACAAGAACTACGACCCGCGCGCCAAGGTGATGCAGCAGACCTGCCACGAAGTGCTCAAGGCCGTCGGCAAGGACGACGAGCCCCTGCTGCAGGTGGCGATGGAGCTGGAGCGCATCGCCCTGTCGGACGAGTTCTTCATCGAGCGCAAGCTCTACCCGAACGTCGATTTCTATTCGGGCATCACCCTGTCGGCCATGGGCTTCCCGGCGGAGATGTTCACCGTGCTGTTCGCCCTGGCGCGGACGGTGGGGTGGATCTCCCAGTGGAAGGAAATGATCGAGGACCCCTCGCAGAAGATTGGCCGCCCGCGGCAGATCTACACCGGCTCCCCGGAGCGGGATTACGCGCCGGTCGACAAGCGCGGCTAGGACTGAAACCAGGGGCCGCAGCTGAAAGGCGCGGCCCCTTCTCTTACCGGGAGCCCGGATGCGGCCCGTCTGGATCTACGCCGCCCTATGCGTACCCGGCGCCATCCTGCCCCTGTCGCGCTTCCTGCCTTGGGCGCGCGAGCACGGCCTGGACCTCGGCCTCTTCTTCACCGAACTGTTCTCCACCCGCATCGGCGGCTTCTTCGGCTGGGACGTCATCGTCTCGGCGGTCGTGGTGCTGGCGTTCATCGCCGTGGAGAACCGGCGCGCGCCCGTGCGGCACAGTTGGGTCGCCGTGGTCGGGCTGCTGACCGTCGGCGTGTCCTTCGGTCTTCCGCTGTTCCTGGCGCTACGAGAAAGACGGGCGGTCGCGTAAGCGCAGATTAAGCCACCAGCCCCAGCACAGCCTCGGCAGCCTTGGCGGCGGGATCGCCACCTCCCCTCCCCATCTTGTCGAGCGCTTCGAACTGGGCTGCGATCTGCGATGCGCGCAAGGCAGGGTCGTCGAGCCGCAGCCGCGCTTCCCGGGCCAGGTTCGGGCCGGTGCAGGCGTCCTGGATCAGTTCAGGGGCGATGGCGCATCCCGCCGCGACGTTGAAGAGGGTGATCCATTTCGTGCGCACGATGCGCTTCAGGATCGCATAGGTCAGGGGCCCGATCCGGTAGCCCACCACCATCGGACAGCCGGCCAGGGCCAGTTCGGTCGTCACCGTGCCCGAACAGGCCAGGGCGACGGTGGCGGCGGCCATGGCGTCCAGCTTCAGGCCCTCGTCCTCGACCAGGATGGGCTGAATGCGCCAGCCGGCGACCTGGTCCTTCACCAGGCCGGCGACCACCCCGGCCACCGGAATCACCACCGTCAGGCCGGGCCGCTCGGCAGCCAGCAACTGCGCCGCCTCGCCGAACGGCGGCAGGACGCGGGCGATCTCCGACGGCCGGCTGCCCGGCGCCAGCAGCAGGATCGGCGCGTCCGCCGACACGCCACTGTGAGCGCGAAACCGGCCCGGGTCGGCGCCGGAGACGTCGCGGTTCAGCGCCGGATTGCCGACGAAGACGGTCTTCAGCCCTGCCGCCTCGAACAGGGGCGCGTCGAAGGCGTGCAGGGTGAGCAGGAGGTCGACGGCCTGGGCCAGGGTCCTGGCCCGCCCGGGGCGCGAGGCCCAGACCTGGGGCCCGACGTACTTGACCAGCGGCAGGCCGGGGTCCTGGGCGCGCAGCCGGTGGGCGACGCGCAGGGTAAAGCCCCAGGAATCGATCAGAACCGCCACGTCCGGCTGCTCGCGCGCCGCCAGGGTGGCCGTCTCCCGGGCCCGGCGGCGCACGCGGCCCCAGGCCATGAGCCCTTCGAACAGGCCCAGGATCGACAGTTCGGCGATGTCGAAGGGGCTCTGCACCCCCTCGGCGGCCATCTTCGCCCCGCCGACCCCGACGAAACAGACCTGGTCCCCCAGGCGCTGCTTCAGCGCCCGGGCCAGCCCCGCGCCCAGGCTGTCGCCGGAAGCCTCGGCGGCCACCAGCATGACCTTGAGCGTCACGGCGCCACGCCGACCACGAACAGGCCCAGCCGGTCGGCCGCCGCGATGGTGGCGGCGCGGTCGATCACCAGCACGCCCCCCGCCTCTCCGGCGACCCCGGCCAGGCCCGCGGCGGCGGCCCGCTCCACCGTGTCCGGACCAATGACGGGCAGGTCGACCCGCCGCTCCTGGATCGGCTTTGGGGCCTTGGCGACCACGCCCTTGCGGGCGGCCGTCGTCCCGCGCAGGGCGGCGGGCAGATCGGCGCAGCGGCGCAGCATGGCCTCGGTCCCCTCCTGGGCCTCCACCGCCAGCACCAGGCCGTCCGCGACGACCGCCGCCTGGCCGATGTCGAGGCGGCCGATGGCGCGGGCCGCCTCAAGCGCCGTGGCCACGTCGGCCAGATGCTCCGGACCCGGAGCACGGGCGCCCAGGGCCCCTGGCGGCAGGGTCAGGCCGGCGTCGACCTCGTGCGCACCCTCCACGGAGAAGCCCTCCTTCTCGAACTCGCCGACAAGGTAGCGCAGCAGGGCGTCGTCGCCGTGGCGGGCGGCCGCGATCAGTCCGGGCATGGCCTTGAGGCCGCGCAGGTCGGGCTTCAGGGCCGAGAAGTCGGGGCGGTCGACCCGGCCGGCCAGGCAGACCGCCTCGCAATTGGACCGGCGCAGAAGGTCGAACACCCGGCCGAGTTCGACCACCCCCGCCTCGTCGCCATCGAACTCGGACAGGGCCGGGTCGGCGAAGCCGCGCAGCCGGACTACGAAGAACGGCCGTCCGGCCGCCTGGCAGCGGCGGGCGAGCGTGATCGGCAGAGCCCCGCCGCCCGCGATGAGACCCAGCTTGCGGCCGGGCTGTCGCATCAGGCCGTCGGCAGGCACAGGGGCCGACTGGCGTCGGCGCGGATGAAGTC
>DAICXL010000103.1:0-8138 GCA_027312185.1 Caulobacterales bacterium | reverse complement strand
CCGCTAACTACCTCGGGGATATTTGCTTCAGGGCCAGGTATTCTCATCTTAACCATCCTATCTTAGATGTTTCTATTCTCTTTATTCAATTAAGTAGAAGGCCGCCCAGCCCCAGGCCAGCAGCGTCGCCGCCAGCACGGCCAGCCTCAGTGTCGGCGATCCGCGGCGCTCCCGCGCGACCGAGGCCTGCGAGGTCGGCGTCGGCTCCGGCGCGATCAGGGTGCCGATCAGGCCCAGCCCCATCAGCAGGCCCGCCGTGGCGAACACGCCGGGCCACCCCATCGCCTCGGCCAGCAGCAGGGCCCCGGCTCCGCCCGCGAGGGCGGCGGTCCGATAACCCAGCTGATAGATCGTCGACAGAAGATCGATGGGCACGCGCTCATCGGCGACCTCGATCCGCCAGGCGTCGATCACGATGTCCTGGGTCGCAAAAGCGAAGGCTCCCAGCGCGGCTCCCAGCGCTAGGGGACCGAGCACGCCGCTCTCGGGTCGCGACAGGGCGACGAGGCCGAGCGAGATGGCAATGACCACCTGAAGGCATAGCAGCCAACTGCGTCGGCGGCCGAAGCGGGCGCCGATCACCGGCGGGATCCAGCTGACCACCGGGGACCACAGGAAACGGAAGGCCCCGAACAGGCCGATCCAGCTGAGGATGCCGATAGTCGCGATCGACACCTGGGCCTCGGTCAGCCAGGCGTTCAGGGTGCCGATCAGCATGGCGAACGGCAGACCCGCCGAAAAGCCGAGCAGCAGCATGGCGAGGGTCCGACGCTCGCGGAACGCCGCCTTCAGCACGGCCAGGCCCTTGGGCTTCAGGTCGGTCGCGGCGACCTCGGTGGCCGGATCGCTGGAAGTCGGGGTGGTCATCGTCGGAACGGCCTCATGTCTCGGCGGCCGCCGGTCTGATGCCGACTGGCCTTAAGCGGCTGCGACCTTGGCGCGGATGTCTCCGGCCGTCCAGCGGGCCAGCGAGGCTCGCAGCGCGTCGAGCTCCAGGGGCTTGACCAGGTGATCGTTCATCCCGGCCTCGAGGCAGGCCCTGCGGTCCTCCTCGAAGGCATTAGCGGTCAGGGCGACGATGGGCGTGCGGTCGCCGGTGGCGCGGATGGCCCGGGTCGCGGCCGGTCCATCCATCCCGGGCATCCGCATGTCCATGAAGACCAGGTCATAGCGGGCGCGCTTCAGGGCCTGGACCGCCTCCTCGCCCGTTCCGGCGGTCTCGACGACACAGCCCTCGCGACGCAACAGGGTCTTGGCCAGCAGCGCCCCGACCGGATTGTCCTCGGCCAGAAGGACGCGGGTCCCGGCGAACCGCACCGGCAGGACGCGGTCGTCCTCCGGCGGGGCGGCGCGACAGCCGGCCGGCACCGGGTCGCCCGCCGAGGCCGCCGCCAGAACCCGCTCCACCAGGGACGCCCGGCGCAGGGGCTTGATCAGATAGCCGTGGAAGCCGGCGCCGCGATAGCGCGCGATCAGGTCGCGCTCGGACGGCTTGAGCAGGATCACCGCCCTGCCGGACGACGGAGCCAGGACCATCGGCTGGCCCGCGCCTGCGGCTTCGGCATGGTCGATCAGGCTGACAGGCGCGACCTCGTCGGTGGGCCTTCCCCCGCTCGCGGCGACCTGGGCCCGAGCGGCCTCGAGGACGAAGGGATCGGGCGAGCGGACGGCCACGAACATCCCCTCCAGGGGCCGGGACCGGGGGGCGACGTCCGGAGCCGCCGCGAAGGAGGCCTGAAAACGGAACCGCGAACCGCCGCGCCCGTCCTGGCCGGGACGGTCGGCGACGGTGACCTTGCCGCCCATGGCCTCGGCCAGACGCCGGACGACAGCCAGCCCCAGGCCCGCGCCATCGTGCCGGGTGGCGTCCGAGGCATCGACATGGCCGAACTCCTCGAAAATCCGGTTCCGGGCGGATGCCGGCACGCCGGGCCCGGTGTCATCCACGATGAAGGCCAGTGCGGGCTTCCGATCCGTGCCGCCGGCCCGTTCCACGGCGATGCGAACGCCGCCGGTCTCGGTGAACTTGACGGCGTTGCCCGCCAGATTGAACAGCACCTGCCGCAGACGACCCTCGTCGGCCATGACGTCGATCGCCTCGGGCGCGACCGACCAGACGATCTCCAGCCCCTTGTCGTGCGCCCGGGGACTGATGAGCTCGGCCACGCCCCGGACCAGGCCCTCCAGGTCCACGGGCGCCAGATCGAATTCCAGCTTGCCGGCCTCCAGCCGGGCGTAGTCGAGCAGATCGTTGACCAGGCCCAGCAGATGCTCGGCCGATTGCTGGGCGGCCTCGGCATAGGCGCGCTGGGCCCCGTCCAGTCGCGTGCGGGTCAACAGGCCCAGCATGCCGATCACGCCGTTCAACGGGGTGCGCATCTCGTGGCTCATCAGCCGCAGGAAGGGATCGGCCGCCCCCACGGCCTCACCGTTCGGCGAACCGGCCATGGCCGCCTTCGCGATCGCCGTCTTCGACGCTGGTCCGCCCGTTCGCCGCGCCATGCGCTTCTCCCCGTTCACGGCCATCGTGGCGAACAGGGCTTAAGGACGGTTCAAGTCACAGGGTTTCCAGAACCTTCCCGAGCGAGACCCGGCCCCGCCTCTACCACGCCGGAACCCCCATCCGGCCGCCGTCCTGGCGTTCGAAATCGGCCTGGGCCCCGACCGTCGACCGACGATAGATCAGGGCCTCGGCGATATGACGGCGCAGGACGCCGGTCGCCCCTTCCAGATCGGCGATGGTGCGGGCCAGACGCAGGGTCCGGGTCCAGCCCCGGGCCGTCAGACCCCCGGCCTCGCCCGCCCGCATCAGCAGGGCGCGTCCCGCCTCGTCGGGCCGGGCGAACCGGTCCAGGGTTTCGCCAGTCGCCCGGGCGTTGAGGGCCTGGAGCGGATCGAGCCCCGCCTCGCGCACCCGCTCCTCTTGCATGGCGCGGGCGACGGCGACGCGGGCGGCGGCCTCGGCCGTGCCTTCGGCGGGGGACGGCAGGGCCATGTCGGCGGCCGTCACCGGCGGGGTCTCCACGGTCAGATCGATGCGATCGAACATCGGGCCCGAGATGCGGTTCTGATAGTCCCTCTGGCAGCGAGGCGCCTTGCCGCACGCCCCCTTGCCCGCGCCACCGAGCCCGCAGCGGCAGGGGTTCATGGCCGCGACCAGCTGGAACCGGGCCGGATAACGGACATGGGCATTGGCGCGGGCCACCACGATCTCGCCGGTCTCCAGCGGGGCGCGCAGGCTGTCCAGCGCCTGGGCCGAATACTCCGGCAGTTCGTCCAGGAACAGCACGCCGTTGTGCGCCAGCGACGCCTCGCCCGGCTTGGCGCGAAGACCTCCGCCGGTCAGGGCCGCCATGGAGGCGGAATGATGGGGGCTGCGGAACGGCCGGTCCCGGGTCAGGGCGCCGCGTTCGATCAGACCGGCGACCGACCAGATCATGGAGGTTTCCAGCAGCTCCTGCGGCGTCAGCGGCGGCAACAGGCCGGGCAGGCGCTGGGCCATCATCGACTTGCCCGACCCCGGCGGGCCGACGAACAGAAGGTTGTGGCCACCGGCGGCCGCCACCTCCAGCGCCCGCTTGGCGCTTTCCTGGCCCTTGACCTCGCGCAGGTCGGGAACGGCGACGCCCGACCGCACGGGCCCCGGCTCGGGACCGCGCAGGACCTGGGTGCCCTTGAAATGATTGATCAGCCCGATCAGCGAGCGGGGAGCCAGGATCGAGACCTCTCCGGCCCAGGCGGCCTCGGACCCGTTGGCTTCCGGCACGATCAGTCCCAGCCCCATGGCCGAGGCCGCCACCGCCGCCGGCAGGGTTCCGCCGACCGGCTGGATACGCCCGTCCAGCCCCAGCTCGCCCAGCGCCGCCCATCCGCTCAGGGCGTCGGGCGGAACCACGCCCAGCGCCGCCAGCAGGGCCAGGGCGATCGGCAGGTCGAAATGACTGCCTTCCTTGGGCAGGTCGGCGGGCGCCAGATTGGCGATGATCCGCTTGGGCGGCAGGGCCAGGCCGATCCCGGCGAAGGCCCCGCGCACCCGCTCGCGGCTTTCGGCCACCGCCTTGTCCGGCAGGCCCACGATCGAAAAGATGGTCGGGCCGTCGTTGCCGACCAGCTGAACCTGCACGTCGACGCGCCGCGCTTCCACGCCCTCGAAGGCCACCGTCGCTATACTGGCCAGCATGGGCACTCTCCCTGGACAGAAGAGAACGAACCATGAACCCGCGCGATTTGCAAGAGCGGCGTTATGCGCTCGGAATGCGCTTGGCCTCGATTGCGTCCCACAGGACGGCGGCGGCGTCGATGCCGGTGAACTGCTTCAGCTGCACGGCCCCTGTCGGCGAGGTCACATTGATCTCGGTCAGATAGTCTCCGATCACGTCGATGCCGACGAACATCAGGCCCCGCGCCTTGAGCTCCGGGCCGATGATGGCGCAGATCTCGCGGTCGCGATCGGTCAGGTCCACAGGGGCGGCGGTGCCACCCACCCGCAGGTTGGACCGCACCTGACCCTCGGCCGGGACGCGGTTGATCGCGCCGACGGGTTCGCCCTCGATCAGGATGATGCGCTTGTCGCCCTTGGAGACCGCCGGGATGAATTTCTGGATCACCAGGGGATCGCGGCTGGCGGCGGCATGGATTTCGATCAGGGCCTCCAGGTTCGGATCGCCCGCCTTCAGCCGCACCACGCCAGACCCCGCCGCGCCGTGAAGGGGCTTCAGCACCACGTCGCCGTGTCGTTCGTGGAAGTCGACCAGGGCGACCGGGTCGGCGCTGATCAGGGTCGGCGGCTGGACGCCCGCGAACCGGGTGGCGAACAGCTTCTCCGGTGCCGAGCGCACCTCGGCCGGATCATTCACGACCAAGGTGCGCGGATGGACCGTCTCCAGCAGATAGGTCGCCGTCACATAAGCCATGTCGAAGGGCGGGTCCTGACGCATCAGGATCACGTCGACGTCGCGCCCCAGGTCAAGGCGGACCTCGTCGCCGAAGCTGACATGGTCGCCGACCACGGGACGCAGGGTGACCGGCCGGGCCCGGCAGAACAGGTCGCCGTCCTCCAGGGCCAGGGTGCGGAAATCGTAGACCCAGAGCCTATGGCCGCGCGCCTGCGCCTCCATCGCCAGGAAGAAAGTGGTGTCGCCGTCGATATTGACCCCCTCGATCGGGTCCATCTGGATGGCGACGTTCAGCATGGAAGGCATTCCTTAGGGGCGCTGACGGTTGGCGCGCGCCGTGTCACGGCCTGAGCGCGAACGCGCCCGATCCCGCAGGTAATGGGCGGCGGAAGGTGTCTGCGCAAGAACCAGGGAGGCTTGAGATGACCCATGGCCACCTCCACGCCTGGCCCTCGGCCGTCGGCTGTCGGCTGTCGGCTGTCAGTTCAGCCGCATCCGCAGCCGCTCCATGGCCACCTGATGCACGGGCGCCTCCTGTCCCGCCACGGCGCGGGCCCGGGCCAGGGCGTCGAGCGCGCCGTTGAGGGCCCCCTGTTTCTCTCGCGCGGCGGCCACGTCCAGCCAGGGCCGGTGATCCTCGGGGTCCAGCAGGGCGCGGCGCACCGCCGATCGCTCCGCCGACTGGAAGTCCCCGGCCCGGATGGCCCGGCTGAACAGCACGTTCTGCAGCCGGATCAGGGCCTGACGGTCGCTGACCGGAGCCATCAGGACATCCAGGCGGTCCGCGACATGGGGCGTCAGCCCGGCGAGCAGGGCCCGGCGCGTCAGTTCGGACGGCATCACCACGCGGCCCTGACTGAAGGGGTCCAGCGCCACAGGCCCCGCCGGCGTCTCGACCCGCAGCAGGAAATGGTTAGGGAAATCGACGCCCTGGGCCTTCACGCCCGCCCGCCGCGCGGCATCCAGATAGAAGACCGACAGGGCCGCCGACAGGCCCCGCCGACGCTCGGCCACATCGATCACATCGGTGTTGCCCGGATCGTCATAGGCCAGCAGGTCGCCGTTCAGCCGCAGGTCGGAGGCCATGGTCTCGGCCAGGGCGTCGTCGGGGCCTTCGCTCAGGATCCGTTCGGCCAGACGGTCGGCCGCGGCATCGGCCAGCCTCCGCGCCGGCCGCTCGTCGCGAAACGGTGAGTCGTGGATGGCGCAGGCGATGGCGGTGTCGAGCAGCAAAAAGGCGTCGTCATCGACGGTCCCGGCCTCCCGCAGCTGATCTTCGGCCTCCTCGCGCGTCACGACGTCCCCCGACGACCGGTCCCAAGGCTTTCGGAGCGAAAACCTGTGGCACTACAGGCCTCGACGATGACGCGGAAACCGGCCGGGTGAAAGCGTCACCGTGTCGATCCGCAACACCAAGCCCCTCAGACCGGGTCTTTGGCGCAACACCCGTTCGCCGGCGAGCCGCAGCCGTTCGCGCTGACCGGCCTGCAGGGCGAGGTCGGCGGCCTCGGCGGTGGCGCGGCGCTTGACCTCCACCACCGCGAGGGTCCGGCCGCGTTGCGCCAGGATGTCGATCTCGGCTCCGGGCACCTTGAGCCGAAACGCCAGGATGCGGTAGCCCTTGGCCATCAGCCAGACGGCGGCGATCCATTCCGCCGCGTGCCCTTGGCGGAACGACCGGCCGCCCGACGCCACGCGCCGCGCCGACCGAGGACGCGCAGGCTTGGGCGGACGCGCAAGGCGGGGCGGCGTCATCCCCGCCCCTGAAGCTCCAGCGCGCGGCGATAGAGCGGCTTTCGGGGCAGGTCGAGCGCCCGCGAGACTTCCGAGGCCGCCTCGCCGGGCGCCAGCCGGGTCAGGGCCTCGGTCAGGGCGACGTCGGCGTCAGCGGCGCTGGCCACCTCGGTCTCGCCGGGGCCGATGACCACGACGATCTCGCCCTTGGGCGCATCCAGGGCCGGATGGACGGCGAGGTCCGGCAGAGGTCCGCGCACGCAGGTCTCGTAGAGCTTGGTCAGCTCACGACACACGGCGGCCGGGCGGGGGCCGAGCACGGCGGCCATGTCGGTCAGACTGGCGCGCAGCCGGGGGCCGCTTTCGAAAGCCACGAGGGTCTGACGCGCGGCCTTCAGCTCGGTCAGGGCCGCGATCCGGCCCGCCGACTTCGGCGGCAGGAAACCCACGAACGTCACCTGATCCGCGGGCAGGCCCGACAGGACCAGCGCCGCCAAGAGGCTGGAGGCCCCGGGGATCGGGTGGACCGGCTGCCCGGCCGCGATCACCGCCCGGGCGACGACGAAGCCCGGGTCCGACACCACCGGCGTGCCGGCATCGGACACCAGGGCGACCACACCACCTTCGGCGATCCGCGCGATCGCCAGGTCTGCGGCGTGGCCGGAGGCATGGTCATCGCAGCGTTCCAGCCGGGCCTTCAGGCCATAGGCGGCCAGCAGCTTGGCCGTGACCCGGGTGTCTTCGGCCAGCACCAGGTCGGCGGCCGCCAGCACGTCGAGCGCGCGCAGCGTCATGTCGCGCAGGTTCCCGATCGGCGTGGAGACCAGATACAGTCCCGCCGACACCGGCCGAGGCGGTGGGGCGGTCGGCGGAAAGAGCGAGGGCTCGGTCATCGACGGAAGGTGACAGCGGCGGTGCCGGGCCACAATGGCGGGTCGCATCTCACGTCAGGAGGGCTTTCAGCACGGCGTCCAGCACCGGCCGTCCCCGCGCCGTCGCGATCAGACGGTCCCCGCGCGTCTCGACCATGCCGTCGGCCAGTAGGTCGGCGATCCGGCCATCCTCGAGCCCCAGCCCCAGAGGCACGAGGTCGAGCAGGGCCACGCCCTCGACCGTTCGCATCCCCAGCAGAACCCGCTCTTCGGCCGCCGCCTCGGCGTCCAGCGTTTCCCGCTCAGACCAGGGCGCGCCGCCGGCGACCCCCTCGACATAGGCGGCGATCCGCCGGTGGGCGACCGTCGCCGTGCGCGCGCCGTCCAGGGTCAGCCGCCCATGCGCCCCGGGCCCGACGCCGACATAGTCCCCGCCACGCCAGACATGCAGATTGTGCGCCGACCGGGCGACCTCGCCCCGGGCGTGGTTGGACACCTCATAGGCCTCGAAGCCCGCCGCCCCCAGCTGGTCCTGGGTGGCCTCGTAAAGGTCGGCCGCCCGGTCCTCGTCGGGCGGGATCAGGGTGCCGCGCGCGAAGGCCCGGCCGAACGCCGTGGTCGGCTCGATGGTCAGCTG
>DAICXL010000102.1:7848-8178 GCA_027312185.1 Caulobacterales bacterium | reverse complement strand
TTGCTCGCCGCGCGGGACCGCCCGGCCAAGCTCCGATAAACTCGCCTCCCAAGCCCTAGGAGCTCACCATGGCCGACACCCTTCGTATCTGCGCCTTCGCGGGGAGCCTGCGGGCCGGCTCGCTGAACCGCGCCCTGTTGCGCGCCGCCCAGGAACTGGCGCCGGCCGGTCTGGCCATCGAGATCTTCGATCTGATCGACGTGCCGCTCTACAACGGGGACGTCGAGGCCGCGGGCGACCCGGAGGGGGTGGTTCGCTTCAAACAGGCGATAGCGGCGGCCGACGGGGTGCTGATGGCCACCCCCGAATACAACCACGGCGTTCCGGGCG
>DAICXL010000102.1:0-7838 GCA_027312185.1 Caulobacterales bacterium | reverse complement strand
AGGGTTCAGCCGACTAATGCTGCCGAGGACATTGTCGATAAACTTATCCTCTACGGTCTTCTCGGCGGCCTTGTTCTCCCAGGGATTCGAGGAAACCAGCTTTCCCCCTTCCTGGTCGCCTTCGAGGCCTGGGTGAGGCGCTTCAGCTAAGCCCGCTACCAGCCGGCCCGCGGCGGGGTCCAACCCGTGTGGGCGCAAGCCGATACGCAGGGGGGCGGGGTCCAGGCCGTCTGGGGCTGTGCATAGACCGGAGCCGCATACCCCGGCTGCACATAGGGCTGGGTGTAGACCGGCTGCACGTAGGGCTGCTGGTACACGGGCGGCCCGGAGGGGCCGTAGGCCGGGTAAGCCGGCGCATAGGCTGCAGCGTAGCGGGCGTCTTTCACGGCGCGTCTCACCTGGCCGCGGGCCCGGTCGCGAGCCGAGGCCTGGCAGGTCGGCAACACGGAGCTGTTGCGCCCGATCTCCTCGCCCTCGCCCAGCCGGTCGCACAGCAGGTCGGCGGTGCGCGCGATGCGCCAGTTCAGCTCGTCCTGCCCCTGGCGCGTGGCCAGGTCGAGGTCGTGATAGGCGACGGGGGCCGACAGCTCCTGAACGTGGTCGGGGACGCGGTAGGGCGCCGGGCGGCTGTAGACGGTGACGCCGCCTGCGTAGGGGGCCGGACCATAGCCGGGAGCAGGGT
The DNA here is from genome assembly GCA_027312185.1 of Caulobacterales bacterium. Classification (GTDB taxonomy): domain Bacteria; phylum Pseudomonadota; class Alphaproteobacteria; order Caulobacterales; family Caulobacteraceae; genus NCED01. Next base: position 7,156 of record DAICXL010000102.1, on the reverse strand, counting down.
AGCCATAAGGCGCTTGGCCGTAATCGGGATCAGCGACGGCCGTCCCGGTCAGGCAAAGCGCCAGACCGGCCCCCAGCAAGACAGACTTGGTCACTCGGGTCATGATCCGCCTCCAGCGCTCCGCCCCGCGGGCCGCTAATTTTGTAAAAGGTTAACCGGCGGACGCGTTGCAGGTTCCCCTGCGGGGGGAAGGCGGCAGCGTGCGTCGGTTCGGCTGGCCACGACCGCCCTGCCGCATGCTAGGAGCCAAGCGTTCGGCAGTCGGGGGGGATGGCGGCGGATGACAGGCCAGAGGCAGGGACAAGGCGCGGCCGCCGGCGCCGTGGGGCGCGCGCTGGACCAGTTCCGCGTCGCCGTCCAACATCACCAGGCGAACCGTTTGGAGCCGGCGGCGGCCGCCTATCGGGCCGCCCTCGCCATAAAGCCGGACCTTGTGGAAGCCCAGGTCAACCTGGGGGCGGCGCTGAAGGGCCTCGGGCGTTTCGACGAAGCCGCCCAGGCCTTCCGCCGGGGTTTGGCCCTGCGACCGGGCGAGGCGGCGGTCCACGCCCAGTTGGGCGACGTCCTGCGCGCGCAGAGCCAGTGGGCGGACGCTCTTACCGCCTACCGACGGGCGACCGAGCTGAAGGCGGACCTTGTCGACGCCCGCTATGGGGAGGGCGTGGTCCTTCAGGCCCTGGGCCGGTTCGACGAGGCCGCCGCCGCCTATCGAAGCCTGCTGGTGCTGCAGCCGGCCCTGGCGCCGGTCCATTACAATCTGGCCCTGGCCCTCCAGCGCTCCGGACGCCTGGAAGAGGCGGCCGGCGCCTACCACAGCGCCATCGCGCTGCAGCCCGGCTATGCCGACGCCCACTACAACCTGGGCGCCCTGTACGCTTCGCAGGGCCGGAGAGCGGAAGCTGCAGAGGCCTACGGGCGGGTTGTTCAACTCAGGCCCGACCATGTGGCCGCCCACAACAACCTGGGTGTCGTGCTCAAGGCCATGGGGCGGCTCGACGAGGCCGCCGCCAGCTTCGAACGCGCGGTCGGGCTCAAGCCGGACTTCGCCGAAGCGCACTACAACCTCGGCGCCGTACTCCAGATGCTCGACCGGATGGAGGCGGCGGTGGCGGCCTATCACCAGGCGCTGGCCCTGCGGCCGGACTATGCCGAGGCCCACGCGGCCCTCGGCGCGGCCTTCCACGTGCTCGGCCGGCCCCGCGACGCCGACGCCGCCTTCCGCCAGAGCCTTGCGCTGAAGCCGGACCTCGCCGAGGCCGACAGCAGCTGGCTGCTCAGCCTGTTGTACGATCCCGACGTCTCGCCCGAACAACTCCTGGCCGAGCACAGGGGTTGGGAGGCCCGGCGCGGGCCCCAGCCGCCCCCGGCGCCCTACACCGCCAGCCGCGACCCTGAACGGCGCCTGCGGATCGGTTACGTGTCCGCCGACTTCCGCAGCCATCCGGTCAGCGCCTTCCTGCTCAAGGCGATGGCCGCGCACGACCCCGCGGCGGTCGAGGTGTTCTGCTACTCGAACAGCGCCGTCGTCGACGATATCACCGTGCGCCTGCGGGGCATGGCCTCCGGGTGGCGCAGCCTTGTCGGGGTGGCGGACGACGCCGCCGCGGCGATGATCCGCCACGACGAGATCGACATCCTGGTCGATCTGGCCGGGCATTCCGGCCACAACCGCCTGCCCCTGTTCCTGCTTCGACCGGCGCCGGTCCAGGTGTCGTGGATCGGCTATCCGGCCTCCACGGGGGTGTCGGCCATCGACTATTTCATCAGCGACGCGGCGAGCACGCCCCCGGGCGCCGAGCGCCTGTTCAGCGAGGCGGTGGTGCGCCTGCCGTACGGGCGGTTCTGTTACGCGGCCCCCGAATTCAGTCCTGAAGTGGCGGCCCGTCCGGAGGCCGGTGCGGTGACCTTCGGCAGCTTCAACAACACGACCAAGGTTGGGCCGGGCGTGGTGCGGCTGTGGGCGGCGGTGCTCGACGCCACGCCCGGCTCACGGCTGGTGCTGAAATGGAGGTCTCTGGCCGACCCCGCGGTGCGCCGCCGCCTCGAGGCGGCCTTCGCCGCCGAGGGTTTGGCGGCGGACCGGCTGGAGCTGCGCGGCGCCTCGCCCCATGCTGAGATGCTGGCGCAGTACGCCGACATCGACGTCGCGCTCGATCCCTTCCCCTTCTGCGGCGGCCAGACCAGTTGCGAGGCCCTGTGGATGGGACGGCCGGTGGTGACGCTCCCGGGGGAGCGCACCGCGTCGCGTCAGACCCTGGGGTTCCTTCGGGCGATAGGGCTGAACGAACTCGTGGCCGCCAGCGAGCAGGCCTATGTCGATATCGCCGTGGCCCTGGCGAACGACCCCGCGCGACGCCAAGCGCTGAGCGGGTCGCTGCGCGAGCGCATGGCCGCATCGGCCCTATGCGACGGCGCCCGGTTCACCCCGACGCTGGAGGCCGCCTATCGCCAGATGTGGCGGCGGTGGTCGGCGGGGGAGGGGGCGGCCGGATTCGATGTCCCGGCCGCCGTCGCGGGTTCTTAGAGACGGCAAAGGTGGGCGGACTCAGCCCTGGCAGTTGCGCAGGTACTCAAGCACGACCTCGGGGTTGGTCACGGTGTAGGGGTCTTCGTCCGAGCCGTCGTCATTGATGCCCGGCTCTTCGAACCACTTCTCGATGACGCCGTCGTTGACCACCATGACATAGCGCCAGCTGCGGTAGCCGAAGCCCAGGTGATCCTTGTTGATCAGCATGCCCATGCGCCGGGTGAAGTGTCCCGAGCCGTCGGGCAGCATGCGAACGTTCTTGATCCCGAGGGTCTTGCTCCACTGGTACATCACGAAGGCGTCGTTGACGGCGATGCAGCAGACTTCGTCCACACCCGTGGCCTTGAGGTCTTCATGGGTGCGCTCGAAGGCGGGGCACTGCTCGTTGGAGCAGGTGGGCGTGAAAGCGCCGGGGAGGGAGAAGACGACCACCCGCCGCCCAGCGAACACCTCGGCGCTCGGCAGGTCCTGCCAGCGGAACGGGTTGTCGCCGCCGATGCTCTCGTCCCTCACGCGCGTCTTGAAGACGACCTCTGGAACGCGTCGTCCTTCCATCGCTACACCCATCCGTTTGAAGTCGCGCTGAAAGTCGCGCCCAAGTCCGTAGGGCCAACGGAGTACCAGAAGCGCGGTTCCCGGTCGCCTCTTCTGGCCGGGCAATCAGGCCGCGGCCGCGACGCCCCGCGCGTGCTCGGCCGCCCATTCCAGGGCGTAGTCGGCGACCTCTTCCCAGCCGGGCTCCAGGCACGTCCAGTGCGAGCGGCCGGGATAGAGCCTGAACGCGGTGGTCGAGGCGGCGCGCTTCTGATGGTTGTAGATCGCCTTGGTCATGCTGGCGTCGGCGATCATGTCCTTCTCGCCCGCGATCAGGAGCAGCGGGGGCCGGACCTTGCTGTCCCAGGTAATCTTGCCGGCGCCGCCGAACAGGCCGTCCCAGTAGACCTTGCCGGCCGTCGGGACGATGTAGCGGTCGTAGTGCGGCCCCTTCAGGTCCTCCGGCAGGGTCTGGGCGAAGCGGTGGTTGAAGAAGCTGCGCGACATCGACTTCACCTTGCCGGCGCTGAACGGGTCGCCCAGGACGGGGAAGGCCGAGACGATGGCGTGCGGCCCCAGGGGCACGCCCGGCGTCGGGGCCGGGTCGATCGAGACACCGGCGGCGCCAAGCCCGCGGTCGAGCAGGTGCTGGACCCACACCCCGCCCGCCGAGTGACCGATCAGGATGGGGTCTTCGGCCAGGGCCCGGATCTCGCGCTCGTAGTGCTCGACGATGGCCTTGGGCCCGATCTTGGTCAGGGCCATGCGCGGCGAGGCCCGCAGGTCGGCCGGATCGCCGTCGTCGAAGGGCCAGTCGGGGGCGACGACCTTATAGCCCTTGGCCTCGTAGCGGGCCTTGAACCCCTCCCAGCTCAGGGAATTGAGCCAGGCGCCGTGGATCAGCATCACCGTCTTCGTCATGAGCAGCGCCCCCGTGCGGCGTCGCGGGATGGACGATGCGCACCGGCGAAGCTTCAGCCCTGACGGTCACGCCTTCTTGTCGGAATCGCACCTTTTTGTCGAAAAGCGACGCGGGAGCCGGCGTCAGTTGGCCTGGCCGCGCCGCCAGGCGGCGGGCGTCGCGCCGACCCATTTGCCGAAGGTGCGGGTGAAGTGGCTCTGGTCGGCGAAGCCGCACTCCAGGGCGATGGCGGCGATGGTCCCCTCGGGCCGCGACAGCAGGCCCTTGGCCTTCTCGATGCGCTGATGCGTGAGCCATCGGTGGGGCGTCATCTGCGCCGTTCGCCGGAAGGCCCGGGTGAAGTAGCCCACCGACAGCCCGCAGGCCTGGGCCAGGTCGGCGAGGCGGAGCTCGCCGCCCAGGTCGGCTTCGATCATCGCCTTGGCCCGCCGCTCCTGCCACGGCGCCAGCCGGCCAGAGCCGCGCGCCGGCCCGGGACGGCCATAGGCGTGGGCCACGTGCGCGGCCAGGGCGAGGCCGATGTGGTCCAGGCAGAGCGCGCTGGTCGACTGGCGGCGCTCGAGCGCGGGCAGGAGGGCCAGGGCGAGGCCCCGGATGATCGGATCGTCGAACTCGCGGTGGGGGCTGAGCAGGGACCCCGCGTCCACGCCGGCGCCGTCCTCGGCGAGGGCGTCGAACACCGCCGCGGGCATGTGGAACAGCACGGTGTCGAAGGCCCCCGCGATGCGGCCCCCGATCTCTTGGCGCAGGTCGAGGATGTTCACGCCCCCTGGCGGGGTGTCGAGCCGGTGCGCGGGCTCGCCGTCGAGGCTGACCTCGGCCCGCAGGCCGGTCAACTGGACGTGGAGCAGGACCGCGTTCTCGATCTCGGGATAGGCGGCGAAGACGTGGTCGCCGTCTCGGTGGCGCAGCCTGGCGACATCGAGCGAGCCGGCGCCCAGCCGCCGCGTCACCAGTCGCGGGGCGTTGGACAATCCATACCAGGCCCCGTAGCGGTTTTGGTGAGGCTCCCGGTCCATGGCGCAGCTCCGAACGGACGGCCGATCGCGGTCAAGCTGCAATGGCAGGAGGCCGGCTTCAAGGGCCGCGAGCGCTCTGCTTGACCCAAACGGCGCCCAAGCGTAAAAGCCGCGCCTGTTCAGAGTCGGATGGGTTCGCCCGCACGTCTCAGGAAAGCCAGACGCATGGGGCTTGGTCCCCGCCGGAACGCCCAAAGCGCGCGTCCCGGCCCGTCGTGTTTTCTGAGCTTAGACAAACCACCCGGGCCGCAAGGCCTAAAAGAAGGCAACCGAGGGTGTCCGGCCGAAAGGCGCAGCCCTCCACACGAAGGAAGTCCAATTGCCTACGGTCAACCAGCTCATCCGCAAGCCGCGGCAGCCGAAGCCGACCCGCAACAAGGTGCCCGCGCTGAAGGGTTCGCCCCAGCGCCGCGGCGTCTGCACGCGCGTCTACACCACGACCCCGAAGAAGCCGAACTCCGCTCTGCGTAAGGTCGCCAAGGTGCGCCTGACCTCGGGCATCGAGGCGGTGTGCTACATCCCGGGCGAAGGCCACAACCTGCAGGAGCACTCGGTGGTGCTGATCCGCGGCGGCCGCGTGAAGGACCTTCCGGGCGTCCGCTACCACATTCTGCGCGGCGTTCTCGACACCCAGGGCGTCAAGAACCGCAAGCAGCGCCGTTCGCACTACGGCGCCAAGCGCCCGAAATAAGCCCGAGGCGAAAGCCGAGAGACTTATCCCCGCGGAGGCGGGGATCCAGAAGGAATTAGAGCATGTCCCGTCGTCGCCGCGCAGAGAAGCGCGAAGTCCTGCCGGATCCCAAGTTTGCGGATCTCGTCGTCACCAAGTTCATGAACTACATCATGTACGAGGGCAAAAAGGCCGTTGCCGAGAACATCGTCTACGGCGCCTTCGACATCCTCACGGCCAAGCGCCGCGACATGGACGCGATCGCGGTGTTCCACACCGCCCTCGACAACGTGGCCCCGGCCATCGAGGTGCGCTCCCGCCGGGTCGGCGGCGCCACCTACCAGGTGCCGGTCGAAGTTCGTCCCGAGCGTCGCCGCGCCCTGGCCATCCGCTGGCTGGTCAACGCCGCCCGCAACCGCGGCGAGAACACCATGACCGAGAAGCTCGCCGGCGAGCTCCTCGACGCGTCGAACAACCGCGGCACCGCGGTGAAGAAGCGCGAAGACACCCACAAGATGGCGGAAGCCAACCGGGCCTTCTCGCACTACCGCTGGTAGTCCAGCGGTTTACCGCACATACGAACTAGAGAGGGCTCCCCATGCCTCGCACACACAAGCTCGAAGACTACCGTAACTTCGGAATCATGGCGCACATCGACGCCGGGAAGACGACGACGACGGAGCGGATCCTCTACTACACCGGCAAGTCCCATAAGATCGGCGAAGTCCACGACGGCGCCGCGACCATGGACTGGATGGAGCAGGAGCAGGAGCGGGGGATCACCATCACCTCCGCCGCCACGACCGCGTTCTGGAACGGCAAGCGGCTCAACATCATCGACACCCCCGGCCACGTGGACTTCACCATCGAGGTCGAGCGTTCGCTGCGCGTGCTCGACGGCGCCGTCGCCGTGCTCGACGGCAACCAGGGCGTGGAGCCCCAGACCGAGACCGTCTGGCGCCAGGCCGACCGCTACGACGTGCCGCGCATCGTGTTCGTCAACAAGATGGACAAGATCGGCGCCGACTTCGACAAGTCGGTCGAGTCGATCCGCGACCGTCTGGGCGCCAAGGCCGTGCCGATCCAGTTCCCGATCGGTTCGGAATCGAACCTGTCGGGCCTGGTCGACCTGGTCCGCATGAAGGCCGTGGTCTGGGAAAATGACGGCCTTGGCGCGAACTACCACGACGAAGAGATCCCCGCCGACATGCTGGAAGCGTGCGAAACCGCGCGCCACTACATGGTCGAGAACGCGGTCGAACTCGACGACGAGGCCATGGAAGCCTACCTCGGCGGCGAGCAGCCTTCGGAAGCCGTGCTGAAGAAGTGCATCCGCAAGGCCGTGCTGACCGGCGCCTTCTACCCGATCCTGTGCGGCTCGGCCTTCAAGAACAAGGGCGTCCAGCCCCTGCTCGACGCGGTGAACAAGTACCTGCCCTCGCCGCTCGACGTGCCCGCCATCGACGGCTTCAAGCCGGGCGACG
>DAICXL010000101.1:0-8178 GCA_027312185.1 Caulobacterales bacterium | reverse complement strand
GCCCTGGCGGCCACCGCCCTGACCTTCGCCTTCGGCCGAGGAACCACCCTGACCATGATCCTGGCGGGCGCGGCGGTGTCGGGCCTGTTCGGCGCGGCCGTGTCGCTGGCGCTGAACTTCGCGCCGACGGCCTATGGCACGCTGGAAATCCTGACCTGGCTGATGGGCTCGGTGACCGACAAGAGCTGGGAGCAGGTGCGCCTGGCGGCCCCGCTGATCGTGGTGGGCTGGATCATGCTGGCGACCACGGCCCGCTCCCTCGACGCCCTGGCGCTGGGCGAGGCCCTGGGCGCCCAGCCAGTCCCATTCCGCTTGAGGCGGGAAATTGATGTGAACCGACGAGACGCCCATCTGCTGGCAGAGCGTCAGGGCGCCGCCCAGGAGCATCTCGTTGCCCGCCTGCTCGGCGTCGCCCTGAGCGTGGGTTCCGCCACCTCGGCGGCCGGCTCGATCGGATTCGTGGGCCTGGTCGCGCCCCATCTGGTGCGCCCTTTCGTCGGCAGCCAGCCCAGCCGCACGCTCCTGCCGGCGGCCCTGGTGGGCGCGGCCCTGCTGCTGGGGGCCGACATCCTTACGCGGGTCCTGCGCTACAACGGCAATGAGCTGCGCCTCGGGGTGCTGACCAGCCTGGTCGGCACGCCGTTCTTCTTCTGGCTGGTCCTACGCCTGCGCAGGACCGCGCCATGAGCCTGCTTTGCGCTTCCGCATTGACGGTCTCCAAGGGGGGCCGGACGATCCTGGACGAGGTGTCCCTGAGCTTCGAGCCGGGGACCTTCGTGGCGGTGATCGGCGCCAATGGGGCCGGCAAGTCGACCTTCCTGACCGCCCTGGCCGGCCTGTCCAGGCCCGACCGCGGCTCGGTCAGCCTCGACGGCCAGGCGCTGCTGGCGATGGATGGCCGCACCCTGGCGCGGCGACGCGCCTACCTGCCGCAGAGCCCCCGCGCCGAATGGCCGATCTCGGTCGAGCGCCTGGTGGCCCTCGGGCTCATCCCGCAGCTGCCGGCCTTCGGCGGCCTGCCGGCGGCCTTCCTGCCCCGGATCGAGCAGGTGCTCACCGATTGCGACCTGCTAAGCCACCGGGACCAGCCGGCCACCACCCTGTCGGGCGGCGAGCTGGCGCGGGCCATGCTGGCCAGGGCCCTGGTCGGCGATCCGCAGATCCTGATCGCCGACGAGCCCACCGCCGGCCTCGACCCGCGCCACGCCCTGGAGACCATCGAGCGGCTTCAGGGGCTGGCGAGCCAGGGCAAGCTGGTGGTCGCGGCTCTGCACGACCTGACCCTGGTGGCGCGCTACGCCACCCATGTGATCGCGCTCCACGACGGCAAGGTGGCCGCCGACGGGCCGACGCGGGAGGTGCTGACCTCCGCGCTGCTGCACCAAATCTTCGAAGTGGACGCCTGCGTTTCGGGGACGGGGCCGGGGGCCTATGTCGATTTCGTCGCCCCGGCGCCGAAGGGGCGCTAGACGCTCGCACCCTCGGCGGCGGCTGGCCCTAGGCGTGCAGGGCCGCCTCTTCGTCGGGCTCGGCGTCTTCGGCGGTGCGGTCGTAGAGGGAGCGCCATTTGGCGACCGTCTCGGCGCCCTTGCGCTGGGCGAGGCGGCGCAGGGTGATGCGGGCCTGGATGCGGCCGCGGCGGGTGTCCGGCCAGGCGTAGGCGGCCGGGTCGGCGCCGCCCTCGACGGCCTTCTCGGTCGAGGCGCGCACGGCCCGGTCCTCGGGCAGGGCGTAGGCCTCGAGCAGGCCCTCGAACAGCTGGTCCAGCGACGCGTCGAAGTCGGTGCGCTTGCCCATCATGTCGCGCCAGGGCGAGCGGGGGTGGAACATCAGCACCGGCTGCAGGCCCTGGGGGATCGGGGCGTTGGCGGCATGGGTGCGCCCCGACGCGATCAGGCGGGGCAGCAGATGGGTATGAGGTCCTTCGGGGCTCTGAGCGCCCGGCGCGGGGATCGGCGCATAGACCTCGACGCGGGCGAGCGGCGACAGCAGCACCCGATGCGGCTGGGCCTTCAACACCGCGGCCCCGACGGCCGCGCCCTCGGGGCTGAGCAGGGGCTTGCCCTCCATGGCCTGCAGCGCGGCGATCAGCTCGGGATCGCGGGTGCGGGCGCAGAACCGCACCAGGCCCTGGCCGACGCCCATGTCGAACAGCAGGGCGTCGCGATCCTCGGGCCGGATGGCGTCCCTGTCGGGGCCGAGCGCCCGGACCGCGCCCTGAGCGTCGTCGGCCGGCTTCGGCATGCAGAAGGCCACCGACTGGCCCCAGGTCTCGCCGTCGCTGCCCAAGGTGTCGTAGGCGACCACCTTCACGTCGTCGCGCGGGGTGACGCGCAGGGCGGCGCGCTCGGTCACGATGGTCTCGGCCCCGCCGTCCCGGGCGCGCAGGGCCGGCTCGCCCACATCGCGGACGAATTCGCCGACGGCGCCGAAGGTCCCGACGCTCCAGCCGTGGCGGGCGTCGTCGATGGACGTGGTGAGCAGTTCCTGGATGGTCGGCATGTCTCGTCCCCTGTGCGTCCGCTAGAGGACCCTCGGCCGATGCAGCCCGGCCGCTCAGGTCCACCCCTGAAATCCTACGCAAGGCCCCGTTCGATCCCTCGTAACCCCCGGCCGCCGTGCTCAAGAGGCGGCGCGGGTCGCGGACGGATAGGCGCGGACCCATTGGCGGTTGCGCTCCAGCCGCTCGGCCTCGGGGATGATCGGGCAACTGGCGCAGAAGTGGCGGCGGGGGCTCTTGAAATAGAGGCAGCAGGCGGCGCGCTTCTGGCAGACCTTGCTGTCCTCCCCCTGGCGCACTTCGTAAAGGTCCGGCGCGGCGCGGGCGATCTCGAGGTCCATGGCCAGGAGGGCGCGGGCCTCGGCCAGGGCGTCCTCGCGGCGGCCCAGCCGCTGGCCGATGGTGAGGAACTGCTCCGCCCAGGACGAGGCCACCATGGCCCACAGGGCATGGCGCGAGAACCGCGACCAGCGGTGCTGTTCGGCCAGCAGGGGTTCGGTGAAGGCGACCAGGCTTTCCAGCAGGCGCCGGCGCAAGGCCGCAAGGTCCGCCGCCTCTTCCCACAGGGGACCCCCGGCCAGGGGATCGCCGGCCAGGCCGACGAAGCGGCTGCGGCGGATCCACACCCCCTCGATCAGGGTCGAGGCCGAGAACCGCACCGCCGCATCGTCCAGGACTGGCACGCGCCGGCACGCCAGGTAGGCGGCGATGTGGAAGCCCGCGCCCCAGCCGTAGCGCAACAGCAGCGAAGCGGCGGCCGCCCGGCGGTTGACGCCGAACCCGGCCGCCTCGAACCGTTCGACCAACTGCCGGGCCGGGCCTTCGTCGGGCAGGCCGAGCGCGCCGGGCGTGACCCAGCCCGAGAGGTCCAGCGGATCGGTCTCGACGCGCAGCCCGCCCGTCAGCCCCTGCACCGCCTCGACCGTGTCGTGCAGCACCGCCACGACGCTCAAGCCTTCATGCGGCTGAAGCCCTTGCCGGACAGGTCGTAAGCCTCGGGTTCGCGGCCGAGGTAGCGGCCCGACACTTCGCGCCACATGGCCAGTCGTTCCCAGCGCGGCGCGTCCTCTATGCCATCGTCGCGCGACAGGAACGGGCTTTCGAAGAAGATCGCCAGCATCGACTCGTCCTTGCCGTTGCGCATCTCGAAGCCCCAGGCGCTGGGCGCGCCGTCCTTGTCGATCATGCGGAAGATGCGGGCGGCGGCGGGCCGGTTGTCCGGCGCGCCGGGGACGTCGCCGATGCACAGGTGGAAGTGGGTCCCGCCGAACCAGAGGGTGAGGTAGCCGTTGCTCACATCCGACCGGGTCGGGGCGCAGGGGCACTGCATCTCATAGGCCGCGCCGTCCACCAGCGGCCCGAAGACGATCCTGTCCCAGTAGGTTTCGAACATGTCGGTCAGGAAGGCCCGCAGATAGGCCTCGTCGAGCGGCAGACTCCATTCGTGGCGGACGACACGGCCGCCTTTCTCGATGAGGGTCGGTTGCTGGGGGATCGCGGGCGCGTCGTACATGGCGTTGTCCTTCCCTGGCGGGCGGCCGCTCGAGACGGACGCTCTCTCAGGGTCGTACGCAGCCTCCTGGCGCATCCCTTGTTACTGGCTCTAGCCTAGGCTGGAGATCAGCTCCGGGACGGTGAGGGGTGGGGGACGGTCGCGCTCGGCGGGGATCCGGACGAAGTGGAAATAGGCCGGCGCGGCCCCATCCGCCTGGCTCGGATGACGCATCCGCTGCACCAGGCCCAGCACCTTCTCGGGGCGGCGGCGGCATTTGAATCCGTGGCTGAGCTTGCCGAAGTCGACCGGCGCATCGGCGCCATGAGCGGCGCAGGCGATCTCCAGGACGGCGCTGCGCGTCTCGGCGGCCTCGGCTAGGGCGTCGGCCCAGATAAGGAAGCGGGCTTCGTCCCAGCGGGGATCGGAGCAGCCGACCAGGATCAGGGCCGAGCGGTTTTCCCACCACGGCATGGCTTCGATCCGCTGGCCCGGATCGGCGTCGACGTCGATCGGGCGGTACATGCCCTGCGGATGCCGGCCGAGGAAATCCACCACCACGTTGTCATGCCAAAGCCCCGAACGGCTCAGGTCCTTCGGCGGCCTTCCCATCTGTCGCTCCCCGGCCGGCGGGTCCGCATCAGAACGGTCCCCTCTTTTTCCCGGTACGCAGGCGCCAGGGCCGTCCCTCAATACTGGCCGCTTGACCACCCATAGCTCAGTGGTTATGGATTGATCGATAGCCCGAAGGTTATGGATCGTAATGCCAGACGCTCACGACGTGCTCTTCAGGACCTTGGCCGACCCGACGCGACGGGCCCTGTTCGAACGGCTGTGCCGGGACGGGGAGCAGACGGTCGGGGCTCTAACGGCCCAGGCAGGGGTGTCGCAGCCGGCGGTCTCCAAACATCTCGGGGTTCTCAAACAGGCGGGACTGGTGAGCGACCGCCACCAGGGGCGCCAGACGCACTACAGCGCCCAGCTCGGCGCCCTGGCCCCGCTGACGGACTGGACAAGCCGGATGACCGGCTTCTGGGAGAACCGGTTCGACCATCTCGAAGACCTGCTGAAAAGGATGGACCAATGACCGATACCGCGGCTGAAACCCTGTCCGTCGTCGTCGAACGGGAGGTGGACTTCCCGCCGGAGAAGATCTGGCGCGCCCTGACCCAGCCGCACCTGATCCAGGACTGGCTGATGAAGACCGATTTCGCGCCGGTGGTCGGCCATGGCTTCACCTTCACCGCCGACTGGGGCGTCGTCGACTGCCAGGTGACGGCGGTCGAGCCGGCCAGGACCCTGGCCTACACCTGGGCCGCCCATGGGCTGGAGAGCGTCGTCACCTGGACCTTGACCCCCACGGCGACGGGCACGCGCCTGCGCATGGAGCAGACGGGGTTCCGTCCGGATCAGGCGCAGTTCTACGGCGGCGCCAAGGCCGGGTGGCCGCGGTTCCTCGACGCGCTGGAGCAGGTGGCGGCCCGGGCGGACTGACCCCCCAAAGGCCCTTGGCCGCGCCGCCTGTCGGGTTTGCGCAGCTGTGCTAGGCTTGCGGCCATGTCGCTCGGCTTCACCCTGTTCGACACGGCGATCGGCCGCTGCGCCCTGGTCTGGGGCGAGGGCGGGATCGTCGGCTTCCTCCTGCCGGAAGGCGACGAAGGCCGCACCCGCGAGCGCCTGACCCGCCGCTATCCGGACGCGCGCGAGGCGCCCGCGCCGCCGGCCTGCGCCGAGGCCGTGGCGGCGGTGACGGCCCACCTCTCCGGGGCCTTGCACGAGCTGGCCGCCATACCGGTCGACCTCGCCGGCGCGTCCCTGTTCAACCGCCGGGTCTATGACATCGCCCGCGCCATTCCGGCGGGACGCACGCTCACCTATGGCGAGGTGGCCGCGCGCCTGGGCGAGCCCGGCGCCGCCCAGGCGGTGGGGCGGGCCCTGGGCGAGAACCCCATCCCCGTCATCGTGCCCTGCCACCGGGTGCTGGCCGCCGGCGGCAGGCTGCACGGCTTCTCCGCCCCCGGCGGGGTCGAGACCAAGCGCCGGCTGCTCGAGATCGAGGGGGCCCGGGCCAGCGACGAGCCGGACCTTTTCGACCCGCGCTGAGGCGCCGCGAAAGGAACGGCCGATTCGACTCGGCGTTCTTGATATGTTCTAAACGGCTCGGAGGTTTTCCGATGCAGCTGTCCCTGGCCCTCAGTTCCGATTCCGCTCCCGTCGCCGTCCTCCACCAGCGCCTGCGCGCCGCCTTCGGCAGCTTCCTGGATGGGCCGCGGCCCCTGGCCCCGGTCGACCAGCTGGTCCGCGCAATGGTGGGGTCGATGACCCACGAGGATATGTCCTGGGCTGCCTATCAAAGGCTGCGCGACCTGTTCCGCCCGTGGCAGACCCTGGCCGAGGCGTCCCCCGCCGAGGTCGAGCAGGCCATCGGCCCCGTCACCCACGCCCAGATCAAGGGAGGCTGGTTGCCCGAAGCCCTGCAGCGGATCATGGCGCTGAGGGGCGAACTGTCCCTGGATTTCCTCGCCGAAGTCCCGGTCGATGAGGCCATGGCCTGGCTGCAGAAGAATCTGCCCGGGGTGGGCGACAAGGCGGCCGCCTCCATCCTCAATTTCTCCAGCCTGCGCAGGCCGGTGATGGTGGTCGACACCCACGTCTGGCGCGTGGCCCGGCGCATCGGCCTGGCCGAGCGCAACGCCGAGCCGGCGGCGGTGCGCCACGCCATCATGGCGGCGGCGCCGCGCGACTGGAGCGGGGACGACTATTTCGACCTGCACTGGCTGCTCAAACGCCTCGGCCAGGTGCTCTGCCAGCCCAATCACACCCGCTGCGGCGCCTGCCCGGCCGCTTCCCTGTGCCAGGAGCGCCAGCGCACCCTGGCCATGGCGGCGCGCAAGGGCGAGACGGCCGCGCCCCTGGCCTTTCTGGCGCGGCGGAACAAACCATGAATATGACCGCACTCAAGCTGGTCGGCGGCCTGAATACGCGCCTGCAGGACGCGCCGCCTTGCGCCGTGAGCCTGGGCTGCGAGGCGATCGACGCCATCTGCGGCGGCGGCCTGGGGGCGGGCGTGCATCAGGCGGCGGGGCAGGGGGGCGCGCCGCTCGGCTTCGGGCTGGCCGTCATGGCCCGGGCGCTGGCCGCCTCGCCGAGGGGACGGGTGCTGCTGGTCCAGGCCCAGGAAGCGGCCTGCGAGGGCGGCCGGGTTTACGCCCCCGGCCTGCACGCCCTCGGCCTCGATCCCGACCGCATCGGGATGGCGGAGGTGCGCACCGTCGCCGATGCGCTGAGGGTGGTCGACGAGACCCTGCGCTCCGGCGCCGCGGCGGCGGTCCTGGCCGACCTGGGCCACGCGCCCCGCCTCGACCTTTCGGTCACCCGCCGCTTCAACCTCTCGGCCCGGCGCAGCGGGGCCCTGGCCCTGATGCTGACCCGCGATCTCGACGCCACCAGCGCGGCCCTGACTCGCTGGCGGGTGGAGCCCCGGGTCAGCCGGGGCCGGCGCCGGCGTCTGGGGCGCCCCGCCTTCGGCCTGGCCCTTCTTCGCAACCGCCTGGGACCCACCGGCGAATGGACCCTGGAGTGGGACAGTGACGACCGCCTTTTCCGACCCGCCGCGCCGCTATCTGCACCTGTGGCTCGACCGGCTGCCGATCGACCGGATCCGGCGCGCCCAGCCGCAGCTGGGGACGCCCCTGGCGCTTATCGCCAGGCAGGCTAACGCCGTCCGCATCGAGGCCCTGGACCCGGCGGCCCAGGCGCTGGGCCTGACCCAGCCGGCGACGCCGAAAGGCGTGCCCGTCGTCTACCGGCTGAACCTGGAAGAGGGCGTCGGCTTCGGACCGGGCGGCCCTGAGGGGCGTGGCCGAGCTGTGCCGCCGCTACACCCCCTCCCTGGCCGTCGATCCCCCGGACGGGGTCCACCTCAACATCACCGGTTGCCAGCCCCTGTTCGGCCGTGAGGAGACCCTGGCCCGGGACCTGACCCGCCGCATCGCCCGCCTGGGCTTTTCCGCCCGCTGCGGGGTCGCCGACACCCCGGGGCTGGCCTGGGCCCTGGCCCGCTTCGCCCCCGATCCCATCGCCGGCGTCGGGGTGGGCGAGGCCGCTCTCGCCCCCCTGCCCATGGCGGCCTTGCGCCTCGAGCCCCACACCCTGGAGATGTTGCGCGGGCTCGGCCTGCGCCGGG
>DAICXL010000100.1:7918-8192 GCA_027312185.1 Caulobacterales bacterium | reverse complement strand
CGGCACGATCCCGGTCGGGTTCACCATCGGGTGGCTTTGGTAGTAGTGGTTCTTGATGTGCTGGAAGTCGACGGTCCCGGCCATGCCGTCCATCTGATATATGTCGCGCACGTAGCCCCACAGGTTGGGGTAGTCGACGATCCGCCGAACGTTGCACTTGAAGTGGCCGTGGTAGACGGAATCGAAGCGGATCAGGGTCGGGAACAGCCGGACGTCCGCCTCGGTCAGCACGTCGCCCATCAGATAGCGCCCCTTGCCCAGCCGCTCCTCCAGC
>DAICXL010000100.1:267-7908 GCA_027312185.1 Caulobacterales bacterium | reverse complement strand
GCCGTCTCATAGGCTTCCTGGGTGGTGGCGAAGCCCGACTGGTAGACCCCGTTGTTCAGGGTGGCGTAGACGCGGGCGTTGACCGCGTCGATCTCATCCCGCAGCGCCTCGGGGTAGTAGTCGCCCGGGGCGGCGCCGACGCCGTCGAAGGCGGAGTTCAGCATACGGATCAGTTCGGCGGACTCGTTGCTGACGATGGTTCCCTGCTGCTTGTCCCACAGGATGGGCACGGTGGCGCGGCCGGTGTAGTGCGGGTCGGCGGCGACATAGACCTGCCAGGTGTAGGACGCGCCGTTGATCGGATCGCCCGTGACGCCGGGGCCGGGCTCGAAGGTCCAGCCGTTCTCCAGCATCAGCCAGTTGACCACCGAGATCGGGATCATCGCCTCCAGCCGCTTGAGCCGGCGCATGATCAGCACCCGGTGCGCCCAGGGGCAGGCCAGGCTGACATAGAGGTGGTAGCGGTCGGGGGCGGCGGCGAAGCCGCCTTCGCCGGAAGGCCCGGGCGCGCCGTCGGGGGTGACCCAGCGGCGGAACTGGCTCATCTCGCGCTTGAAGGCGCCCCCGTGGCCTTGGTGTCGTACCAGGTGTCCTGCCAGTTGCCGTCGACGAGCATGCCCATGGTACGGATCCTCCACACGCCCGCGCGGCGGGCCTTTGGGCCTGTCTAGCAAACCCCGCGGCGGGTCGGGAGTAGATACGCCGATTGCATGCTCACGGGCTTTCCGGCTCGTCGACTGCGGCCCAGGGCGCGGCGATCGAAAGGGCGGCGGCGGCGGCGGCCCCGCCCCACAGGGCGTTCAGCCCGAAGCCATGCCAGGCGGCCGCTCCGGCCATGGCGCCGCAGGCCAGGCCCAGCCACAGCAGCAGATAGGGCGCCCAGGCCAGCCGGTCGCCGCCCAGCAGGGCGGCGGTCAGCCGCTGGCCGAACTTGACCAGGCTGCCGGTCATGTAGGTCACGCCGATGCTGACCTCTCCGTCGCGCTCGAAGACGGTGTTCTCCGCCCCCATGGCCGCCGCCATCAGGGCGGCGGCGGCGGCCTCCAGCCCCGCGGTGTCGAGCAGGGCCCCGCCGGCCAGCAGGGCGGCCACGAACAGCAGCACGGTCATGGCCCGGCGGCGGTCCACAAGACGCCCGACCAGGGAGCCGGCGACCACCCCGGCGACGAAGGACCCGATCAGTCCCGCCGCGATCAGGGCGGCGGTGGAGCCCTGGGCTGCGCCCACGCCGAGGCGGGTGGAGTTGCCGCTCATGAATGATACGAAGAAGCCGCCGAGCTGGAGGAAGCCGATGGCGTCCACATAGCCGGCGAGGCCCGAGAGGCAGGCGGCCAGGACCCGGGCCCGCCGCGGGTAGCGGATCAACGCCCTGTGGCCACGTCAGGCGGCCCCGGCCATCATGGCCATCCGCACCAGCTCCGACAGGCTCGACGCCTGCATCTTGGTCATGACGTTGGCGCGGTAGACTTCGACGGTGCGCGGGCTGATGCCGAGCTCGTAGGCGATCACCTTGTTGGCGCGCCCGGCGACCAGGGCGTCGAGCACCTGCCGTTCGCGGATCGACAGGCTGTCCAGCCGCGACAACAGCGCAGCCCGCTCAGCGCTCTCGCGGCCGGCGTCGATCCCGCGGCCGATGGCCGACCGCACCGCCCCCAGCATGACGTCGTCGCTGAACGGCTTTTCGATGAAGTCGAAGGCCCCTGCCCGCATGGCCTCGACCGCCAGGGGGATGTCGCCGTGGCCTGTCATCACCACGATGGGCATGGCCGTGCCAAGCTCCTTCACGCGGCGGGCCAGGTCCAGGCCGCTCATCCCCGGCATGCGGACATCGGTGACGATGCACCCGGCGCCCAGGCCGGGCAGGACGGTCAGGAAGCTCTCCGCGGAGTCGTAGGCGCACGCGGTCAAACCCGCTGTGTCCAGCAGGAAGGCGAGGGACTGGCGGATCGCCTCGTCGTCGTCGATCACATGCACGATCGGCTCACCCGACATCGGACGGCTCCTTTTCTTCGGCCTCGGCGAACCGCCTCAAGGTGAAGCGGAATATGGTCCCGCCCTCGGGATTCGGCTCGGCCCAAATGCGTCCGCCATGGGCCTCCACCACGGTGCGGCAGATCGGCAGGCCGACCCCCATACCGCTGGCCTTGGTGGTGACGAAAGGCTGAAACAGCGAGGCGACGACGGTTTCCGCCAGGCCGGTGCCGGTGTCGGCCACGGACACCTGCACCATGTCGTCCTTGGCCGGCTCGGTCGAGACGACCAGTTCGCGGCGGGGCTGGTCCTCCATCGCCTCCAGGGCGTTGCGGATCAGGTTCACCAGCACCTGCTGGATCTGGACCTTGTCGGCCACCACTTCGGAGAGGGCGGGATCGAGGCGGAACCAGGTGCGCACGCCACGCTGCCGGGCGCCGATCAGGGCCAGGGCGGCGGCTTCCTCGACCAGCTTGGCCACGTTCTCGACCCGGCGCTCGGTCTCGCCGCGGGAGACGAAGTCGCGCAGGTGGCGGATGATGTCGCCCGCCCGCAGCGCCTGGTCGCCGGCCTTTTCGATGGCGTCCCGCACCCGGGCGATGTTGGGGCTGTCCGCCTCCAGCAGGCGACGCGAGCCGCTGAGATAGCTGGTGATCGCCGACAGGGGCTGGTTGAGCTCATGGGCCAGGGTCGAGGACATCTCACCCATGGCGGTGAGCCGCGACATGTGGATCAGCTCGCCCTGCAACTCCTGCATCCGGGTTTCGGTCTGCTGGCGCTCGGTCAGGTCGCGCACGAAGCCGGTGAAGTAGCGGCCGGTCTGCGACTCCATCTCGCCGACCGACAGCTCCATGGGAAAGGTGGACCCGTCCTTGCGCTCGCCCACCACCACGCGGCCCGTGCCGATGATCCGCCGCTCGCCGGTCGTCATGTAGCGCTCCAGATAGCTGTCGTGCGCCTCACGGTAGGGGGAGGGCATCAGCATCCGGATGTTGCGGCCGATCACTTCCTGCGGCGTCCAGCCGAACAGCCGCTCGGCGGCGGCGCTGAACGACTGCACGCCGCCCCGCTCGTCGATCACGATCATGGCGTCCGGCACGGTCTGCAGGATCGACTGCAGGTGGGCTTCTCGTTCCCGGCGGCGCAGATCGGTGGCGTCCGCCTCGGCCCTGGCCTTCTTCAGCCGCTCGCCGGCCGCGGCGATGCCGAGGGTCAGAACAGAGAAGACGACGGCGCTGACGGCGTCCGAGGCATTGATCCCGTCGACAGCAAGAACCTGCAGCCCCGCCGCCAGGCCGATCGCCCCGGCCAGGAGCGCGGGCCCCAGGCCGCAGAGTCCGGCGCCCACCAGCACGGCGGGGACGAAGAACAGGAAGGCGCTCTGCTGCTCAAGCGCCGGTGCGAACGCGGCCCGGACGGCCACCGCTCCCAAGGCGAGGATCAACGTCAAGGCGTAGGCTTTAGGGCCGCTTATCCGCTCGACGATCATGGGGCCATCGTAACGGCCGTCACGGTCATGGTCGAACGAAGATGGGCGGGAGCCCGCGAGGAACTGAGGGGGACTGGATCGGGACAGCTGGGGACTCCGCGCGCGCAGGCGCAAATTTCCCCATCCGGCGGCGGCCCGCACCCTGTGGATTGTCCGTAGGCCGCGCCTCCGTAACAGCCCTTAGGGGGATGACACGAATTTTCCAGGACCGGTCGGCGGCCTACTCCTTCGCCATCTTCGGGGAGACCGACATGCGCAACTTCGACATCGACGGTGGAATGGGCGGCGGAGCGATCGGCTCGATGTCCGGCCCGATGACGACGTCCGGCGGCAAGGTGTTCAACCTCACCGCCGGCGTGTCCGCTCCGGGCTTCGTGATGCCCTTCAGCCGCAACGAAGAGATCTACGGCGAGGGCGAGGCGGCCGACTTCGTCTACAAGGTCGTCTCGGGCGCGGTGCGCACCACCCGCATCCTCAGCGACGGCCGCCGCCAGATCGCCGACTTCCACTTCGCCGGCGACGTCTTCGGGCTCGAGGCGGGGGAGGTCCACAGCCTGTGCGCCGAAGCGATCACCGATTGCCGCATCGCCCTGGTCAAGCGGATCGCCGTGGACCGGGCCGCCGACCGCGACTGCGCCGCCGCCCGCGCCCTGTGGGGCGTCACCGCCCGTGACCTGCGCCGGCTGCAGGACCATATGCTGCTCCTCGGCCGCAAGGGCGCCATGGAGCGGATCGCCGCCTTCCTGCTCGAAATGTCGGAGCGCACGGGCGAGCGCCGGAGCGTCGAGCTGCCGATGTCGCGCACCGACATCGCCGACTACCTGGGCCTCACCATCGAGACCGTGTCGCGCTCCCTGACCCAGCTGGAGCGGGACGGCGTCATCGCCCTGCCGAGCTTTCGCCGGGTCGAACTGCTCAATCGCGCCGCGGTCGAGGGCTACGTCGCCTAGAGCCCCTTTACGGTCCAGACGGCAGCGCCGAAGCTGGGTCCGGGGGAGCGCCGCATGACCGACGCCGACATCCGGCGGTATCGCGACAACCTTCGCGCCGAGATCGACGGCGCGGCGGTCTATGAGGCCCTGGCGGATGCGGAGCGCGATCCGAAGCTGGCGGGGGTCTATCGGCGACTGGCGGTCGTCGAGCGCGCCCACGCCGAGTTCTGGCGCGGCCACCTCGAACGCAGCGGCGCCGGCGCGGAGCGCCACGGTCCCTCCTTACGCGCCCGCAGCCTGGGCTGGCTGGCCCGCCGCTTTGGTCCAGCCTTCGTCCTGCCGGTCATCGCCGGGACCGAAGCCCGCGACAGCGCCGCCTATGACAGCCAGCCTGACGCCGAGGCGGCGGGCCTGCCCAGAGACGAACGCGCCCACGCCCGCCTGATCGGCGCCGCCTCGGCGCCGGCCGGAGGGCTGTCGGGCTCGGCCCTGGCCCAGCTCGAGGGCCGTCACCGGGGCGGCGGCGGCAACGCCCTGCGCGCTTCCGTGCTCGGGGCCAATGACGGCCTGGTGTCGAACCTCAGCCTGGTGATGGGCGTGGCCGGGGCGGCGGTCGATTCCCGCACCATCCTGCTGACCGGCCTGGCCGGCCTGGTCGCCGGTGGATGCTCCATGGCCATGGGCGAGTGGCTGTCGGTCAACAGCGCGCGCGAGCTGAGCGCCAAGCAGATCGCGACCGAGGCGGCCGAACTGGAGGCCGCCCCCGAGGCCGAGAAGGAGGAGCTGGTGCTGATCTACCAGTCCAAGGGGCTGGACGAGACGACCTCGCGCGCCCTGGCCGACCGGATGTTCGCCAGCCCGACGACCGCCCTCGACGCCCTGGTGCGCGAAGAGCTCGGCATCGATCCGCAAGGCCTGGGCGGTTCGGCGTGGTCGGCCGCGGGGTTCTCTTTCGTGCTGTTTTCCGTCGGCGCGATCTTCCCGGTGGCGCCGTTCTTCTTCGTGTCCGGTCCGTCGGCGATCTGGGCCGGCGTCGCGCTCAGCGGCGTGGCGCTCGCCGGCGTCGGCGCGGCCACCGCCCTGTTCACGGGCCGGGGGCTGGCCTATTCGGCCCTGCGGCAACTGCTGATCGGCTACGCCGCGGCCGCCATCACCTTCGGTGCGGGCAGGCTTGTGGGAGCCTCTCTGGGCTAGGGTCCGGCCCCTGGGCTCAGACGCCCCGCTCGCCCAGGCGCCTCACCTCCATCAGCCAGCGCCGGCGCGCTTCCGGCGCGCCCTCCACCTGGCCGATCAGGGTGCGCCGGATCGGGCGGACGCCGGACAGCCCCAGCACGCTGCGCTCGAAGCCGCGGACCCCGAAGGCCCCGAAGCCCAGCCGATAGAACAGCGCCGGCATGCCCATGGTCACGATGATGCGGGCGGACCGGCCCTTGAGCAGACCGGTGGGCGTCCTCGCCTGCGTCCCGGGGTGGGGAATGGCGAAGCCGTAGCGGAACACCTGTTCGCAGAAGGTCTTGAACAGGGCCGGCGCGGCGCCGAGCCACAGGGGATGCACGAAGACGAGGTGGTCGGCCCAGACGATCCCGGCCTGGGCGCGCTGGACGTCGGGGGTGAGGGGGCCGCCGACGAAGTCCTCAGCGCTGCGCATGGACGGCAGGTCCAGGGCGCCGACCTCGAGCCGGCGGACTTCACGACCTGTCGCCCGCGCCCCCGCTGCATAGGCGTCGCACAGGGCGGCGCAGAAGCGCTTGGGGCTCGGGTCCGGGTGGCCGTTGATGATCAGCACGCGGCGCGCCATGGGGGTCTCCACAGATCCAAACACCATGAATACGAAGCGCTGCTGCGAGCCGGGCTGATCTGGCTCAAACGTCGCCCGGGGGGCGGTCGGCGGTGTTGATCTGGCTCAAGGCGGAGCTGGCCGGGCCGGCGGAGGGTCGCTGCGACGGCCGGCCCCCCTCTTCCCTGCAGGCCGTCGCCTTGAAGGGCTGGCTCCCCCGCGCCGGCCCTTCACCTTTTTGCGGCCCCGGCGCTTTGCGACCTGGGCGTGATTTGAGCCGGATCAAGGCGGCCCGGCGAAAGATGCGGCGTCATGGCGCGGCAACAACGGAGCAGGCTCATGTCGACCGCCAACTTCGCCTATCTGGCCCTCGTCGTGGCCGGTTTCGCCGCCTTCATCGTGGCGCTCGGCTACGGCCAGATCCGCTGCGCCCTGGCCGACCGGCGGTCGCCGGCCCCATGGCGGAGCGAAGACGCGGACTCGCACCGCGAGGCGGCATGAGCTATCCCTCGGTGGCTGGACCGAGCGGCCCGGCCCACCTGAAAGGTGACCGCCGATGACGGCGCGACTCTTCCTCCTCGCCCTGACCCTTGCGGCGGGCGCCGCGACCCCGTCCCTGGCGGCGGAGTCCACGGCTGAAAAGGCGGGGCTGCTCATCGCCCAGCGCAACTGCGGCGGTTGTCACGCCGTGGCGGCCGGCGAGAGCCCGCTCGCCGACGCTCCGCCGTTCCGCACCCTGCATCGACGTTACGGGGCGGGCGGCCTGGCCGAGCTGCTTGAGCGCGGCATGCTCGCGGACCATCCCAGGCCCCTCGACGAAGGCGCGCGCATCATCAACCCGCGCATGCCGGCCGCCGTGCTGGGCGAAGACGAGGTGGCGAACCTGGTCGCCTACCTGCGCAGCCTGGAGCCGCCGCCCGAGCGGTGACCCCTTTAGACCGCCATTCTGCCTAGGAGCGTCCGCCGCGCCGCAGGGCGACGGCGCCGCCGATGAAGGCCAGGGCCAGGCCCGCGAAGCCGGCGAGCATGGCGCCCGGTATGCCCAGGTCGACCAGCGCCCGCGACGCGGCGTGGTCGTAGATGGCCACGCCCAGGGCGGCCAGTATGGCCAGCCCCGCCAGTCCGATCGCACAGCCGATGATCCTACGTGTCCACATGCAAGCCTCCGTGGGCCGCGGCTACTGCGCGGTATAGCCGCCGTCGATGACCAGCTCGCTGCCAGTGACGAACTTGGACTCGTCCGACGCCAGGTAGAGCACGCCATAGGCGATGTCGTCCGCCTCGCCGATGTGCCCCAGGGGGTGCAGGGCGGCCAGGGCCCGTTCGGCGCTTTCCGCATCCGCCTGGGAATGCACATAGCCCTCGACCATCGGGGTGCTGATGTAGCCGGGGTGGATGGAGTTGACCCGGACGCCATAGCCGCGCTTGGCGCAGTCCAGGGCCACGGACTTGGTGAAGATGCGCACGCCGCC
>DAICXL010000100.1:0-257 GCA_027312185.1 Caulobacterales bacterium | reverse complement strand
GGCGAGGTTGGCGTCGCCGATCAGCCCCTCGATCGAGGACAGGTTGATGATCGAGCCGCCATGGCCCTTCATCGCGCCCACCGCGTGCTTGGTCCCCAGGAAGACGCCATCGAGGTTGATGGCCATCAGCCAGCGCCACTGCTCCAGGGTGGTGTCCTCGACGCCGCCGCCCAGCGCCACCCCGGCGTTGTTGACCAGGACATCGAGGCGGCCGAAGCGCTGCAGGGTCAGCTCGATCGCATGACGCCAGTCCTCTT